>NZ_CP047030.1:2565000-2907500 GCF_009796825.1 Algibacter sp. L3A6
AAAGAGTAACGGAGGCTTCTAAAGGTTCCCTCAGCACGGTTGGTAATCGTGCGTAGAGTGCAATGGCATAAGGGAGCTTGACTGAGAGACCTACAAGTCGATCAGGTACGAAAGTAGAGCATAGTGATCCGGTGGTTCCGTATGGAAGGGCCATCGCTCAAAGGATAAAAGGTACGCCGGGGATAACAGGCTGATCTCCCCCAAGAGCTCATATCGACGGGGGGGTTTGGCACCTCGATGTCGGCTCGTCACATCCTGGGGCTGGAGAAGGTCCCAAGGGTTGGGCTGTTCGCCCATTAAAGTGGCACGCGAGCTGGGTTCAGAACGTCGTGAGACAGTTCGGTCTCTATCTACAGTGGGCGTTAGAAATTTGAGTGGATCTGACTCTAGTACGAGAGGACCGAGTTGGACTAACCTCTGGTGTATCAGTTGTTCCGCCAGGAGCATTGCTGAGTAGCTACGTTGGGAAGGGATAAGCGCTGAAAGCATATAAGCGCGAAACCCACCACAAGATGAGATTTCTTTAAAGGGTCGTGGAAGATTACCACGTTGATAGGCTATAGGTGTAAAGGCAGTAATGTCATAGCCAAGTAGTACTAATAACCCATAGGCTTATTGTACGCCTGTTTTTTTAAAAGTTATACAATTAGAAGTATTATAAAATAAGTTCATGATTTTTGTTTCAATATGTTAAGATATTTGTTTATCCAAAGCGATAAACGCTGTATGCTAAAGGATTTAGATCTAATAGCGAGCAGCTATAACTTAAGGTGGTTATAGCGATGGGGCTCACCTCTTACCATTCCGAACAGAGAAGTTAAGCCCATTAGCGCCGATGGTACTGCATTTGTGGGAGAGTAGGTCGTTGCCTTTTTTATTCCTCAACATTTATTTGTTGAGGATTTTTTTTGCAATAAACTCAACCTAAATAATTATTGGTAAGGTGTAATCTAGAAGGGAATATGCTTAGTTATATTTCTGCGTAAGCGATATTGTTCTGTTGGTTATGAGCTAGTTTTATAAGGATATATTAGAACTATTGTATTTAATACATTAATAAATAGAAAAATACGTATAACTACGCATTTCTTGTAAGTAGTATTTGTCTTATATTTGTATTGCTATTAATTAGTTCTTAGGGAGAATTAATGAAAACTCTGAATCGTAATGATTTGGAGTTTTCGCCTTTTACAGACTTTCTTTTTTATAACATGCCTGATTTATGTAATTGGTAAGGTTAGCAATTGAGAATTAATAAGTTTTATAGTTATCTACGCGCTATTTTTAAACTAATTTAAAAGGTTTTTTTAACTTTTTGTACATTTACTCCAAGTAATTAGCCTTATTATAGTGCATGGTGTATTTTATGTTGCAGTTTTAATTTGTGGCTCAATAGTTGATTTAATCTTTAAGGAAATCTTGAAAAGTATTATTTTATGAAAAGTATATTTATAATTATTGCAGTTTTAGCTTTAAACATAACTAAAGCTCAAATATTAGAGCCTGTTAAATGGGAGACTTCAGTTAATAGGGTATCAGATACTGAATTTGATTTAATAGCAACTGCAACTATAGACTCTGGTTGGCATTTATATTCACAAACGGTTCCAGAGGATGGACCTATAGCAACGAGTTTTAGTTTTGATGGAAATGGTAAATTTCTTAAAAAGGGAAATACTAAAGAAGATGAAGGTCATGTGGTAGATGATCCTATTTTTAGTATTAAGATAAAATATTTTGATGATAAGGCTACCTTTAAACAGCGTATAAAGGTCAAAACAAAAAAAAGCTTTACTGTAGAAGGCGTGGTTAATTTTATGGTATGTAACGATAGTAGATGCTTATCTCCAACAGAAGAGGATTTGTTGTTTACGGTTGAGTAATTGAGCCTTTAAAAGTTATACTTATGTTCTTATTAATATTACGGAAATAGTATTTGATATTGTTATATAAAAAAAGTGATCAACTTAGTTGATCACTTTTTTTATTATTTAAACTTTACTCGTAGATGTTACAATCCGAAAGCGGCTTTTACTTTATCTACATAATCTAATTTCTCCCAAGTAAATAATTCAACATCTAATGTTATTGATTCACCATTTGGTTGTGAGAATGATTTAGTAACTGTTTCATTTTTACGTCCCATATGGCCGTATGCAGCGGTTTCGCTATATATAGGAGCTCTTAGCTTTAAACGCTCTTCAATAGCAAATGGACGCATATCAAACAGTTCTGTTACTTTTTGTGCAATCTCTCCATCGGTCATGTTAAAGGTACAGGTTCCGTAAGTATCTATAAAGATTCCCATAGGTTCTACAACACCGATAGCATAACTAACTTGTACTAAAACTTCACTAGCAACACCTGCTGCTACTAAATTTTTAGCAATATGTCGTGTAGCATATGCAGCACTTCTGTCTACTTTACTTGGGTCTTTTCCAGAAAAAGCACCACCACCGTGTGCACCTTTCCCACCGTAAGTATCTACAATAATTTTTCTACCCGTTAAACCAGTATCACCATGCGGTCCACCGATTACAAATTTACCGGTAGGATTGATATGATATTTAATATCGTTGTTGAATAAATTTTGAATAGCTTCAGGTAAATCTGCAACTACACGTGGAATTAAAATTTCAACTATATCTTTTCTAATTTTAGCAAGCATTACGTCATCCGCATCAAAATCGTCATGTTGTGTAGAAACAACAATCGCATCAATACGTTGTGGTACATTATCATCGCTATATTCAATAGTTACTTGACTTTTAGAATCTGGTCTTAAGTAAGTAATGTCTTTATTTTCGCGACGTAATTCAGCTAAAACTTTTAGAATTCTATGAGATAGATCTAAAGCTAATGGCATAAAGTTTTCTGTTTCGTTACTAGCGTAACCAAACATCATACCTTGATCTCCTGCACCTTGTTCTTCTTTAGTACCACGATCTACACCTTGGCTAATATCGTCTGATTGTTCGTGTATAGCAGAAAGCACACCACACGAATTTCCATCAAACATATATTCACCTTTGGTGTATCCAATTTTGTTAATGGTATCTCTAGCGATTTTTTGAACGTCCAAATAAGTCGTCGATTTAACTTCGCCAGCAAGCACTACTTGTCCAGTAGTAACTAGAGTTTCACATGCTACTTTTGATTCGGTATCAAAAGCTAAAAAATTGTCGATTAACGCATCACTAATCTGATCCGCCACCTTATCTGGGTGTCCTTCAGAAACACTTTCCGAAGTAAATAAATAAGCCATATTATATTATTTTATAGCAAGATTTGACGAAAACGTCGAAGGAAGTTTACACTGCCTTTAGCATTTTTATTTGTAAAAAATTAATTTCAATGTTTTTGAAACTTTATTTAGTACAAAGAGGTTGCAATCAGTCAAATCTTTCCTCTGTTATATGTGGCTGCAAAAATAGAAAAATAAAAGGAATTGCGAATTCATTTAGAGTTTTTTAACCTAAAATTTGCTTAATAAGTTTTATTTATAAATATTTGATGAATCTAATCTTCAGCAACACCTATATACAGAATGTTTTGGGGAAGAACGATTGAATTTATAATATAGGATGAAAAAGAACTCTTTAATTAAAACGTCTATTAATGTCATTGTGATTATTTCATGATGCACTCGGAACGTTTTTTTAAATCTTAATATGTTAAAAAGCCTTCCTTTTAGAGAAGGCTTTTTTTATTGTAAATTTTTGATTTTTTGGACATAGTAAAAATATCGAATTAAATAATTGATAATCAAGTAGTTGATAGGTGTTTTAGGTTTGTGAATTTAACCTAAAAAACGAATTATAAATCGTTTTAAATGGCTAATAAATTAATTTCGAGCATTATTTCAAAGAATGAAGAGTTTTTAATGAAATTCATAAAAACCTAAATTATTAAAATAAAAATACAGTAAAAGATAAAATTATCCGCAACAAAAATGAAGGAACTCAATAAACATAGTAAAAGGTTAACTCAAGATGAATCTCAACCTGCATCTCAAGCGATGTTATACGCGGTAGGTTTGACTGATGAAGATATGAAAAAAGCCCAAGTGGGTATTGCTAGTACAGGTTACGATGGTAATCCTTGTAATATGCATTTGAATAACTTGGCTGCTGAAGTGAAAATTGAGTGTAAAATAGCAGATTTAGTAGGTTTAGGGTTTAATACTATTGGTGTTTCCGATGGTATTTCTATGGGAACTTCAGGAATGAATTACTCTTTAGCTTCTCGTGACATTATCGCCGATTCTATTGAAACGGTTATGAATGCACAAAGTTATGATGCTTTAATCTCTGTTGTTGGTTGTGATAAAAATATGCCAGGAGCTGTTATTGCTATGTTACGTTTAAATCGTCCGTCTATAATGATGTATGGAGGAACAATAGCATCAGGAAAATATAAAGGAAGAAAATTAAATATTGTTTCTGCTTTTGAGGCCTTAGGTCAAAAAGTAGCAGGAGAGATTGGTGAAGAAGAATACAGAGAAATTATAAAAAGTGCTATTCCAGGAGCAGGAGCTTGTGGTGGTATGTATACTGCAAACACAATGGCTTCGGCTATAGAATGTATGGGGTTTGCATTACCTTATAACTCTTCTATTCCAGCAGAGAATCCAAATAAATTATCTGAAAGTGAAAGAACGGCAATCGCTATCAAAAACCTTTTAGAATTAGATTTAAAGCCTTTAGATATTATTACTAAAAAATCTATTGAGAATGCTATAGCTCTTGTAAATGCTTTAGGTGGTTCTACCAATGCGGTATTACACTTTTTAGCTATTGCACATGCTGCGGATATCGAATTTACTTTAGAAGATTTTCAACGTGTTAGTGATAGAACACCTTTAATAGCAGATTTAAAACCATCTGGAAAATATTTAATGGAAGATGTTCATGGTGTAGGAGGAACTCCAGCAGTAATGAAATACTTATTAGATAATGGTTATTTACATGGTGATTGTTTAACAGTAACAGGAAAAACATTAGCTGAAAATTTAGCAGATGTTGAACCGCTTACTTTTGAAGATGACCAAGACGTTATATTTCCTAAGGATAAAGCATTAAAATCTTCAGGGAATTTGCAAATTCTTTACGGAAACTTGGCAATAGAAGGTGCTGTAGCAAAAATATCAGGAAACGAAGGTTTGTTATTTGAAGGTAAAGCTGTGGTTTACGATGGAGAACAAGCTGCAAACACTGGAATTTCAAACGGGGAAGTAGAAAGAGGTGATGTAGTCGTCATTAGATATGTTGGTCCTAAGGGAGGTCCTGGAATGCCAGAAATGTTAAAACCAACATCGTTAATTATGGGAGCAGGTTTAGGAAAATCTGTAGCATTAATTACTGATGGTCGTTTTTCTGGAGGAACACATGGTTTTGTTGTGGGCCACATTACACCAGAAGCTCAAGAAGGTGGAGCAATTGGATTATTAAAAACCGGTGATAATATTAGAATTAGCGCCGAAGATAATTCAATCAACGTTTTACTTTCTGATGAAGAATTAGCTGAAAGAAAATCACAATGGATTCAGCCAGCTTTAAAACATACAAAAGGAATATTATATAAATATGCAAAATCTGTAGCATCGGCGTCTAAAGGCTGTGTGACAGATTTATAGTAAGTAACGATTACAAGAGCAAGAAGAAAATATATAGAGATGAAAGACACTCAAACCATAAAAAAACAAGCAAATAATACGCAAGCAACTGTGCGTATTTCTGGTAGCGAAGCAATTATCCATTGTTTATTAGCAGAAGGCGTAGACATTCTTTACGGCTACCCAGGTGGTGCGATAATGCCCGTTTATGACGAATTATACAAATTTAGAGATAAAATTCATCATGTTTTAACACGCCATGAGCAAGGTGCAGCGCATGCAGCTCAAGGTTATGCTCGTATTTCCGGAAAAGTAGGTGTAGCTATGGCTACTTCTGGTCCTGGAGCTACCAATTTAATTACGGGTATTGCCGATGCTCAAATAGATTCTACACCGTTAGTATGTATTACTGGTCAGGTCGCATCTCATTTATTAGGTAGTGATGCATTCCAGGAAACTGATATTGTGGGAATATCTACTCCAGTTACTAAATGGAATTGCCAAGTAACAAAAGCATCTCAAATTCCAGAAGCTATTGCGAAAGCATTTTATATCGCTAAAAGTGGCCGTCCGGGTCCTGTTTTAGTAGATATTACAAAAGATGCTCAGTTAGAAGAATTCGATTTTAAATACGAAAAATGTACAGGTGTAAGAAGTTATAATCCTATACCAGATACAGATACAGCAGCTGTAAAAGAAGCTGCAAAATTAATTAACGCTGCAAAGAAACCAATGATCGTTTGGGGACAAGGTGTTATTTTAGGAAAAGCAGAAGAAGAGTTAAAAGCAGTAATAGAAAAAGCAGGAATTCCTTCAGCTTGGACAATTCTTGGAGCATCAGCAGTACCAACATCTCATCCTTTAAATGTAGGTATGGTTGGTATGCACGGTAATTACGCACCAAATGTTTTAACCAATCAATGTGATGTTTTAATTGCTATTGGTATGCGTTTTGACGATCGTGTAACGGGTAGTTTAAATACTTATGCTAAGCAGGCTAAAGTGATTCATTTTGAAATTGATCCAGCAGAGATTGATAAAAATGTGAAAACAGAAGTTGCCGTTTTAGGAAACTCTAAAGATAGCTTATCACAATTATTACCATTATTAGATGCAAAGTCTCACGATGCATGGTTACAAGAATTTAAAGACTTGTACGCTATTGAGTTTGATAAAGTAATTAGAGAAGATTTAACCCCAACCAAAGAAGGTATTACTATGGGAGAGGTTATTAATCAAATAAATAAGGAAACAAAAGGTAATGCCGCTATAGTTTCCGATGTTGGCCAACATCAAATGATTGCTTGTCGTTATGCCGATTTTAATATTTCAAAAAGTAATATTACTTCAGGTGGTTTAGGTACAATGGGCTTTGCGCTTCCCGCAGCTATTGGTGCTAAAATGGCAGCTCCAGACCGTGAAGTTGTAGCTATTATCGGTGATGGTGGTTTTCAAATGAATATACAAGAATTAGGAACTGTTTTTCAGCAGAAAACACCTGTAAAAATTGTAGTTTTAAATAACGAGTTTTTAGGAATGGTGCGCCAATGGCAACAATTATTTTTCGATAAACGTTATGCATCTACAGAAATGACAAATCCTAACTTTGTGGCCATAGCAGAAGGCTATTACATTAAAGCTAGAAAAGTTGTAAAACGAGAAGAGTTGGCAGATGCTGTTAAGGAAATGATTGAATCTAAAGAATCGTATTTCTTAGAAGTATGTGTGGAAAAAGAAGGAAATGTTTTCCCGATGATTCCTACTGGAGCTTCCGTATCAGAAGTAAGATTGTGCTAATAAATTAAGATCTAAAATAAAATGAATCAAGATATACAATCATTTACGATTTCAATTTATACCGAAAATAATATCGGATTATTAAATCGTATTTCAGCTATTTTTCAGCGTAGACACATAAATATAGAAAGTTTAACAACATCACAATCAGAAATTGATGGTGTAAATCGCTTTGTTATTGTCGTTAATATGTGCGAAGAGCAAGCTATAAAAATTGTTAAACAAATAGAAAAACAAGTAGAAACTATTCGTGCATTTTATCATACTGAAGAGGATACTATTTTTACAGAGTCGAGTATGTTTAAAATAAAATCTGAATTATTGTTTAATGAACCTCAAATTCAGAATATTATAAAAGAAAGTTATGCTCGAATTGTAACTGTAAATAAAGATTTTTTTGTGTTAGAAAAATCAGGAAGACGTGTAGAAATCGAAAATTTGCGCAAAGAACTAAGCGTTTACGGTATTATGCAGTTTGTACGTTCTGGCCGTATTGCAGTCACTAAAGAAGAAATGAAAGTAACAGAAGTGCTTAAAGCCTTCAATAATAAATACTAATTAAATTATAAAATGGGAAATTATTTTAACACCTTATCATTAAGAGATAAATTAAATCAATTATCTAAATGTAGATTTATGGACTCTTCAGAATTTGAAGATGGTGTAAATGCTTTAAAAGGTAAAAAAATTGTTATAGTAGGTTGTGGTGCACAAGGTTTAAACCAAGGTTTAAACATGAGAGATTCTGGTTTAGATATTTCTTATGCACTTCGTGATGCTGCCATTGCAGAAAAACGTCAATCTTTTGTAAATGCAAGTGATAATGGTTTTACTGTTGGTACTTACCAAGAGTTAATTCCTACTGCAGATTTAGTGTTAAATTTAACGCCAGATAAGCAACATACAAGTGTAGTAAAAGCAGTGATGCCTTTAATGAAAAAAGGTGCAACCTTATCTTATTCTCACGGTTTTAATATTGTTGAAGAAGGAACTCAGGTTCGTGAAGATTTAACCGTAATTATGGTGGCTCCAAAATGCCCAGGTACTGAGGTTAGAGAAGAATATAAAAGAGGTTTTGGTGTGCCAACTTTAATTGCCGTTCACGAAGAAAACGATCCAGAAGGAAAAGGTTGGGCACAAGCAAAAGCTTATGCAGCAGCAACTGGTGGTGATAGAGCAGGTGTTTTAGCATCTTCTTTTATTGCTGAAGTAAAATCTGATTTAATGGGAGAGCAAACTATTTTGTGTGGTTTACTTCAAACAGGTTCTATTCTTTGTTTCGATAAAATGATTGAAAAAGGAATTGATGCTGGTTATGCTTCTAAATTAATTCAATACGGTTGGGAAACTATTACAGAAGGTCTTAAATATGGTGGTATTACTCACATGATGGATCGTTTGTCTAACCCAGCTAAAATTAAAGCTTTTGAACTTTCAGAAGAATTAAAAGATATTATGCGTCCGTTATTCCAAAAGCATATGGATGATATTATTGAAGGTCGTTTTTCTGCAGGAATGATGGCAGATTGGGCTAACGATGATAAAGATTTATTAGGATGGAGAGCTGCAACAGCAGAAACTGCATTCGAAAAAACTCCAGCTGGTGATGTTGAAATTTCTGAACAAGAATTTTATGACAACGGTGTATTAATGGTTGCTATGGTAAGAGCAGGTGTAGAATTAGCTTTTGAAGCTATGACAGATTCTGGAATTATTGCAGCTTCTGCATACTACGAGTCTTTACACGAAACGCCACTTATTGCAAACACTATTGCAAGACGTAAATTATACGAAATGAATGCCGTAATTTCGGATACTGCTGAGTACGGATGTTATTTATTCGATCATGCTTGTAAGCCTTTATTAGCAGATTTCATGAAAACTGTTGATACAGATATTATCGGTAAGCCTTACGCAACAAGTAATGGTGCAGGTGTTGATAATGCTAAATTAATTGAAATAAATGCAGCTTTAAGAAATCACCCAGTAGAAAAAGTTGGTACATTCTTAAGAGCATCTATGACGGCTATGAAGCCAATAGTTTAATTCTTTAAACATATTTTTAAAACCATTTTAGTCTAAACGGACCAACAGGTTTTACATATTAATATAACCTACAAGCTGTATAAGCTTGTAGGTTTTTAAAATTATAAAGCAATGAGTAAGGAGAGCAATACCTATTTTCCAAGTCTTAATAATATAAAGCTAGCTGCCGATACTATAAAAAATGTATCGGCAGTTACGCCTTTAGGAGTAAGCCTTCGTTATTCTGAATTTTTTGACGCTAATATTTTATTAAAACGCGAAGATTTACAGCAAGTACGCTCGTATAAAATTCGAGGTGCTTACAATAAAATTAGTTCTTTAACTCCCGAAGAATCTCAGAAAGGTGTGGTATGTGCCAGTGCCGGAAATCATGCGCAAGGCGTCGCTTTATCTTGTAAACTGCTTAAAATAAAAGGCACAATCTATATGCCGTCTCCAACACCAAACCAAAAAATAGAACAGGTAAAAATGTTTGGTGGCGATTATATAGAAATTAAAATTGAAGGGGATACATTCGACGACGCTAACCATGCAGCCGTTCGAGAATGTACTGCTTTGGGTAAAATGTTTATTCATCCATTTAATGATGAAAAAGTTATAGAAGGTCAGGGCACGGTTGGCTTAGAGATTTTAGAGCAAACCACAGTGCCTATAGATTATGTGTTTATTGCTGTTGGTGGTGGCGGTTTAGCGTCTGGATTATCAACTGTGTTTAGGGCATTGTCTCCTAATACTAAAGTTATTGGCGTAGAGCCAGAAGGCGCTCCGTCGATGTCGACTTCAATTAAAAATAATAAAAATACCGAGATAGAACATATTGAGAAATTTGTTGATGGTGCAGCTGTAAAGCGCGTTGGTGATTTAAACTTCTCTATATGCAAACAAAATTTACATGCCATGATTACGGTTCCGGAAGGGAAAGTATGCCAGACTATTTTAGAGCTTTATAATAAGGATGCCATTGTAGTAGAACCGGCAGGAGCTTTAAGCATAGCAGCTCTAGATTTTTATGCTGAAGAAATAAAAGGGAAAAACGTAGTTTGTGTCGTTTCTGGAAGTAATAATGATATTACCCGAACTGCCGAAATTAAAGAGCGCGCCTTACTTTATGCTAATTTAAAGCACTATTTTATATTAAAATTTCCACAAAGGGCAGGAGCATTAAAGGAGTTCGTTGTGGATATTTTAGGTCCTAACGATGATATTACTCACTTTGAATATACCAAAAAAACGAACCGTGAAAATGGAGCAGCTGTTGTTGGTATTCAATTAAAATCTTCTGAAGATTTGGAACCGCTTATTGCTAAAATGAAAGCACGTAAGTTTTTTGGTGATTACTTAAACGATAAGCCCGATTTGTTTCAGTTTTTAGTGTAATTCGCATGGTTTTAGCTTAAACAGTAAAAATTTTAATGTATTTCTTTTCGAAAACGTTTGAGTTGTATGTATATGAAACTGTTGTAATTGAAGTGCTAAGAATTTGATATTTTTTCGTACAATGGCTTTGTTTTAGTGTTATTTCAGCGAGAATATTGATACCTTTACTTTACTACATAACACAATATATTTTTATATGAAAACAGCATTTCAAGACATTCCAGACGAATATAAAATAGACTCATTATTACACCAATCTACATATTTGGTTAATGGAGAACTAAAACATTGGGAAGGCGAAACAGCAGAAGTTTATTCTACTATTTCATCTACTAAAGAGTATAAAACAACTGTATTAGGAACAATTCCTCAGTTAGGCGAAGCTGAAGCATTGGAAGCTTTAGATTCTGCGACATCAGCATACAACAAAGGGCAAGGTTTATGGCCAACCATGAAAGTGATTGATAGAATTGCTTGTATGGAAAAGTTTGTTGAAGAAATGAAAACCAAGCGTGAGGAAGTTGTAAAACTTTTAATGTGGGAAATTGGAAAAAACCTGCCAGATTCTCAAAAGGAATTTGATAGAACAGTAGACTATATTTACGATACTATTGAAGCTTACAAGCAAATTGATAGAGACTCAGCAAAATTCGAGAAAAACTCAGGCGTTTATGCTCATATTCGTCGTGGACCACTAGGTGTGGTGCTATGTTTAGGGCCATATAATTATCCATTAAACGAAACCTTTACACTTTTAATTCCGGCATTAATCATGGGGAACCCTGTGGTTTTTAAACCGGCAAAAATTGGTGTTTTATTAATCTCTCCATTATTAGAAGCTTTTCAAAATAGTTTTCCAAAAGGCGTGGTAAACATTGTTTATGGTCGTGGTCGAGTTTTGGCAACACCAATAATGCAATCGGGTAAAGTTGATGTTTTAGCATTAATTGGTAACAGTAAATCTGCAAATGCATTACAAGCACAACACCCAAAAGGAAATAGGTTACGTATGGTTTTAGGATTAGAAGCTAAAAATCCAGCAATTATTTTACCAGATGCCGACTTAGATTTGGCAGTAGAGGAGTGTATTGCAGGAACGCTATCTTTTAACGGACAACGTTGTACAGCTTTAAAAGTAATATATGTACACGAATCTGTGGTAGAGGAATTTAATAGATTGTTTGCTTTTAAAGTAGATCAACTTAAATTTGGAAACCCATGGGAGGCAGGCGCAAAATTAACACCACTTCCAGAAATAGAAAAGCCAGGTTATATTCAAGAATTAATTGATGATGCTAAGGAAAAAGGCGCTAAAATTTTAAATAAAAAAGGAGGAGAAACTACCGAGAACTTTATTTTTCCAGCAGTACTTTATCCGGTTACAAAAGATATGCGTGTATTTAAAGAAGAGCAATTTGGACCAGTAGTGCCAGTGGTTTCTTTTTCAGATATCGAAGAGCCGCTTCATGATATGGCAGAATCTAATTACGGACAACAAGTGAGCTTGTTTGGTCAAAATGTTCATACATTATCTCCATTAATAGATACTTTGGTTAATTTAGTTTGTCGTGTAAATTTAAACAGTTCTTGTCAACGTGGACCAGATGTTTATCCTTTTACAGGAAGAAAAGATTCGGCTTATGGAACATTAAGTGTGCATGATGCATTACGTTCTTTTTCAATTAGAACCTTTGTTGCTTCAAAAGATAACGCTTATAATAATGCTATTTTAAAGGAATTATTAGAGAAGAAAACATCTAACTTTATTAGCACAGATTATATTCTATAATAAAGAGAAAATCACATAAATTATCTTAAAAAATAATTTTATCTTTAGGCTTCTAGTAGTGCAGAATTTTTCACTGAAAAATATTGCACTACTAGAAGCCTTTATATATGTATATTTGATACATTGAAGATTCCTGTAAAAATTTAATTTAAACTAAAATAACTAAAATGAAAATAGCAAAGTATGTATTAGTTGCTGCATGTTCAGCAGTAGTATTAATAGGATGTGGCGGAAAAGAAGAAAAGAAGAAAGAAGGCTTTTCTTATGAGAAAAAAACAGAGGTTGTTAAAACAGTAGAAAGCAACGCAAACGATGTTGTTATTACAGGTAATGATGCCATGCAGTTTAATAAAACCGAAATTAAGGTTAAAGCAGGTGAGAAAATTAAAATTACTTTAAAGCATATTGGTAAAATGGATAAAAATGTCATGGGACATAATTTTGTTTTGCTTAAAAAAGGTGTAAGCGTTTCTGCTTTTGGAAATAAAGCAGCTACTGCAAAAGCTTCAGATTATATTCCTGAAAATGGTAAGGATGTTATTGCTCATACAGGTCTTGTTGGAGCAGGAGAAACATCTATAGTAGAGTTTGACGCTCCTGAGCCAGGAACGTACGATTTTTTATGTAGTTTCCCAGGGCATTATGCCATGATGAAAGGGAAGTTAATAGTAGAATAAATCACCAAGATTATAAAAGCTTTTAAAGTCCTTATTTTGTTAATCATCTGTGATGTATTTAACAGTAATTAGGACTTTACTTTTTTAGAATAAGAATAACTTCAATCTTAATAATTGTTTTGCTTTCATTATTTGCATTAATTCGAAAATCTCTCTTTCTGAATCATATTTTATAGGCTTAAAACTATAGTTTATAGTTATAATATTGATTTCATTATAAATTTACCCTCTTAAGCATAACATTATCCAAGATGTTATGTTTCCAATAAAAAAAACTAACCAAGATGAAAATTAAAAAAATTAGTGCATCATTACTCGTTTTATTATCTTTTTACAATTGTGAGAAAAAGCAGTATGTCGATAAAATTTACGAAAAACCAGAAATAATTAAAGAAGCATCTTCACAATTTCTTTCACCAGAAGAAAGTATGAAAACCTTTTATTTACCTGAAGGCTATAGAGTAGAGCTTGTTGCCAGCGAACCGATGATCGATGAGCCTGTAACCATTGCATGGGATGGAAATGGACGTATGTATGTTGCTGAAATGAACACCTATATGCAAGATGTTGATGGAACAGGAACTAATAGATCTATTAGTAAAATCAAAATGCTTGAAGATTTAGATGGTGATGGTAAAATGGATAAAAGCACTGTTTTTATCGATAGCCTATTATTACCAAGAATGATTTTGCCTCTTGAAAATGAATTGATTGTTAATGAAACGTTTTCATATGATTTATGGAGCTATAAAGATACCAATGGAGATGGTGTTTCCGATAAAAAAGAACGTGTTTACTATAATCCAAATCGTCGTGGCGGAAATTTAGAGCATCAACAAAGTGGTTTAATTTGGAATTTAGATAACTGGTTATATACAACGTATAACCCTATTCGATTTAAGTTTAAAAGTAATGGTAAAGTAGAAGTAGACTCTTTAGAAAACATGCCAAATAGAGGGCAATGGGGACTTACTCAAGATGATTTAGGGAATATGTATTACTCTTCTGCAGGTAGTGAAAATCCAGCTTATGGATTTCAACAACCACCAGTATACGGTGAGTTTAATGCAAAAGGTAGACTTGCTGAAGGTTTTGTAGAGCCTTGGCCAGTAGTTGGAACTCCTGATGTTCAAGGAGGACCAAAAAGATTACGAGAAGATGGTACACTTAACCACTTTACAGGAACTGCAGGACAAGAAATTTATAGAGGACATAAATTACCATCAGATTTATACGGTGATCTTTTTATTCCTGAGCCGGTGGGTAGATTGATTCGTAGAGCGAAAATAAAAAATGAAAATGGTAAAAAGGTGGTGTATAACGCTTACGATAAAGCTGAGTTTATGGCATCTACAGATTTAAATTTTAGACCGTTACAAGCTAAAACAGGTCCGGATGGTGCGCTTTATATTGTAGATATGTATCGTGGTATTATTCAAGAAAGTAATTGGACTAAAAAAGGAAGTTTTCTAAGGCCAGTTATTGAACGCAAAGGGTTAGATAAAAATATAGGAAAAGGTAGAATTTATAGAATTGTACATGAAGATATTGAGCTTGATGAAAAACCTAATTTAATAGGAAAGAAAGCTTCAGAATTAATAGAGTATTTAGGGCACCCTAATGGTTGGTACAGAAATACAGCTCAAAAGTTAATTGTTTTAAGAGGTGATCAATCGGTTATTCCTGAATTACAAGCTATAGCTCGAGATAATACTTCTTTTCTGGATGGTTTGTTTAATAGCGATAAAGATTTTGGTTTAGAGCGTGTTACTGCACTTTGGACTCTTGAAGGTATGGATAATATTGATAAAACCTTAATTACTGAAAAATTACAAGATGAAGATTATCGTGTAAGACTTACTGCTATAAGGTTAAGTGAGAATTTTATGAAAGCGGGTGATAAGGATATTCTTCAAGATTTAGAGAAATTAATTTCAGATGTCGATGTAAATGTTGTAAACCAATTGGCTTTAAGTTTACGTTACAGCAAAGATAAAAAGGCAACAGAATTACTTAATACTATTAATATCAAGTATGAAAGTCACGAAATAATCTCACATGCTGTTGTGGAAAGTTTAAAGAAAGATGACTCTCAGTTGGCGCAACTTAAAAAGCGAATTTCAGCAAGAAGTTTAGGGGCAAGGCTGAGTATAACAAAGGGGTATGACTCCTATAAACAATTATGCATTACTTGCCATGGTGCCGATTTAAAAGGTTTACCAACAGAAGATGGTGGTCTTATAGCTCCATCCTTAATTGGTAGTGGTAGGGTAACTGGAGATAAAGGTGTGCTGAGTAAAATTTTATTAAACGGACTTATTGGCCCAATTGAAGGTAAAGAATATGGTATCATGATGCCTTTAAAAGATAATAGTGATGAGTGGATTGCAAATGTACTGAGTTATGTTAGAGCAATGAATGATGAAGATAATGTAGATAAAAAAGTTGTTAGAAACGCTAGAGCACAATCAAAAGACCGAGAAGATTATTGGACTTTAGAAGAACTTTATAAAGAGTAATTAAATTATTTAATATAGTGGACAAAAAAAGGTTGGATGAGAATCCAACTTTTTTTGTTTGGATAACAATAAATTCAATATAAAAATTAAAATTTATTTTGATGTTTATTATTCGTAAACTACGTTGGGATTATATTTTTAATCCTGTAATAAAAATAAAAAAAAGCCTCAGAGTTAAACCATAGTTTAACTCTGAGGCTTTTTACATAAAAAGAAGTTTCTATTTTACAACCAACTTAGTCCTCATAGTAAATGAATGACCGGGGAATGTACAAACGATCCAGTATTCTCCGGGTTCGCTAGGAGATGTAAAGTAAATAGTTTCGTTACTTTCAGGTCCAACAGTTCCTGAATGGAATAAAACTAAGTCGCTAAACGGAACATAATTTAAATCTGGACCATCTAACCCAAGGTTAAGAGCCATTTCTCCAATTTTAAGCGGTGTTTCTTTACCAGGTTTGGTAATAACAACATTGTGTATCATGTCGTCATTATTATTCAGGGTAAGTTGTATTTTGCTATTTCGGTTTATAGTGATTTCTTCTGTATCATATTTTAATCCAGGAATTGTACCAATAACCACTTTTTCATCTGCTCCATGTTCTCCCCATGAAGATGGCATGGTATTAACTCGCTTAGGTTGGTCTATCTTTTTGTTAGACGTTTTAGTCATATGCATTTTTGGCGATTTTAATTCTCCTCCAGGTACTTGGTTTAAAGTGTAATAGCCCGTATTGTGTAATAATAATTCTCCAGATGCAGATTTTAGTTTAGGCATTTCTATTTGATGAATAAAACCTAAACGCATGCCGTGAATCGTTAATTTTACTTTCAACCCATCAGCGGAAATTTCAGCTTTATGAACCATAGATTTTTGTTGATCTACAATGGGGCTACCGTAAGTATTATGATATTTGTATGTAAACGTAGATATCTTATAGTTCGAAAGATCTTCAGCTAATTTTTTGTTGATAGGCTTGGTGAATTCAAATTCAAAACCGTCATCAAGCGCTTTCATCGTTTTAATTTCAAAAGGTGTTTTACCGCTCCAAACTAAACGTTGTAATCCATAGGCTTTTTTTCCTGTAGATGCCCAACCACGACTCGTCATACCAACAAACATATTGGTGTCTTTACCCCAAATCATCCTTAAAACTCCAGAAGAAAAACCTTCAACAAAACCAAAAGCAGCGCCTTGGTATACGCCATTTACCTTTTCCATGTAAACACGCATGATTTTACTATGTCCTTGATCTCCTATAAATTGTTGGCCTTTAAACGGACCAAATTTACCATTAGTAGTGTCGTATAAAATATCTGAGGTCGATATACCTAATATGGTGTGCGGAAACCAAATTGCGGCAGATTTTAATGCCTTTTCTTTTTTAGCATAATCATACATCGAAAGTCCAGATTGTTTTTCAATATCCTCTGGTTTTAATTTTAACGGTGAGTTTGGTTCGTCTGTCCATTTTAAACTTTCTGCATGCCCTGCAAAATCGCCTTTTTCTAAATGTGACATACGTCCAGAGCCTACCCAGTCGCCTTGGTTTTCTGTATAAAAAATATCGTTATTATCATTAATTGCAAACCCAGCTGGAGACCTAAGTCCAGCAGCTAGAGGTGTAAATTCTCCCTCTGTAGTAACCTTTACAAGCCAGCCTCTCCATTTAGCAAAACTTTTTCCACCTTTATACCATGATACATTTAGCGTTAATATCATGTCGCCGTTTTTGTCAAACTTTGGACCATATGAATATTCGTGATAATTCCCGGAAAGTGGCCATGAGTAAACTGTTTTGTATAAATCGGCTACGCCATCATTGTTTTTATCTTCAAGCCTTGTTAATTCACCACGTTGTGCTAAATAAAAACCATTGTCTTTATATGCTAAACCTAGGGTTTCGTGCATACCGTGTGCATATCTGTTAAATACTGGTGTTTTGCTATATGGATTGTTAACAAGCCAAACTTCACCTCTTCTAGTAGAAACACCGAGTTGGTTTTTATCTGTTAACGCTAAACCTCCAACTTCTAATTTGATATCATTAGGTATCGGGACGTCTACAATTTTATAATACTCAGCTTCTTTTTTAGCTTGATCTGAGTTTAGCATTTTATCTTTTTGAGAAAATCCAAATTGATTTACTAGAAGGACGGCTATTATTACTATTGTTTTATTGATAATCTTCATGTTTTTAAGTTTTAGTTTACCAGATTATAGTATAACTTATTGTTGAATGTCCTTCAGGGATTTCTATAAGTAATTCATTTTTTCCATTGCTGTCTCTAATAATTGGTTTAATCGTTTCTCCTTCTGGAAAAGCAATATAATAGCTTTCGTTGTTAATAATGAACGTATTATTTTCTAATGCTGTTATACTTTGTCCGTCTGCAATTTTATGCCACATTGAAGATTTTGAATTAGAAGTAATTACTCGATCGATACCTCTTTTTGATTTTGCAGAGGCTTTAAAGCTATGCGATATTTCATTTCCATTTATTTCGAATGAAAACATTGGTAAGCCATCATCTTTAAATTCATAACCAATTTGTTTAAATGTTTGGTTGTTACCTAAGGCTTTCGGCCATGCCTCATTCTTAGAATTTAATGAAGCGAAATCTAAATCGCCATGTAATGAAATAGGAAAGCCCATAGGTTCTCCGCGTTGATGTTCTCCTCGGGAGTGCCACATTTGTGTAGCATCTAAGAAATCACCACTCCAAACATGGAGTAAAGTGCCTGTTTCTAAATCTAAACTATAATTCAGTCTTTCAATTAATCCAACAGATATACAATGCGAGCGTTTAACACCTTTGTGGTTTAAAAAACTACGTTGTGTAAGTGGTTTATCTGTTACGTTTAAGGTAATTGGCTTTATTGGGTTGTTCTTGCTTAAAGTTGAAGTTCCTGTTTTTAATAATGAATAACGTTGCATTTTTGGTCCTTCAACAAAAAAGTCGAAACCACGCCGCCATATTACGGGCTTGTTGTATACAAGGTTGTAAGTAACTTGGCCTTTTTCTAAATGAACTTTACTAAATTGTGTCGTATTCATATCAAAGTCGCCATTCATTTTCATTACAGTATCATTCTCAATGATTAAGTACGTACCGCCATTAACCGCAGCTTCAAATAAATAGTCACCAGATGTTGGTATGTCTAGCTTCCCTGAGTAACTTAATACTTTTTGATCTCTTACATCAATCCTCATTAAAGGAGAAATAGAATCCGTTGTAAACGTTTCAAGAAGTTTAAGATCTTCTATGTTTTTTACAACAGAAAGCTTTTTAGAATTATCGTAAATTTTAAGCTCAGATTTTTCGATGCCAATTTTTTTGTCTTCATAAAGTTTATATTTTATGTTTTTAAAAGCAACAGGTCCATGGTCACCTTGAATCATTAAAGGAGCATAAGGCACTTCTTCTTTTGCCGCGCCACCGCGAGTAGATCCCGTAACTTCTACGTTTTTCTGAATTAAAATATTATTTAACCTAACTTCTTCAAACCAAGCGTTTTTAATTTTTTCGCCTTTTTCGTTAAACCTTGGTGCATGAAAAATAATTTTTAAATGTTGCCATAAACCAGGAGCTTTAGCAGCATTTACTAAAGGCGAATGCCCTTCATAACCTTCTTTCCCTTTTTCAGCATCTTTGTTCCATCGTTGATAAACACCGCCAATATCATTGTATTTAGGATGTTCTACACCCCAACTATCAAATAGCTGAATTTCATATCTGCTTTGAAAATAAATACCCGAATTAGACTTTATGGGCATCATTACATCAAGCTCTAGCTCAATATCACCATGTTCAAAATTTGAAAGTAAATTTTTGTTTTTTTCTTGGTCGTTTTTGTTTACTACTATGCCATTACCCTTGTATGGTGTAAGTGTTTTTTCTTTACTTCTATTAGCCACTACACTTCCGGCTATTTGCCAATTTTCAGCAGTTGGTTTAAAATGAGATAAGTCTTCTAATTCAATATTAGTAAACGGTAATGCGTTAAGTGTTTCTTCTTTTTCATTAACAGTTTCTAGCAGTTTTGTTTCTTCTTTTTCGCAAGAAATTATCAACGAAATAGCAAAAAGAAAAAGGAGTTTGTTTTTCATATGCTTATTTGTTTAGATAAAGTTGGTTGTTTTTGACTTGCGTAAAAGTATCTGCTTTTAGTTGTTACCCGTTGTTCATATGGCTTATTATATGCAAAATATGGTTCTTAAAACGCATAATTAAGTGTTAACATGGTACTTCTTGGTAAAATAGGAACAACAATAAAACTAGCATCTGGGTTGTTGTTAATGTAGTCTTGAGTTACTCCATTGGCATTTGCTCCAAAAGAATTTGCTCCAAAAAAGTTAGCCAGTCCGTCAGAGTTTAAAAGGTTGCTAGCTAATACGCGAGCGCTTAAATTCTTGTTTATTTGGTAGCCTATACCTGCATCAAAAACACTGTAAGCGGCCAATTGAAAAGCGTTAGCTACGTTACCTTCACGCTTGCCTGTGTATTTCCATTTAATGAAAGATGATACTTTGTCTTTCTGAAATTCTGCAGATAGATTAAATAGTAATTTTGGATTGAATGGTAATCTATTTCCAGAATAGTTTATAATACTATCATCTGCTATATCAACAGATCCTGCTGCGTCATAAATATTCCATTTTCTTGCCTTTGGGTTTTGTAAAACACCATTAAAACGAAAGGTTAAATATTGAATAGGGTTGTAAATGGTTTCCCATTCTAAGCCAAATGTTTGTGAGTTGTTAAACTGTATTGGCGTATAAAAAATACTGCTTGTACTATCATCAAATTCAAAATTAGAAACTCCAATATTTTTTAATTCACTCCAAAAAAGTGTTGTTGTAAATGAGAAATCTTTTAAAGCTGATTTCAATCCTAATTCTGCTTGTTTTATTTTTTGTACTTCACCTGCATTAATAATAGGTACGTTAGCAAAATTGTTGAAATAATAATTTAATTCTGGTGCTTTGTTTCCTCTTGAATAACGTCCAAATAGAGACGTATCTTCGGTTAATTTGATATTTAAACCTGCTGAATATGATAAGTAATTATAGTTGAAATTAAACGAATCACGTTCACCTGTTGGTTGTAAAATATTGTTATCATAAATAGTGGTTTCATCTGCATCTAAACCTCCATTTTGTGTAAAAGGAGCGCTACGGTCATTACTGCCTTTATGGTATATAGATTCATAACGAAGTCCTAAATCTAATTGGATATTATCAGAAATTTTCCAAATATCATTAACAAACGTAGCTGCTTGAAAAACATCAGCACGACTGTTTGTGAAAAATAAACCACCATAGTTACTTACACCATGCTCATCAGATAAATATAGAACCGGTTCACCAGGGTTTTCTAAAGTAACCTCTAACATGGTTGGGTTATTTTCATAAGTAGAAAATGCAAAACTACCTTGTGTAAAAACGGAAGTATTAGATATACCAGTAGAAAAACCAAAACTAAAATCGTGGTTGTCCCAAGTTTTCAATAAAGTTAATTGTTGCATAAACTCATCGGCATTGTTGTCTTTATACCAAGTCGATGTGCCCAAAACAGCATCGTTAGGTAGTGTACTATCGGTTAAATAGTTTATTGGACTTCCTGCAAAAATAGGACTGTTATCAATTCTTGCCATTTCGGCTCCAGTTTGAGCATTTTTAAATACAATTTGGCCAACAGGAAAAGGGTTCCCGTTACTTGGTAAATAATACGTTGTAGGGTCGCTCAATGATACAAAAGCGTTACTGATTGAGGTTTGCCAATTTGCATTTTTGGTCGAAAACTTCATGTTGTTTTTTATAGACCAATTATTGTTTAGGTTCTGAAACAAATCTAACCCAACCGCTAAATCTTTTGCATGTACACCTTTTGATGGATTAAAACTGTTTGTTTTACCATCTTCTAAATAACGACCATCAGGAATCGATGCATTGTAAGAAGGCATTAATAGGGCAGAGGAGTTAAAGTCTTGTCCAAAAGCAGCTTCAGGATTGTCCCAGTTTGTAGCCGCAACACCGTTATATCTATTTGTATAATCGTTTAAATATTTTCCGTAAAGTTTAAAGTATCCACGAGAGTTTACTTTAGTTAAGTTGAATTTAAATTGTCCGCCTTTACTAAACGTAAAATCTGTATTTCTTGCACCTTCATCATGTCTGTAATGTCCACCAGCGTTAAAACTCCAATTATTTCCTAATTGGCTACCTAAAACAGCATCTGCTCTGTAATATGGATTGCCTTCACCTTGAATACCAGTTTGTAATTGTACTTCACCAGTTAATTCTTTTGAGTTCGTTTGTCTAGAAATAAAATTATAAACGCCTCCAGGAGCATTCATGGCTGTTATGGATGCGCTACCGCCTCTTAAGGCCTCAACGTTTGCTGTCATTAAATCTACACGATGAAATAAATCTGGACCATAGTACGAGTGTTGTACTAAACTCACAGGTAAATCATCTTCCTGTAAAGACACGTAATACCAGCCCATATCATCTTCGGCTGCAGCCGAAACGCCACGTGTGTAAACTCTTGTAAAAACTTCTCCAGCAGAAGCATCAACAAAAGTTCCAGGGATGTTCTGCAATAAGTTTGCAGTGCCTTGCGGAACTATTTGTTTTAAGTCTTTAGTATTTAAAGTGCTCACAGAGGTACTCGATTCTAATTGTATTGTAGGCGTGAAATTCCCTGTAATAACTACGGTATGTAGGTTTAATAAGTCGCTCTCTAAATTGTACGATAACTCGGTGTTATTACCGTTTAAGCTAACATTATCATTAATAGGTTTAAATCCTAAATGCGAAATGCTTAAAATATAATTTCCCGTAGGTGTATTTGTTAAGTAATACTTGCCTTCGGAATCTGTAATGCTAAAAAGTATTGGTTCTGTATTTAAAAAAACAGTAGCTCCAGATATAGGGTTATTGTTGCTGTCTGTAATTGTTCCGTTAAGAGATGATTGTGCGTTAATTAATAAGGTTTGTGCCAATATCAAAACTGATATTAGTAATTTAATGCTATTCATAAGTTATAGAGAGTAAAAAATAGTTGGTTGATTTTTGAATCACAAATTTATAAAATTTATCCGCATTACTGTTTATATATTATCACTGAAAGGATTCAAACAGATCTATCAATTGGTAATAAATAACGTCCTGTTCCAATTTTAATGAAAGGCAAATTTTTAATTCATAAAAAATGTGTATTTTGCGTGGTGCTAATGTTCAAATAATTTCAGTGAAAGTAAACAAAATAAATATTGAACCTTATGAGGCTGATGGTATTGTATACCATGCAGATACTTGTTTGCCATTAATTGATGCGTTTAACAGAAAAAAAATAAAGTTTAAAGCTTTAGCTAGGCATACTTATCCTGGCGATCGATTGGATGAAAATACCATGGGGCTAAACAGTATTGGCTATTGGGATGCAAACGAACCGCAAGATTGGGGTTTAGACTGGCACCGCAATGAAGGTATTGAGTTTCATTTTTTAGAATCGGGCACTATGCCGTATTCTCAGGAAAATAAAGAGGTTTTGCTTACTCCAAATCATTTAACAATTACACGTCCGTGGGAAGCTCATAAAGTTGGAAATCCATATGTTGGTATGGGGAAATTTTATTGGGTTATTATCGATTTAGGCGTGCGAAGGCCTCATCAAGAATGGGCTTGGCCAGATTGGATCACATTAACGTCGAGTGATTTAGGACGATTAACTACTATTTTAAGGCAGAATGAAAAATCTATTTGGAAAACCGATCAAACAGTTCGCGATTGTTTTCTTAGGATTAACAAGGCAATCAATACCGATGAAAATGGGAGTAATGCTTCTAAAATAAGGCTGTTAGTCAATTATTTATTAATTCTTTTACTCGATTTATTAAATACAGACGATGTTGTTTTAGATGAAAAACTAACTGATAGTTCACGAAGTGTAAAATTCTTTTTAGATGAATTGGTGAATAATTTATCCGAAAATTGGACTGTAGAACTAATGGCAGAATCTGCAGGTGTGGGAGTAACAAGGTTTACGCACCATTGCAAGCGTTTAACTAATGTAACGCCTATGCGCTATCTTACCATGAAGCGTTTGGATTTATCTAAAAAAATCCTTCAAGAAAACAACGAGTTGACTATTGCAGAAGTGGCCTATATGTGTGGTTTTGCAACAAGCCAATACTTTGCAACGGTTTTTAAAAAGCATGAAAAATGCTCGCCTAATACTTATAGGTTAAAGTATGCTGTAAATGTGGTAGACTGTGTTTAAATTATTTCACTGAATAATAATACACGCTATTTAAAATTCTATTTTATATTTTCACTAGGTAGAAATTACTGTGCTTTTTTGTTCCAATACTTAAAGTCTGTACTTTATAACGTTTTTATAAAGTAACGGTTATGGGGTGTAATGATAAATAGGAGTCTGTAATTTCTATACCAACCAAACTAAACTAAATTTTATAAAATGGAAAACATTAATAAGAAGCGACTCTTTCTTGCGAGTTGTTTAGCATTAATTACAACGGCAATGACATTTGCCATTCGCGCACGATTAGAAACTGTTTTTGGACCTGAAGGCGTTGGGCTAACACTAGAACAAATTGGTTACGCGTTTACACCAGCTTTTTTCGGTTTTACAATTGCCATGATTTTTGGCGGACCTTTAGTCGATTTTCTCGGGATTAAAAAAATTACCTGGATTGCCTTTGCTATGCATGCCATAGGAATTGTGTGGACTATTATGGCCGATTCAATGACTTCTTTATTTCTAGCAACACTATTTGTTGGTATCGGTAATGGTATGGTAGAAGCAGCGTTAAACCCAATGGTAGCATCGATGTATACTAATGAAAAAACAAAAATGCTAAATAGATTTCATGTATGGTTCCCTGGTGGTATTGTAATTGGTTCTATTGTAGGATGGCTCGTTATGGATGTTATGGGCTTAAGTTGGCAAATTATGGTTTCAACGTTATTTATACCTTTAGTACTGTATGCCGTATTGTTTTTTGGACAAGTATTTCCGGTTACCGAGCGTGTCCAAATGGGGATTAGTAATAAAAAAATGTTCTCTAGCGTCGGGAAACCGCTATTCATCTTTATGGTGTTTTGCATGCTTTTAACAGCAGCTTCAGAGTTAGGAACAACCCAACGTATAGAATCACTTTTAAAAGAATCTGTTGCAGTACCACTGTTAGTTTTAGCGTTTATCAACGGTATTATGGCTCTAGGGAGACTGTTCGCTGGGCAAGTTGTACATAGATTAAAACCTTCGGGAATGTTATTATATTCGGCAATATTCACTTTTATAGGTTTATGGTTGTTAACGGTAACTAGTGGTGGAATGACTTTTGTTGCAGCAGCAGTTTTTGCTATTGGCGTTACATTCTTTTGGCCAACCATGTTAGGCTTTGTGGCAGAATATTTACCAGAAACAGGAGCGCTTGGGCTTTCAATTATGGGTGGAGCAGGTATGTTTTCTGTATCGTTAGTATTACCAATTATGGGGAAATTGATGGATGATGCCAACGCTTCTGAAGCTTTAAGAACCATGTCTATTTTGCCAGCAATTCTTATTGTGGCCTTTTTAGGTTTAAATTTTTATATGAAAAAAAGAAATAAAACAGAACAAGCATAAGTAGTTATGACAAGAAAATTAAGAATGGGAATGATAGGTGGCGGCACCGGATCATTCATTGGAGATGTACACCGCAGAGCCGCAGCCATCGATGGCATGATAGAATTAGTTTGCGGGGCTTTTAGTAGTAATGAAGAAAAGTCTAAAGCATCAGGAAAAGCACTATATCTTCCAGAAGATAGGTGCTATGGTAGTTTTGAGGAAATGATTTTAAAAGAAAAGGAACTTCCTGAAGGTGTTCGTATGGATTTTGTTTCCATTGTAACACCAAATCATATGCATTTTCCTCCTGCAAAATTAGCTTTAGAACATGGATTTAATGTGGTTTGCGATAAACCGATGACGTTAACTTTAGAGGAAGCCATCGCGTTAGAAACTATAATCGAAAAAAGCGGGAAACTTTTTGCTTTAACACATAATTACACAGGGCACCCCATGGTAAAGCAAGCGCGAGCTATGGTTGCTAAAGGTGATTTGGGTAAAATTAGAAAAATACAAGTACAATATTTGCAAGGTTGGTTGTCTACGGCAGTAGAACAAACCGGACAGAAACAAGCATCTTGGCGAGTAGATCCTAGTAAATCGGGTATTGGCGGAGCTTTAGGAGATATTGGAACGCATGCAGAAAATTTGGCTGAATATATTACAGGACTAAAAATTGAAGAACTTGCTGCAGATTTAGGAAAGTTTGGAGAAGGCCGTGTGCTTGATGACGATGGTAATTTATTACTACGCATGGAGAATGGAGCTAAAGGCACCATGTCTATTTCGCAAATTGCTTTAGGTGAAGAAAATAATCTAGCTATTAAGGTTTATGGTGAAAAAGGAAGTTTGGAATGGCATCAAGAAAATCCGAACCAATTAATTACACATTGGTTAGAAGAGCCTGTTAAAATATTTACACCAAATGGTAATAATTTATATGAAGAAGCTCTAAACGTTTCTCGTATTCCGGCAGGACACCCAGAAGGATATTTAGAAGCTTTTGCAACTATTTATAAGAATTTTGCGACGCATTTAATGGCTGTTTTAAATGGTGAAACTATTGATAAACCAGATTATCCAACGGTGAAAGATGGTATTCGAGGGATGCAATTTATTTATGCAGCCGTTGAAAGTGATAAAAAGAACGCTGCTTGGACAAAAATAGAATAACGATATAAACTACTATTGGCGGATGCTGCGTTAGGGATTGAACGGCCTGTTTAAGCTCCCCGACCAACGAAAGGGAGCGAGTAGAGAAAGCCCGACCCTTGGGTAACGCCAAAAAAATAAGATAAAATATGAAAACAATAAAAGGACCAGCAATTTTTTTAGCGCAATTCGCAGGAAGTGAAGCGCCATTTAATACTTTAGATAACTTATGTAAATGGGCTGCAGATTTAGGATATAAAGGGATTCAGATTCCAACATGGGAAACGGGATTAATCGATATCGAAATAGCTGCGGAAAGTCAAACCTATTGCGATGATTTAAAAGGAAAAGTTAATTCTTATGGTTTAGAAATAACAGAATTGTCTACACATTTACAAGGGCAGTTAGTAGCTGTAAATCCGGCTTACGATACTTTGTTTGATGGTTTCGCTCCCGATGCTGTAAAAGGAAATCCAAAAGCAAGAACGGAATGGGCTATAGATTTTGTTAAAAAATCGGGAACAGCAAGTGGTAGATTAGGTTTAAAATCTCACGCGTCGTTTTCGGGTGCTTTGCTTTGGCATACTATGTACCCTTGGCCACAACGTCCGCAAGGTTTAGTGGAAATGGGCTTTAAGGAGTTAGCAAACCGTTGGTTGCCTATTTTAAATCATTTTGATGAGCAAGGGGTAGATATTTGTTATGAACTGCACCCAGGTGAAGATTTGCACGATGGAGTTTCTTTTGAACGTTTTTTAGAGGCAACAGGAAATCATAAACGTGCTAATATTCTTTACGATCCAAGTCATTTTGTATTGCAACAATTAGATTATTTAAAATTTATAGATTATTACCACGAGCGTATAAAGGCTTTTCATGTTAAAGATGCTGAGTTTAATATGTCTGGAAAACAAGGGGTTTACGGAGGTTACTCGGATTGGCAAGATCGCGCAGGCCGTTTTAGATCTTTAGGTGATGGTCAAGTCGATTTCAAAAGTATTTTTACAAAACTTACTAAATGCGATTGTGATGTTTGGGCGGTTATGGAATGGGAATGCTGTATTAAATCTTCGGCTCAAGGTGCTCGAGAAGGTGCGCCTTTTATTCAGCAACATATTATTGAGGCAGCCGAGCGTAGTTTTGATGATTTTGCTGGTGCGAAGCCAGATGAAGCTTATTTAAAAAGTATACTCGGAATTTAATGAATAAAGGTTTAATTATTTTAATAGCTTTAGTTTTCGCGTCTTGTAGTCAAAAGCTTGTGCCGGTAGATTCTAAACAACAGGTTGAAACTACGGAAGGTGTAATAGAACCTACAAAGCCTGCGGAAACCGAAGTTTGGGAGCCTAAACCTAAAGTTGTTGAGGTGGATGAGGAGACTCAAATTCCGTCGGATGCCATTGTATTATTTAATGGTAAAAATTTCAATGAATGGGAGTCCTCTGCTGATGCTTCAGGTGTGGAATGGATTTTAAATCCTGATAAAAGCATGACTGTTAAAAATAAGGCAGGGGATATTCAAACCAAACGTGATTTTGGTGATATGCAACTTCATATAGAATGGAAATCTTCCGAAGAAATAAAAGGAAAAGGACAAAGTCGTTCTAATAGTGGCGTGTTTATTCAAGGCAGGTATGAAGTGCAGGTTTTAGATAATAATGAGAACGAAACGTATGTAAATGGCCAAGTTGGTTCTATATATAAGCAGGGTATTCCGTTGGCTAAAGCATCTTCAGAAACTGGCAAATGGAATGTTTATGATATTATTTATCATGCACCTGTGTTTAATGAAGCGGGAGAAAAAACAGAAGCTGGCACAATAACTGTACTTCATAATGGTGTTTTAATACAAGATCATTACGAAATTAAAGGAACTACAGAGTTTATTGGGTGGCCTAAAAATAAACCACACGGAAAAGCGCCAATTAAGTTGCAAGACCACAGAGATAATAGCAGTGTGAGTTATAGAAATATTTGGGTTAGAGAATTATAAAAAAATAGAAATTATGATAAATCGTATTGTTGTTTTACTAATTAGTCTTTGTTTTATTAGCAATAGCTATTCATGTAATCCAATTAAAAGTAAAATAAAAGTGCTCATTGTAGACGGACAAAATAATCATACCGTTTGGCCAAAATCAACAATTATGATGAAGCAGTACCTTGAAGAAACAGGTATGTTTACTGTAGATATTGCTAGAACTAAATATTTAAATAATAGTGAGCAAAATAAAGAATGGTTAGGATTTGCAAAGGTTGAAGAAGGGATTGAAGGCAAGCCGAAAACGGATCCAGATTTTAATCCTAAATTTTCAAAATATGATGTAGTGATTTCTAACTTTGGATATAAAGCTGCTTCGTGGCCAAATAAAGTACAAAAGAATTTTGAAAAATATATTAAAAAAGGAGGTGGTTTTGTGAGTGTACATGCAGCTGACAATAGTTTTCCAGAATGGACGGCTTATAACGAAATGATTGCCATTGGTGGTTGGGGAGGACGTACGGAAAAGCATGGTCCATACCTATATATTGATAAAGACAATAAGCCTAAAAAAGATTACAGTCCGGGTAATGGCGGAACGCATGGTAAAAGAGAGGCTTTTGCTGTAACTAACTACAATACAGAGCATCCAATTACTAAAGGTATGCCAAAGGTTTGGATGCATGCCCCAGATGAATGTTATGCGTTTTTAAGAGGTCCAGCCGAAAATGTAACCATTTTAGCTACTGCTGTATCTACTAAGAAAAAGCCAGAGTTGGAACAAAAAGAACCTGTAGCCATGGTTATAAACTATGGTAAAGGCCGAATATTCCATACTACTTTGGGGCACGATACAAAATCATTTGAGTGTGTTGGTTTTATAGCCTTGTTAAAACGCGGGGTAGAGTGGGCTGCAACTAATAAAGTGACTCAAACAGAATTGCCAGCAGATTTTCCATCTGCCGATAATGTATCTACAAGAAATTTCAATTTAGCAAAATAGAGGCTATTGAATTATTCAAGAAATAGTAATTTATTAATGTTTTTGATAGCAAAAATATCAGATTAATATAATTGCACAACATTAAATATAAATCTACTCTATTTTTTATGTTTAATGTTGTGTAATCCATAATTAGTTGTAATTTTGCGGCTTATATTAACGAAAGGGGCTCACGCCGACGATTTAGAGTTAATTTTTAAGGTAGTTATTCAGTGAAAACAGGAAACAACATATCTCTTATCTCTTCTGTTTTAGTAGCAAATACTAAAGCAACTGTTGTGCGTATTCCTCAAATTCGCCCCATGGGGCTTTTCAATTAAGAAAGCTATTCGCTTTCCAAGTTTCGTTATTTTTTTTAAAAGGATTTTTTAAGTATTTAATACTTAAGCTAATAATTTGTTTTAAAGTCATTTATTGATTTTGAATGAAGTAAAAATATACCTTAAAGGTATTGTAAAATGGATACTATATTGAACGCAGACATCAAAAGTGTTATAGAGAAAGCTGAGGCCTATTGTTCCGAGGAAGAGATAGAAATAAAGCTAGTTTATAAACTTTCAAATAAAACTTTAGAATTAATTTCAGAACGATCTAAAGAGCTTGCTACGTTATATTATGTAGATGTCGAGATGTTAAGAACTCGTGCTGAAAACGGCTGTTTTATATTGAAAAAAAATGATAGAATTTATGGACATATTTTTGTTCATGAGCATCATGTAAAAGGCCACTCTGTTTACGAACGTACTTCTCTATGGGTAGATCGCGATTGCCGTAATTGTAACCTTGGATTATTACTAATGTCTAGAATGACCGAGTTGTTTTCCGATACCTTTCTTATTTCTGTTGCACAAACACCTAAAGTACATCACTATAACGAATTAATAGGGATGACGCACGTTACGCTGGCTAAAATGTCTCCGGGATTAGTTGAAGAACTTGAAAAGTTGGGGAAATTACGTGATGAATTGAATTTCAAATATTACGTTAATGATTGTTTCAAGTCTGAAATAGGTCAATTAAAACAAATTTAAATTATAGAATAAGTTATATAAAATTATACAATGAAAAAATTAGTCATAGCATATAGTGGAGGATTAGATACATCTTACTGTGCCGTTAGTTTATCAAAAGAATATGATGTACACGCTGTAAGTGTAAATACTGGTGGTTTTACAACTGAAGAAATTAAGCATATTGAAAGTAATGCCTATAAAATGGGTGTTTCAACTTATAAAAATATTGATGCCGTAGCTACATTTTATCAAAAAGTAGTGAAGTATTTAATTTTTGGTAACGTTTTAAAAAACGGTACATATCCATTGTCTGTAAGTGCAGAACGTATTATTCAAGCAATTGAAATTATAGAGTATGCTAAAAGTATTGATGCAGAATATATTGCGCATGGTAGTACTGGAGCTGGTAATGATCAGGTTCGTTTCGATATGATTTTTCAAACATTGGCACCAAATATTAAAATTATTACACCAATTAGAGATCAAAAATTAACAAGACAAGAAGAGATTGAGTATTTAAAATCTGAAGGAATTGATATGCCTTGGGAAAAAACAAAATACTCTGTAAATAAAGGCCTTTGGGGAACTAGTGTTGGTGGTGTAGAGACTTTAAAGTCTGAAAAACCTTTACCAAGTGAAGCTTACCCATCTCAATTAGAAAAAGAAGGAGAAGAGAAAGTAACGCTAACTTTTAAAAATGGTGAGTTTGTTGCGCTAAATGGTGAGACAAATGCTCCGGAAGTAAATATTGAAAACTTAAATAATATCGCTTCGGCTTACGCTATTGGTAGAGATATTCACGTTGGAGATACTATTGTTGGAACAAAAGGACGTGTTGGTTTTGAAGCCGCAGCTGCTTTAATTACAGTAAAAGCACACCACTTGTTAGAGAAGCATACATTAACAAAATGGCAATTACAACATAAAGATTATCTGTCTAGTTTTTATGGTATGCATTTGCATGAAGGACAATATTTAGACCCAGTAATGAGAGATACGGAAGCATTTTTACAAAGTTCTCAGAAAATGGTTTCTGGTAATGTTGTAGTATCTTTAAAACCTTATCACTTCTCTTTAGATGGTATTGTTTCAGATCACGATTTAATGTCGAGTAAGTTTAGTACTTACGGTGAAGAAAACAAGGCTTGGACGGCAGATGATGCTAAAGGATTTATTAAGATTTTCGGAAACCAAAATAAAATATACAGACAAGTAAATTCTCAGGAATAGAACTTGAATTGAATAATTGAGTTATTTCGAAGTATTAAGAAACTACATAATTTTAATACGGCGAAATGAACAAAAATAGTATATAATGAAAAATATTGAAGTTGGAATTATTGGAGGTGCTGGTTATACGGCTGGTGAGTTAATTCGTTTATTAATCCATCACCCAAATACAAATATCAATTTTGTGTTTAGCACATCGAATGCCGGAAACAAAATAAGTAAAATACATCAAGATTTAGTAGGAACGTTAGATCAAGAATTTACCGATACTGTTAACCCAAATGTAGATGTTTTATTTTTATGTTTAGGTCACGGAAATTCAGTGAAGTTTTTATCGAATAATACGTTTTCTGATAATACAAAAATTATAGATTTAGGAAATGATTTTAGATTAGAAGCCGATAAGGATTTTGATGGTAAAACATTTGTTTACGGTTTGCCGGAATTACAACGTGAAGCTATTAAAACTGCAAATTATATTGCAAATCCGGGGTGTTTTGCAACAGCAATTCAGTTAGGGGTGTTGCCTTTGGCTGGTAAAGGTTTGATAAATAAAGATGTGCACATTAATGCTGTAACAGGTGCTACTGGTGCAGGAACATCGTTATCTGCAACAACACATTTTACTTGGAGAGATAATAACTTCTCTTATTACAAACCATTTACGCATCAGCATTTAGGTGAAATAAATCAATCGGTTAAGCAATTGCAAAGTGATTTTGCTACTGAGATTTTATTTATGCCAAATAGAGGTGATTTTCCTAGAGGAATTTTTGCAACACTTTACACCGATTTTGAAGGTACTGTTGAAGATGCAAAAACGATTTATAAAGATTTTTATAAAGACGCTAAATTTACTTTTGTATCGGATGATCAATTACATTTAAAACAAGTAGTAAATACTAATAAATGTTTAATACATTTACATAAGCATAACGGTAAATTATTGGTGACTAGTATTATCGATAATTTATTAAAAGGAGCTTCGGGACAAGCTTTGCAAAACATGAATTTGATGTTTGGCTTAGAAGAAACTACCGGCTTAGGTTTAAAGGCTACTTATTTCTAGAATATCATTTTAGAATTTGAGTAAGCACATAACAGTGGTGCGTTAGTGATGGATCGGTAAGTTTTGAACTCCTCGATTAGCGGAAAGGAGCGAGTAGTGAAATATTTGTATTTATGAGTTCTATAATTTAAAATAGAAATCAACGAATAAAGCTCGCTACTTGTGGTAACCCCAAAAAAGAACTGATAAATGAAGTTTTCGTTGTCACGAAAATGAAGAAGAACTTATATAAAATTAGGCATTATGAGAGTAGCCATAATTGGTGCAGGTAGCTTGGGCCAGTCTATTGCAAAGGGCTTGTTAAGCTCGGAAGCGTTGACGAGTTTGTATTTAACAAAACGAAACTTAGGCGCTTTAAAGGATTTTGATAATTCGGAAAAAGTAACGTTAACTACAGATAATGTTGAGGCTGTAAAACATGCAGATATTTTAATTTTTGCTATTCAACCAAGACATTTTGAAGGTATATTAAACGACCTGAAACCACATTTAACTAAAGCACATGTTTTAATTTCGGTAATTACCGGATTTGCTATTGCTAGAATTGAGGCTATTGTGGGTGAAGATAATTACGTGGTACGCGCTATGCCGAATACTGCGGCATCTGTGGGACAATCAATGACTTGTATTTCTACCAATAAAAAAGGAAAGGAAAAAATTGATTTAGCTATGGCTATTTTTAATAGTTTGGGTACTTCGTTGGAAATTCCGGAGGAACAATTACAAGCCGCTACAGTAATTTGTGCGAGTGGTATTGCTTTTTGGATGCGCTTAATTCGTGCAACAACGCAAGGAGCGGTTCAATTAGGTTTTGAGGCACACGAAGCTCACCAACTAGCGATGCAAACGTGTTTTGGCGCAGCTAGTTTATTGAAAGAATCGGGTAAGCACCCAGAAGAGGAAATAGACCGTGTAACTACACCTAGTGGTTGTACTATTGAAGGTTTGAATGAAATGGAACACCGCGGTTTAAGTTCGTCGCTGATAAAAGGAATAAATGCGTCTTTTGAAAAAATTAACCAGATAAAAAATAATTAGTTATGCCACTATTTAATGTATATCCGTTGTATGATGTTACGCCTGTATCGGGCAAAGGCATTTATGTTTATGATGAAAAAGGAAACGAATATTTAGATCTTTATGGTGGTCATGCCGTAATTTCTATCGGACACGCACATCCAAAATATGTGGCAGCGATTTCTAATCAGGTTGCTGCGCTCGGTTTTTATTCTAACGCCGTGCAAAACCCTTTGCAGGTTACACTGGCTGAAAGATTAGAAACGCTTTCTGGTTGTGAAGGTTACGAGTTGTTTTTGTGTAATTCTGGTGCAGAAGCAAATGAGAATGCTTTAAAATTGGCATCTTTTAAAACAAATAAAAAACGTGTTATTGCTTTTAGCAATGGATTTCACGGTAGAACATCGGCAGCTGTTGCAGTAACCGATAATAAAAATATTATAGCGCCTATAAACGCGCAACAAGCCGTAACTATTTTACCTTTAAATGATATTGAAGGTGTAAAAAGAGAACTTGAAAAAGGCGATGTTTGTGCCGTAATTGTTGAGTTTATACAAGGGGTCGGAGGTTTAGATCAAGGTACTGCCGAATTTTTTGAGCAGGTAGATTTGCTTTGTAAAGCGAACAATACCTTTTTTATTGCCGATGAGGTTCAGTCTGGTTATGGCCGTTCGGGAAAATTCTTTGCTTTTCAGCATTATAATGTAACGCCAGATGTTATTTCTATAGCGAAAGGTATGGGGAATGGTTTTCCAATAGGAGGTATTTTAATTCACCCAAGCATCGAAGCTAAATTTGGTATGTTAGGTACTACGTTTGGTGGAAATCACTTGGCTTGTGCTGCTGGTTTATCTGTTTTAAGCGTTATTGAAGGCGAAAAATTAATGGATAACGTAAACGAGATGTCGTGTTATTTTGTGAAACTGGCTAAAACGATTCCGCAGATAAAAGCCATAAAAGGTAAAGGCTTAATGATTGGTTTGGAGTTCGATTTTGAAGTTGGCGATTTACGCAAAGAGTTAATATATAAGCATCATATTTTTACTGGTGGTGCCATGAATAAAAACTTGTTGAGAATTTTACCTCCATTAACCATTAGAAAAGAGCATATTAATATGTTTTTTGAAGCTTTAGTTGAAGTTTTAAACGAGGTTGAGGAATTAGAAGTGAATAACTCGTAGAGGAAATAAAATATAGAATAGAAAGAAATATAGGTTGTTATATTAAGTGTTTTGTCATTTCGACTTTAGGAGAAATTACATAAATAAAATCGTTGTCAACCAAATATATTTCCAACTGAAAAACTGAATATTAAAAAATGAACACCCTATTATCCATAGAAACTAGAAATGCTGTTTTATTAAAAATGGCAAAGCTTTTAGAACAGGAGCGTCAGGAGATAATTAGCATAAATAAAACAGATTTAGAAGCTTATAAAGGTGACGATATTTCGATGTTCGACCGATTAAAGGTAGACGATTTTAAAGTTGATGAAATGATAAAATCTGTTACGCATTTGGCTTCGCAAGATGATCCCGTAGGTGTGGAGCGTTTTAGTTTTAAGCATGATAACGGGATGCAGGTTTATAATAAAACGGCATCGTTTGGTACGGTTTTAATTATTTATGAATCGCGTCCAGATGTTACTGTAGAAGCAGCTGGAATTGCTTTTAAATCGGGTAACAAGATTTTATTAAAAGGCGGGAAAGAGTCTTTAAAATCAAACTTAAAAATTGTAGAATTATGGCACCAAGCTTTAGAAGAGCAAGGCGCATCAACCGATTGGGTGGAGTATTTACAATTTAACCGTACAGAAACTCAAGCTTTTTTAGAAAAACCAACTCAAAAAGTAGATTTAATTGTACCACGTGGTGGCGAGCGGTTAATTGCTTTTGTAAAAGAGCATGCTACATGCCCAGTAATTATTAGTGGTCGGGGTAATAATTTTGTTTACGTACACGAAGCAGCCGATTTAGATATTGCTATTGATGTTATTATGAATGGGAAATCTAAAATTTCGGCTTGTAATGCGGTTGATAAAATTTTAATTGATAAAAATCTTGCAGATAAAACGACATTTGTAAATCGATTAATTGCAAAATTAAAAGAAGCAAATATTGAAGTTTTAGGTGATGCTAGTATATCAGAAAATCATGAGGTAGAAGCAATTACTTCGGATGATATTTGGTATAAAGAATTTTTAGATTATAAAATACTTATTGGTGAAATAGCATCTAACCAAGATACTATTGCCACGATTAATAAATATTCTGGAGGACATTCTTCTGTTATTGTTACTACAAATAATGACGAAGCTAAAATGTTTATGGAAAATGTAGATACGGCAGCAGTTTACCATAATGCGTCCACACGTTTTACCGATGGTGGGCAATTAGGTTTAGGTGGCGAATTGGCTATCAGTACAGATAAATTACACCAACGCGGACCAATTGGTTTGCAGCATTTAGTTACCAATAAATGGTATGTTCATGGTAACGGACAAACAAGATAGCATGCAGAAAAAGAAACGAATTTTATTAAAAATAGGGTCTAATACACTTACCAAAGAGACCAACAATATTTCCCGTGGTAAAATTGAAGATGTTGCGAATCAAATAGCAAAACTTCAAGATACTTGCGAGTTTATAATTGTAAGTTCTGGCGCAATAGCTGTAGCAAAACAGTTTGTAAAGTTAGAAAGTAAGCAGGAAGATGTTTTTGTAAAACAAGCCTTGGCATCTATTGGTCAGCCACATTTAATTCGTATTTACCAAGAAATTTTTAGAGAATACGGTTTATTAATATCTCAGTGTTTATTATCGTATTCCGATTTTGAAAAACAGGAAAGTAAAACCAATATTGTAAACACCATAAATGTTTTGGTTCAAAACAATTACATTCCTATTATCAATGAAAATGATACGGTAGCTACCGATGAGATTAAATTTGGTGATAACGATAAATTAGCCGCTTTAACAGCTTCTCTTTTAGAGGTGGATTTACTTATAATTGCAACTAACACTAACGGAATTTACACTAAAGAATCAATAGAGAAAGGTGTTCCTGAAACTATTGCTGAGGTTACCGACTTTGATGGCTTAAGAGCTCAAGTGGTTAATTCTAAATCTTCCCACGGAAGTGGAGGTATGGAGTCTAAAATTGAGGCTGTCGCCGTTACCAAAAAAGCGAACATCGAAACTTGGATTGTAAACGGTTTGGAAGACGGTTTTATAACTAATGCTTTTGATAATAAAGTGCCCTTTACCAAAATAAAATAGTAAAAATTTTTAGGCGAATGTAGCCTGAAATAAATAATTAAAGTACAAGACTTTTTTAGGTTTCTGAAACCAAGAAAGTTTTAAAAAATAAGTTTAAAAAATGAAACATTACACATCCATTAACGATATCGATAACATCCATACTTGGATTGAAGAAGCGAAAGCCTTAAAGGAAAATCCGTTAGGAGACATTGAATTAGGTAAAAACAAAACCTTAGGTTTATTATTCTTTAATTCTAGTTTGCGTACGCGTTTAAGCACGCAAAAAGCGGCTTTAAATTTAGGAATGAATCCTATTGTAATGAATGTTTCAGGCGATGCTTGGGGAATCGAGTTTGGCGATGGCACTGTTATGAATGGTAGTACAGCCGAACACATTAAAGAAGCTGCCGCTGTGGTATCTCAATATTGCGATATTATTGCAGTTCGTGCATTTCCAAGTTTAACCGATAGAGCATTGGATGAAAGTGAACATATTTTAGAGTCTTTTAAAAAGTTTGCATCAGTGCCTGTAATAAGCATGGAAAGTGCTACAGGTCATCCATTACAAGGTTTAACCGATGCTATTACTATTGCAGAGCACGCTAAGGGGGCTAAACCAAAAGTTGTGTTAAGTTGGGCGCCACATATTAAGGCGTTACCACATGCGGTTGCAAATAGTTTTACGCAAGCCATGAGAAAAATGGATGTGGAGTTTGTAATTGCAAATCCAGAAGGTTATAATTTAAACCCGGAAATTACGGGCGATACGCCAATTTATCACAGTCAAGAAGACGCTTTCAAAGATGCCGATTTTGTGTACACAAAAAACTGGAGTTCTTATGAGGATTATGGTTTAGTTGATAATATTGATCCGGAATGGATGATTACCAAAGAGAAAATTGGTGAAGCAAAATTTATGCACTGTTTACCGGTTAGACGGAACTTAGTTGTGGAAGATGCCGTTTTAGATAGTGATAGCTCTTTAGTGATTCAGCAAGCAAATAATAGAACCTTTGCAGCGCAATTAGTACTCAAGAAGATTTTAGAAAACTTATAGATGAAAGAAAAATTATCAATCATAAAAATAGGAGGGAACATCATTGAAGATGAAACCTCATTACAAGCTTTTCTAAAGTTGTTTGCTAATTTAAAAGGTAAGAAAATCTTAGTGCATGGTGGCGGTAAACGTGCTACACATATAGCATCAAAATTAGGAATTGAGTCTCAAATGGTAAATGGCAGACGTATTACCGATGCCGAAACTTTAGAGGTGATAACCATGGTTTATGGTGGCTTGGTTAACAAAAATGTTGTTGCCAAACTTCAAGCTTTAAATACCAATGCTATTGGATTAACAGGTGCAGATATTAATAGTATTCAATCGGTTAAACGCCCTGTGAAAGATATTGATTTTGGTTTTGTAGGCGATGTAGAAAGCGTCGCTCACGACTCTATAGATAAATTAATTCAAGCCGATTTTACACCGGTATTTTGTGCTATTACCCACGATGGTAATGGGCAATTATTAAACACAAATGCCGATACTATAACCTCGCAAGTGGCTATTGGAATGAGTAAATTATACGAAACATCTATTTATTATTGTTTCGAATTAAACGGGGTTTTAGAAGACATTAACGACAAAAATTCAGTTGTTAAACATATTGATACCAACCTGTATCAAGATTTGTTAGCAAAAGGTATTATTGCCGATGGTATGCTGCCAAAACTAGAAAACTGCTTTGCTGCTTTGAAAAATGGCGTTAGCACAATAAACATGGGGAATACAGAAATGTTAACCCAAGAAAATGATAATTTCACAAAAATAACTTTATAAAAATGACGCAGCAAGATTTAACAAATGATGCCATTTCACTTTTAAAAAAGCTGATAGAAACACAGTCTTTTTCTTCGGAAGAAGATCCAACGGCATTACATATAGAAGATTGGTTTAAGCGTTATAATATTGATTTTAAACGTACACAAAATAATGTTTGGGCAGTAAACAAGCATTTTGATGAGAGTAAGTCAACATTGCTTTTAAACTCACATCATGATACCGTAAAACCAAATTCAGCATATACTAAAGATCCTTTTAAAGCCATTGTAGAAGATGGTAAATTGTATGGTTTAGGTAGTAATGACGCTGGAGGATGTTTGGTCTCTTTAATAGCGACGTTTACTCATTTTTACAATCATGCTAATTTAAAATACAATTTGGTTATTGTCGCTTCCGCGGAAGAAGAAAGCAGTGGCCCAAATGGCTTAAACAGTATGTTGGCTGTAATACCTCACGTTGATGTGGCTATTGTAGGTGAACCGACTTTAATGAATTTAGCTGTAGCTGAAAAAGGACTTGTGGTTTTTGATGCTGTTGTAGCTGGAACGCCAAGTCATGCGGCACATCCAAACGATAATAATTCTATTTATAACACCATAGAAGTGTTACAATGGTTTAAAGATTTTAAGTTCGAAAAAGGTTCTGAAGCTTTAGGTGATGTGAAGTTAACGGTAACGCAAATTAATGCAGGTTCTCAGCATAATGTGGTTCCTGGTCATGTCGATTTAGTTGTCGATGTACGTGTAAACGATGCATATACTAATACAGAAATCGCTGAGATTTTACAAGAAAAAGCGCCGTGTACAAGTATTACACCACGTAGTTTACGTTTAAATTCATCTTGTATTCCAATGGATCACGATTTAGTGAAAGCAGGTATCGAAATGGGACGATCTACTTATGGTTCGCCAACATTATCCGATCAAGCCACATTAACGTGCCCATCTTTAAAATTAGGGCCTGGAGATAGTACGCGTTCGCATTCAGCAGATGAATTTATTCATTTACATGAAATAGTAGAAGGTGTCGATTTGTATATTAAATTACTAGATAAGGTTATCGTAAAATAAAAAAAATGGAAAGTAGATTGTTCTTCTTTCTTTAAAATAATAGATTTTCGCTTTCGCGGAAACAGAAAAAAAAGTATTAAGATGAAGTTGTGGGATAAAGGTATTTCAATAGATAAAAAAATAGAACAATTTACTGTTGGAAACGATAGAGAAATTGATATTCATATTGCAAAGTACGATGTAATTGCATCGCGTGCACATGCTAAAATGCTTCAAAAAATCGGAATTATTTCTGTTGAAGAGTTAGTCGATTTATTACGTGGTTTAAAAGGGCTAGAAGCTCAAATTGCCGATGGTACTTTTGTTATCAACGCGCAGTTTGAAGATGTACACTCTAAAATTGAATTCGAACTTACCAAATCATTAGGTGAAGTTGGAAAAAAAATACACACAGCACGTTCTAGAAATGATCAGGTTTTAGTGGCGTGCCATTTATATTATAAAGATAATTTGAGTGTTATAAAAGATAAAACTAAAACACTTTTTAATACACTTTTAGATTTAGCTGATACTTATAAAGATAAGGTTTTACCCGGCTATACGCACTTGCAAGTAGCTATGCCATCATCTTTTGGGTTGTGGTTTTCTGCATACGCAGAATTAATGATAGACGACGTGTTTCTATTAGATGCTGCTATAAAAACGGTAGATCAAAATCCGTTAGGTTCGGCTGCAGGTTACGGAAGCTCTTTTCCTATCGATAGAGAATTAACAACTAAAGAAATGGGGTTTGCAACACTTAAATACAATGTGGTTGCAGCACAAATGGGGCGAGGTAAAAACGAACGCACTATTGCTATGGCTTTAGGAAGTTTGTGTAATACACTGTCTCGTTTTGCAATGGACACCTGTTTATATATGAGTCAGAATTTTGGATTTGTTTCTTTTCCAGACGAATTAACAACGGGAAGTAGCATTATGCCACACAAGAAAAACCCGGATGTTTTTGAGTTAATTAGAGGTAAGTGTAATAAAATACAAGCCTTACAAGGTGAAATGGTTTTAATAACCAATAATTTGCCAAGTGGATACCACAGAGATTACCAATTATTGAAGGAAAACATGATTGCTGCTTTCGAAGAATTAAAAGATATCTTGGATATTTTTAACTATTCTATTCAACAAATTATTGTGAAAGACGTTGATGTAAATAGCGATTTGTATAAATACCTTTTCACAGTTGATAATATAAATACTTTGGTTGTAGAAGGACAAAGTTTTAGAGAGGCTTACCAAAAAATTGGCGGGCAGGTACAAGATGGTACTTATGTCCCTGATACCTCTAAAAAGCACACACATGCCGGAAGTATCCATAACTTATGTTTAGATAAAATTCGTGCTAAGTTCCCTGTTTAATTTTAGTTGAAACAGATTTTGTTGTTGTTTCTAGTTGTATCGTAATTTATAATTTTAAAGATGCATAAAATTAAAATTGATAAATTTGTTTTATCTATTATTGGTGTTATAATATTCGCTTATTTTTTCCCGCAATGGGGCGTAAGTGAAAGCAAAATTCCTATCGACACGATTAGTGCGATAGGAATTTCGCTTATATTCTTTTTTTACGGGCTTAAGTTGAGTCCGGCAAAGCTAAAAGCAGGACTTAAAAACTGGAAGCTACATGTGCTAGTGCAAAGTGCTACGTTTTTAATTTTCCCTATGTTAGTGCTTGCTTTGCGTCCTTTAATACAAAATGAGGCTCAAGAAACCATTTGGCTGGCTTTCTTTTTTTTAGCGGCGTTACCATCTACGGTATCATCATCTGTGGTTATGGTGTCTATGGCAAAAGGCAATATACCTGCTGCAATTTTTAACGCTAGTATTTCTGGTATTATTGGTGTTGCTTTAACGCCACTCTGGATGGGGCTTTTTGTTAATGATGAGCAAACCGATTTTGACTTTACGGCTATTTACATTAAACTTATTGTTCAAATTATTTTACCTGTTGTTTTAGGGCTTGGGTTACAGCGCTATTTTGGTGCTTTTGTTCAAAAGCATAGTGCGAAACTTACGCTTTTTGATAAATCTATTATTCTGCTTATTATTTACAAGAGTTTTGCTGAATCTTTTACAGGAAACATATTTAGTTCGGTTTCGGTATTCGATTTGTTATTGCTTTTTGTAGCCGTGTTGGTGTTATTTTTTATTGTTTTTGTTTTGATTGGTTTATTGTCCAGAAAAATGAATTTTAACAAGGAAGACCAGATTACGGCGCAATTTTGCGGCACCAAGAAATCTTTAGTACATGGTACTGTGTTTTCTAAAATTATATTTGGGAATATGGCTTCTATTGGTATTGTTTTATTGCCTTTAATGCTGTTTCATGCGTCGCAAATATTAATTATTACCATAATAGCAACACGATTGTCTAAACGGGAAGATTAGGGTTTTATACCGTATATTCTGTTTTGAAAGTGTAAATCTCTACAAAGAAACAATTACTTAATACTTGTTCTAAAACCTTAGCGGATACTTGCGTTAGAGATTGCAGCATTGTTGGAGCTCTTTTTGTGTTGTTGCACCTATTGCAACACAAAAAAGCGACTGCGGAAAGCCCGACCCTTGGGTAACGCCCCGAAAAAAATGGTATAAAAAAAGCGCACTTTAAAAAAATGCGCTAGGTATGGGTTTTTCGATATTCTAATTAAATAATAGTAGATTGCCCTAAATGTATGTTGGTAAAGTTTAGATTGGTTTCGTCGGGATTGTTTATGAAATCTTCGATGAAATCTCCAACCTTGGTGGTGCTAATGTTATCGTATTTGTTATTTAAATCGGGTGTTGTAATGTGTAATTTTAATGATTTATCTACACCTTCGCGAACACGGTTAGCTTCTTCGTCTAAACCAAAGTGATCTAACAGCATAGCGGCCGATAAAATGGATGCTATTGGGTTTGCAATGCCTTTGTTGGCTGCTTTGGTGTAAGCGCCGTGAATAGGCTCGAACATGGCAAATTTGTCGCCTAATGATGCGGATGCCAATAGGCCAATTGAACCTACAATAACGCTGGCTTCTTCGGAAAGGATATCGCCAAACATATTTTCGGTTAAAATAACATCAAATTGTCTTGGGTTGATAATGAGTTCCATAGCGGCATTATCAATATACATGTATTTTAATTTTACATCTGGATATTGCGGTGCAATTTCTTGCACGATACGTCTCCAAAGGCGTGAGCTTTCTAAAACGTTTGCTTTATCTACAAGTGTAATTTTCTTTTTTCTGGCTTGCGCAGCTTTAAAAGCGGCATGTGCTATGCGCTCGATTTCGTACCTGCTGTAAGTACAAGTATCGGTTGCTGTGTTACCATCTTCGCTTAGCGTATGTTCTCCAAAATAAATACCACCTGTAAGTTCGCGATAAATTAAGATATCTACATCTTTAATTTGCTTCACTTTTAGGGAAGATTTGCTTAACAAATCTTCGTAGGCTATTACTGGGCGTATGTTTGTATGTAAACCTAATTCTTTACGAATACCTAATAAACCTTGTTCTGGGCGTATTTTTGCATTAGGATCTAAATCGAAAGAGGTACGGCCAATGGCTCCAAAAAGTACGGCATCTGCTTTTTTACAGATATCAACGGTTTCTTGTGGCAACGGATTTCCCGTTTTGTCTATGGCACCTGCGCCCACTAAACCATGGTTGAAAGTAAATATGTGATTAAAATCCATAGCAATGGCTTTTAATACCTTTACGGCTTGCGCGGTGACCTCTGGGCCAATTCCATCGCCTGGCAATACGGCTATATTTAATTTCATGTGTTAGGTATTTATATTTTTACCAAAGGTAAGGCGTAGGGCGTTACTTTTGAATTACGACGAAACAATTTCGTTATAAATTTTACTGCTTTCTATTATTTTATGGATATCGCTATCTACAACTTCTTTTTTCTTATCGGCGTAATCTAAGAAATTTGTATAAATCACGTCTAATTGAAGTTTTGTTAACTCGTACCCAACATTTTTGGCTCTGTAAGCTAGTGCTGCACGACCACTACGGGCGGTTAATACTATAGCAGATTCTGTAACACCAACATCTTTAGGATCGATAATTTCGTAAGTTTCACGATTTTTAATCACACCATCTTGGTGAATTCCTGAGCTGTGTGCAAAAGCATTAGCACCAACAATGGCTTTGTTAGGTTGTGTGTAAATCCCCATACTATCTGAAACCAATTGGCTTAAGCCATAAAGCATTTCTGTTTTAATGTTGGTATCTAAGTTAAGGTATGGATGTTGTTTTAAAATCATAACAACTTCTTCTAAAGCAGTGTTACCAGCACGTTCGCCAATACCATTAATAGTACACTCTACTTGGCGCGCACCATTAATTACACCTTCTATAGAGTTTGCTGTTGCTAAACCTAAATCGTTATGGCAGTGACAAGATAAAATTGCTTTGTCTATACCTTTTACGTTCTCTTTTAAGTATTTAATTTTTGCACCATATTCACTAGGTAAGCAATACCCTGTAGTATCTGGTATGTTTAATACCGTTGCTCCAGCTTTAATTACGGCTTCGCAAACACGTGCTAAATATTCGTTATCAGTTCTACCTGCATCTTCAGCATAAAATTCAACATCTTCCACAAAAGATTTTGCATAAGTAACGGCTCTAACGGCACGTTCTATTATGGCATCTTGTGTAGATTTAAATTTGAATTTTATATGAGAATCCGATGTGCCAATACCTGTATGTATTCTAGGTAATTTAGCATACTTTAAAGCTTCGGCAGCTACTTTTATATCATTTTCTACCGAGCGGGTTAAACCACAAACGGTCGCGTTTTTTACAATTTTAGAAATTTCTTCAACCGACTTAAAATCACCAGGACTCGAAACGGGAAAACCAGCTTCAATAATATCAACACCTAAAAAATCTAGCTGTTCGGCTATTATTAATTTTTGCTCGGTATTTAGTTTACACCCAGGGACTTGTTCACCATCTCTTAGTGTTGTATCGAAAATTTGGACTTTATTATCAGACATTTATTAAAATATATTTTCTTATTGTTCTACGAAGTTATATTTTGCTTAACGAAAAGGATAATACAACCTTGGGTTATTACGATGTTTAAAGTTGTAATTATGTAGTTAATGTATTAATAATCAATCAATTAACGTTGGTTTTACACCTATGACGAAAGAGCAAAAAGATAATTTGTTTGTGCTAGTGAAATCACTTTCTAAATCCGAAAAGCGACAATTTAAGCTTTATGTAGGACGATTGGGAGTAAATGAGGACTCTAAGTTTTTAATGCTGTTTAATATTCTCGATAAATTATCGGTTTATGATGAGGCTTTTATTTTAAAGAAGGGTATTGTTAAAAAGCAACAACTCTCTAATTTAAAGGCACACCTTTATAAGCAAATATTAATTAGTTTAAGGTTAAATCCGTCGCATAAAGATATTAGACTACAAATACGCGAACAACTCGATTTTGCAACCATACTTTATCATAAAGGACTTTACAAACAGAGTTTGAAACTTTTAGATAAAGCAAAAAGTTTAGCCATTTTAAACGAAGAAAAAAATGTGGCTTACGAGGTGGTCGAGCTCGAAAAAGTTATAGAATCGCAATATATTACTAGAAGTTTAAGTAATCGTGCCGATGAGCTTACTATACAAGCCAAAGAGCTTAGTTTGCATAATGTTTTGGCTAGTAAACTATCTACTTTATCTCTGCAATTGTACGGCTTGTATCTAAAAATAGGATACATAAAGAATGATGAAGATTATAAACAGGTTACTAAATACTTTAACGATCGTTTACCAAAATACGATATACATGAGTTAGGTTTTCGTGAAAAGCTATGGCTATACAAATCTTACCTGTGGTATAGTTTTTTAACCGTCGATTTTTTGTCGTGCTATAAATATTCTCTAAAATGGGTAGATTTATTTTATGCGAAAGAAGAAATGATTGAGTTAAACCCTGTGTTTTTTTTAAGCGGAAATAATTATTTATTAGAGTCGCTTTACTTTTTAAGGAAATACGATAAATTCAAAGAGAGCTTAATTAAGTTTGAAGGTGTAACCAAAGAAAAATGGTTCCCTAAAGATGATAATTTAGACGGTTTAGCTTTTTTGTATATTTATAATAACAAGTTTAATTTACATTTTATTGAAGGAAGCTTTGACGAAGGCTTACCGCTTGTAGATACTGTTTTGGACGAATTGAAATTCTACAAAAACCGTATTGATGAGCATCACGTTATGGTGTTTTATTACAAAATGGCGAGTATGTATTTTGGAGCTGGCGAGAACAAAAAATGTATTCAGTTTTTAGATAAAATTATAAGCAATAAGTCTTTACAAATGCGTGAAGATTTGCTGTGTTTTTCTCGTATTTTAAATCTTGTGGCGCATTACGAGGCCGGTTTAGATTACAACCTCGATGTGCTTATAAAGAGTACGTATAAGTTTTTAATTAAAATGGAAGATTTATATGAAGTACAAAAAGAATTTATCAAGTTTTTAAGAGGTTTAGGTGATATCTATCCGCATGAGGTGAAGAACGAATTTAAGAAACTGCATAAAAAATTAAAGGAATACGAAAACGATCCCTACCAAAGTCGAGCGTTTTTATATCTAGATATTATTTCTTGGTTAGAATCTAAAATTCAGAACCGACCAATTGGTTTGGTTATTCGAAATAAATTTCATGAATTGAAGGTGAAATAGGTTTGTTGTCGGGAAGTTTCTAAAAACAGATTAGTAAAGTTTAAAAAATCCGTTTTCAAACTATGGGAAAAAATATTATCTAAAAATTAAACCCCAAAAAAGCTTTAGTGAAATTCGATATATATCAAGGTCAATCCTCCAAAAATTAAAAAAAAACAGTCAAAAAATCTGAAAAATATTAGCTGTTTAGATTTAAACCAAGATTTTTGTTAAATAGATATTATAAAGGAATATGGAAATAGAAAAATTGACAAATAAGTTTATTATTTCACTTGAATCAATATTAAAAAGAATTGAGTTGAAGTCAATAGACGATATTTTAGATTCTAGAGATTCTGACTTATTTTCTAGTCAATGGATAAAGGCTTGGAATGAAATGAGTGCTGAAAAAATAAATTTGGAAAGAGAGCTAGAGGAAATTTTTAAATTGGTTTTTAGAAAAACAGAATCTGACGATTTGTCTGCATATATCACAGAGGATTTTGAATTGATTGCTAACCATTTGAAATTGGGAGAAAATAAATGGGTTACAAGCTTATGCAATTCTTATTTTAATGGAAAAATACCCGAAGGAAAAATTAAAGCCTCAAATAAAACTCTAGTTGAATTGCTAAATGAATAGATTTAATAAAAATTAAAGGAGTAAAGACTGTGTATAAATAATTACTGTTTTAGTTAAAATTAACCTCTTATTTCCCTTAAGCAATTTAGAAAAAGATAATTATCATAAAAAAGCATGAAATTAAAAAATATATACAAACCGTTATTAGTTCTATTTGTTGTTAACCTATTTTTAATTTCTTGTAAGGAAAAGCAGAAAACAATCGTTGAAAATGTTACAAACGAAAAGATACTAGAACAAAACTCAGAAGTTAATACAGATTTCCCTGTTTACTCTGAAAAAAGTGAATCTAAATCTGATAGTGCACAAAATATTTTAAGAGGAAGAATAACGTTAGGTCATGAGGTTAGTAGTTTTTCCCCTTGTGGAGATGATAAGGAATTTTGGATTATAGCGGAAGAGGAACTGACTAAGTTATATTTCAAGTTAATAAAAAACAAAGCGCCTTACTCTCCAATATTTGTGAGTATTGCAATTATTGATAAAGGAAAATCAGAAGATGGATTTGCTGCTGATTATGACAGCACCTATGAGGTGGTAAATATTTTAGAAGCCAGAAACATCTCAGACATAGATTGTGAATAAAACGTCTTACAATGATGTCTAAAAATAATTACTGTTTTAGGCTTAAATAAATACGAGACTATGCTTATACTAAACGTTGTAACATATTTGACCAAACTAAATGGAAAAAACAATATTTAAGAATAAAATCTTCGAATATTCTCTAATTGGATATCTGATTTTACTATCAAGCTGGAATTTATATGTCCTTGGAACAGGAAATTTATTCGCAATAATTACTTGTGGAATTCAAGGATTACTATTAATTCTAATATTAACAGAAAATAAATATGCTAAAAACGGAATTAAAATTGGTGCGATAATCCTAATTTTTGGTCACGGACTTTCCTTAATCGGAAAATCAATAAAAATTTTTCTTGGAGACGAAATTGTAACCTCTGAATTGTTGAAAAAAACTATATTTCTGACAATCGCAATTTTAATTTATGTATTCAATGAAAAATATACTGAATTAGTAAAAACGGAAAAATAAAAACGTGTTACAACAGTGTATAAAAAACATAGGGCGTTTGTGCTAAATAGAAAGTTCCGTGCATAATAATAATAATAAAGTCCGTTAAATATAAAATTTGGCGTTTAAAGTAGAAAAGATAAAAGCAAAATATTTATATTTAGCTAAGTAATAAACCGTAACGAAAGTGCTTATCAACTGCCCTACGTTTCTTATACTTTACGTTAGCTGTAATATAAAAAAAACTCGCAAATCATACAATATGATTAATAATAATGAAAAATTCGTAAAGGATACTTTCAAATTTCATAAAGACAAGTTTTCACAGCATCTGAAACTTATTAATGAAGTTAAAGACTATACAAAAACCTATAGTGATTGTTATTTAGGTTTTCATAAATACAATTCAGAAATGAATCAAATGAATAAACCTAAAGTATATAAACGGACACCAAAAAACTTAGAAGGGAAATTTGAAAATAGATTATTGGATGATACTATATATTTTTCAAAGCAGTTGGGGAAAAGTTGGATAAATACTTGTTTTTATCAAATCAAGGATGAAAACCAAAACAATATCGGATTACATTATGATGGAACACCTAAAGAACCAGAACTCAATCAAATTTACATTTCAATTTTCGAAAACAATAAGTTAAATAAAGTGCTATTTTATCACTCAGATAATAATTTTATGGAAGACTCTTATTCTTATGATAATCAAGGCAGAATTGAGAAAATAATTAGAGATGGCTATTGGGGAAAGTCTAGTTCTGTTCTTCCAACCAGAACTTTTAAATTTGATTACGATACAAACAATAAATTAACATTATTTAGTAAACAACTTAAACAAAACGGAGAGAACTATTTTGAACAGATTTTTCCAAAAGTGAAACGACAATAAAAACGAAAATACTACAGCTAACACTCTATATAAATAATACTTAGTTTAGTGCTTAATCAAGAGTAAATGCATTCTGTTACATCAGGTTTTCCTTAGAAAAATCGGTGCATACAAACCCATTAACCACAATTAAGAGAAATAAAAACAGAGACTAAAAAGTTTCATTTATTACTACATGATATCAACATGATTATAGAACAAGAGGAAAAATTTAAAGACGTACTTTCTAAAATAGAAGGAAAAATTAATGAGCAAAGTTTTTTTAACAAGTTCTTGGAATTGTATCCAGAAGCGTGGAAAAAACATAAAATTATGTATTCAAAATTTAATAAAAGTAAACAATTTGGACAAAAAATTCCGTTACCAAAACCTGAGGTTTCTTTACGAAAAGAAATTAGGGTGTGGTTACAAAAACAATAAAACCGGAATTTAAACTATCAAAACCAAGCAAACCATCTCATTCTCTAAAAATATAAAAAGGAACATAGTTTTAACGATATAAAGTGTTGGTGATGTTCTCTTTCCGCGAAAGCGAAAAAATAAACCACAAGTTTCTTATCTACAAACTTACTTCCGTATATTTGCACTTTCTTAAAAATAACAATCATGCAAGACGGATTATACGCAAAATTTAATACAACAAAAGGAGAAATTCTAGTTGCTTTAGAGTACAAAAAAACGCCAGGAACAGTTGGGCACTTTGTAGCTTTAGCTGAAGGAAATCTTGAAAACAAAGTAAAACCACAAGGAACACCTTATTACGATGGATTAAAATTCCATAGAGTAATTGAAGATTTTATGATCCAAGGTGGATGTCCACAAGGATCGGGAGCTGGAAGTCCTGGTTATAAATTTGATGATGAGTTTCATCCAGATTTAAAACATGACGGACCAGGAGTATTGTCTATGGCAAATGCAGGACCTGGAACTAATGGAAGTCAGTTTTTTATAACACACGTAGAAACAGCTTGGTTAGATGGTAAGCATACTGTTTTTGGTAAAGTTGTAGAAGGACAAAATATAGTAGATGCTATTGCACAAGGTGATTTAATTGATACCTTAGAGATTGTTAGAGTTGGAGCGGAAGCTGAAGCTTTTAACGGTGTTGAAGCATTTAGAACGTTTGAAGGTTCTCGTGAGGCAAAATTAGCTGAGGCTAAAGCTGCTGGTGAAGCGGAATTGGATAAATTGGCTGCTGGGTTTGAAAAAACTGAAAGTGGTTTACGTTACCAAATTATTCAAGAAGGTAATGGTGCAAAAGCAGAAAAAGGTAAAACGGTTTCTGTACACTATAAAGGCCAATTGGCTGATGGTACTGTTTTCGATTCATCATACAAACGTAATTCACCAATTGATTTTCCAATTGGAGTAGGACAGGTTATTCCAGGATGGGATGAAGGTATTAGCTTATTAAAAGTAGGCGATAAGGCACGTTTAGTAATTCCGAGTCACTTAGGTTACGGTAGTGCTGGTGCAGGTGGTGTTATTCCTCCAAATGCAACATTGGTTTTCGATGTAGAACTTATGGATGTAAAGTAAGCTAAACAGGCTTAGTTTTTAAGTTGAATAATGACTGAAAATAGAACATGATACATGTTGTTTTTTCTTGTTATTAATAGACTTAGCAACAAGGTTTTATATAGATTAAATAAGAATAAGCACCCTTTTTTAGGGTGCTTTTTTATTGTTGTATTTTGGCGATACCAAAGGACTGATAATTATTTTAATTCATCGATTTTATTCTTTCAATTTTCTGGTTAAATCTATTTTTGTAGTATGATTAGTGTAAGAGAATCGGATTTTTACCCAATGGTTTTGAAAGAATTTAATTACGAATTTGGCAACGTTTTTATTTTCGAAAAGTGTGTTGTTTCCGAAGTGAATCAAGGTGTTGATTTTACTTGGGATGTACATGCAAAAATAATTATTGACGATGTTTTTGGATACTTAGGTACGCCAGATGGAGCAACTATTAATTTTATATCTAATAGAATTAATTCGTATTCGGTTATGGCTTCCGATTGGATAAGGTTTTTTAAAAATAGCTATTTCTTAAAATCTTATATTGTGGTTTCAGACAAAACACGACTGTCTAATGCTATTATCGAAAAACTCTTTTTTAAAGGTACTATAAAGCATTTTAAAGAGTTAGATATGGCCATAAATTTTGTAGAAAATGATATGGTAGAAATTAGCTAGCATTGTTTTATATTTGTTTTTATGACAGATAAAGAACTCCAACAGCTTAAATACCCAATAGGTCAATTTTCTTGCCCTAGCAATATTACTAAAGAACATCTAGCGGGCTGGATTTCTATATTAGAGCACTTTCCTAATAGACTAGAAGGTTTAGTTAAAGACTTAACAGACCAACAGCTAGATACGCCATATAGACCAGAAGGTTGGACTATTAGGCAAGTTATTCATCATTTATCCGATAGTCATCACCATAGTTATACACGTTTTAAATGGGCTTTAACAGAAGATAAGCCAGTAATAAAAGCATATTTTGAAGAGCGTTGGGCGGAATTAATAGATTCTAAATCTGCACCCATAGAAATGTCTTTAGAGCATTTGCGTGCCATACATTTTAAACTGGTGTATTTGTTAAAAACCTTATCGGAAGAAGCTTTGCAAGCTTGTTTTATTCATCCGGAAACAAATAGTGAAGTGCCATTAAACTTTAATGTTGGTAATTACGCTTGGCATAGTAATCACCATTATGCGCACATTGAAAATTTAATAAAACTTAAAGGTTGGATTTAAAATGATAAGAAAAGCAACTCTTGCCGATACTAGCGCGCTTTTAGAAATTTACAATTATTATGTAATACATACTACGGTTACTTTTGATGAAGCGGCTTTATCCTTAAATGCTTTTACCGAAAAGTTAGAACTTATTTTAAAAGATTACCCGTGTATAGTTTTTGAAGACAATAATGAGATTTTAGGTTTTGCTTACGGTAGTAAATTTAGGCCGAAACCAGCCTATAATTATACTGTAGAATCTACAGTATATGTTAAAAACGGAGCGCATGGAAAGCAAATAGGTTCTAAACTATACACCGAACTACTTGAGCAGTTAAAGCAACGTAATTTTAAATCGGTTTTGGGTGTTTTAACCATTCCGAATCCTGCAAGCGTTAAGCTACACGAAAAATTTGGTTTTACTCAGGTGGCACATTTAAAAGAAGTTGGATTTAAGTTTGATACTTGGCTAGATGTAGGCATTTTTCAATTAAAAATTAATTAAGCCTTTTTCCATTTTATACCGCAGCCAATACTTGGTTTCTGTGGCGCATTATTACTAGTGTTATTCACTAAGCAATCTATAGCGTGACGTAAATCTTTACCAGTAACAGGAACGCCGTTGCCTGGTCTAGAATCGTCTAATTGCCCTCTATAAGTTAATTCTAAATTTCCGTTGAATACATAAAAATCTGGTGTGCAAGCAGCATCATAAGCTTTTGCTACAGCTTGACTTTCATCATACAAATAAGGAAAAGGATACACTTCTGTTTCCGCATGAAGCTTCATTTTTTCAGGACTATCTTGTGGATAGTTAACCACATCATTACTAGAAATAGCGATACATTTGATACCTTTTTCCAAATATGTGTTAGCTATGGCTACTAATTCTTCATTTACATGAATTACAAAAGGGCAGTGGTTACAAATAAACATAATTACAGTGCCGGTTTCACCGTTTAAAACATTGAGATCTAGAGTTTCTCCAGATACGGTATCTAGCAATGAAAAATGAGGTGCTTTTGTTCCTAAGGGAAGCATGTTGGATGGAGTTTGAGCCATAGTTAAAAGTTTTATGCTAAGTTCGGGATTATTTGTATTTTTAAAAAATGAACCAAGCAATAACTTTCGAAGATTTTACAAAAGTGGATTTAAGAGTCGGTACTATTCTGGAGGTGAACAATTTTCCGAAAGCAAGAAAACCAGCTTATCAATTAACCATTGATTTTGGAGATTTAGGCATAAAAAAAACATCGGCACAAATTACCACACTTTATAAAAAAGAAGATTTAATACAGAAGCAAATTGTGGCTGTTGTTAATTTTCCGAAGAAACAAATCGCTAATTTTATGAGTGAATGTTTGGTTGTTGGTGCTGTAGATGGTAAAGATGTTGTATTGTTAAACCCGGAACATAAAGTAAAAAACGGAACAACAGTTTCATAACATATGCAAGAACTTGATGATGTAAAAATCAACTTTGATAGTAATGGGCTATGGGTTTTAAACATCGCGTTAGCTGTTGTTATGTTTGGAGTTTCATTGGGGATTAGTTTAAACGATTTTAAAATTTTATTTAAGCAACCTAAAGCCGTTTTAGTTGGTGTTTTAAGTCAGTTTGTATTATTACCTTTCATTACTTTTTGTGTTGTTTATATTGTGAAACCCCAACCAAGCATTGCTTTAGGTATGATGATGGTGGCCGCTTGTCCTGGTGGAAATATTTCTAATTTCATGACGCATTTAGCCAAAGGAAATACGGCGCTTTCCATAAGTTTAACTGCATTTGCAACCTTTGCAGCTGTTTTTATGACACCTTTTAACTTTCAGTTTTATGGAAATTTGTATCCTCCAACGGCGCAAATTTTAAAAAATGTGGCACTAAATCCATTCGATTTAATACAATTAGTTTTAATAATACTTGGAGTTCCTTTAATTTTGGGGATGTTATTACGCCATTACAGAACGGACTTTGCTGTTAAGCTGTATAAACTGCTAAAACCATTATCTATTGTTATTTTTGCGGCTATTGTTGTTATTGCGTTTTCTAAAAACATAGATGTGTTTAATGACTATATTCATCATGTTTTAATACTTGGAATAGGACATAATATACTCGCAATTTTACTTGGGTTTTTATTAGCGAAGGCTTTTAAACTGTCCTTTGTGGATCAAAAAACGTTAGCGATAGAAACTGGTATTCAAAATTCAGGATTGGGCTTACTACTGATCTTTTCATTTTTTAATGGGTTAGGAGGAATGGCTATTTTAGCTGCGTTTTGGGGAATATGGCATATTATTTCAGGACTACTATTGGCCACGTATTGGTCTAAAAAGTAAAACATAATAAAAGTACTATTGAATAAAATTTGGTTACATAGTGTACGGTTGTATATTAAAATAGGATTGTTTTTCTATTACAAGAAAATCGATGTTTTTAATGCGGAAAACATACCTCAAAATAAACCTTTACTACTATTATCGAATCATCAAAACGCGTTGCTAGATGCATTGATAATTGGTACACAATCGGGAAGGTTTCCTTATTTTCTAACAAGAGCAGCTGTTTTTAAAAAACCATTAGTAGGCAAAATATTGAGAAGCTTGCAAATGCTACCCGTTTATAGAATTCGTGATGGTTGGAACACAATTAATAATAATAAAGCCATATTTGAGGCTTGTTCGGGCATATTGAATAAGAATGAAATGGTGGCTATTTTTCCAGAAGGTAATCATAATTTAAAACGAACCGTACGGCCTTTAAGTAAAGGGTTTACACGTATTGTTTTTGATACTTTGGATGCTTATCCCGATATCGATTTACAGCTTATTCCGGTTGGATTAAATTACCAGAATGCTGAGCGGTTTGGAGATTCGGCTTCGTTATATTTCGGTGAGACTATTGCGGTAAAAGACTATGCTTCGGAAAAAAGAAACGAAGCAGTGATAAATTTAAAAAATAAAATTCATTCTGAAATATCAAAACTTACAATACATATACCTTCACATACATATACAGAAACGATTACGAAGCTTAACGATTTGAATGTGAGCTTTATTAATCCTAAAGCAATTCATGATTTTTTAGAAAACCGAGGTACATCATCTAAAATTAATACCCATAAGAAACCAGGTTTATTGAAGAGCGGAGTAAAATTTCTACTCATATGTACTTTGATTTTACCGTATTTAGTTTGGAAGTTTATTGCTCAGCCTAAAGTTAATGATGTTGAATTTGTTGGAACCTTTCGTTTTGCAATAGCTATTACTTTGGTGCCTATTTGGTTGTTAATAGTATTCTTAATTGTATTGATAACATTAGGATGGCAAATAGCACTTGGCTATATTTTAGGTAGTTTATTTTTGGCGCTACTTGCGGTTAAGGCATAAAAAAATCCGTTACTTTTTTAGCAACGGATTTTTTTGTTTATATATTTTGAAATGCTTTAGATATCATCAAAACTAATATCAGTAAAGCTTTCTGGTGTTTTTAATTCGGCTTCAGTAACGCGAGATCCATCGTCAACTGTATTATCATATTCTTTCTTGAAATCTTTTTGATGACGTTCACTTATTACTTCGTCGCCTTTTTCATTTATAATATAATCGGTCATTTCACCTAGAATATCTTTAAACTCTGCAAAATCTTCTTTATAAATATAAATTTTATGTTTTTTATAATGAAACGAGCCATCATCATTAGTAAACTTTTTACTTTCAGTAATTGTTAAATAATAATCTTCTGCCTTCGTTGCTCTTACATCAAAAAAGTAAGTACGCCTTCCTGCTCTCAATACCTTTGAAAAAATCTCCTCTTTCTCCATCATACCATTATTGTTCATAATTATATAGAAATTTGTTTTTAATTCTAGTGTCTCAAAAATCTAAAAAAAACCTAAACAAACCAACCTTTTAAGGAGTTTCTTTTCAAAAAGTAAGATTTAATTCCCACATAGAAACCAAATAGAACTGTAAGTGTTTTATTTTGAAGTGGTTTCGCTTAATTGCTTTAAATATAAATGTTTGTAATAACCATCTATATCTATTAGCGTATCGTGTGTACCTTGTTGTACAATTTCACCATCTTCTAGCACAATTATTTTGTTTGCATTTTTAGCCGATGATACACGATGGCTTACTATAATAGTGGTTTTTCCTTCTGTGATTTTATTAAGATTTTTAAGGATTTTTTCTTCCGTTTCAGTATCAACAGCCGATAAGCAATCGTCGAAAAGTAAAATTTTAGGTAGTTTTATAATCGCTCTAGCTATGGAAACACGTTGTTTCTGTCCTCCGGAAAGCGTAATGCCACGTTCACCTAAAACGGTATCGTATCCATGATTAAATTTAATAATGTTTTTATGAACCTGTGCATTTTTAGCAGCTTCAATCACTTCTTCATCGGTAGCATCTTCTTTACCGAATTTAATGTTGTTTTTTAAACTATCGGAAAACAAGAACGCTTCTTGCGGTACATAACCAATACTGTCTCTTAAATTCGATAAATTTACTTGATCAATTTTTTGTTTATTAATTATTATAGAACCTTCATCAATATCATATAGACGACCAATTAAATCTAAAATAGTAGATTTTCCTGATCCTGTTTTTCCTATAATGGCAAGTGTTTCGCCTTCTTTTACATGGAAACTAATATTTTTTAGAGCGGTAATATTAGTGTCATCATAAGTAAACGTCACGTTTTTAAACTCAATATCGCCAGTGATTTCAGTATCTGTTTCAACAGTGTTTTTTATTTCGGGCTCTATTCTTAAAAACTCATTTATTCTTTTTTGTGAAGCTTCCGCTTGCTGAACAATAGATGTTACCCAACCAACGGTTGCTACTGGCCAAGTTAGTAGGTTTACGTAAATTATAAATTCGGCAATGGTACCAATACTTTCAATTTCACCATTAATATATTGCATACCACCAATGTAAATTACAATTAGGTTACTTACACCAATTAGCAAAAGCATCATTGGGAAAAACCAAGCTTGTACACGGGCTAAATCTATTTGTTTTTCTTTACTTTCTGCCGCGAGGGTAGAGAAATTTGCCGAAGTTTGTGGCTCAATACCATATGCTTTTATTACCGAAATGCCACTAAAAGACTCTTGTGTAAAGGTGGAAAGTTTAGATAAATACTCTTGTACAATGGTACTTCGTCTATGTATTTCTTTACTTAATTTGTAGATTACAATGGATAATATAGGTAGTGGTAATATGGTATAAAGCGCTAAAGATGGCGATTCTTCAAACATATATATTAACGCAATTACAAAAAGAGTTACCGTGTTTATGCTATACATTATGGCTGGGCCAGCGTACATTCTTACACGTCCAACATCTTCACTAATACGGTTCATTAAGTCACCTGTTCTGTTTTTCTTATAGAAATTTAAAGATAACTTTTGGTACTGCTCATAAATTTCATTTTTTAAATCGAATTCAATATATCTCGATACATTTATAATATATTGTCGCATAAAAAATGTAAGGATACCACCAATAATTGCGGCACCTATAATGAATAAAATAGCTTCAAGGAGCTCGGCTTTAAAGGCTTCAATAGGCATTTCTTCATTGAAATATTTTTCTATTACAATAAATATTTTTTTTACATACCGAGGCGTAAATAACAAAAACATACGGGCAATTATGGTAATAAAAATCCCGATTAATAGATTGGTTTTGTATTTTAGAAAGTACTTATTTAAGTGCTGTAATTCTTTCATTTATTTTAAAGGAAATAAGTTACAAATATAGGGTATTCATTATAATTGAGATATTGATATGCGATAAGCAATTGTTAAAAATAGCTTAAAGTATTATCGAAATAATAAAGTGTTTAAAAGCAGCTTTTATTTAAATATAGTGTTATTTTTGCCGCACGAAAGCAATAAAATTTTTCAAACCATAATAAGTTCTTTGTAATGATGCTAAATAGAAGACATATTCGTGTAAAAGTAATGCAAACCATGTATGCCTTTAAAGGTAGTGAAAGTGATGATTTTAGTAAAGATCAAAAATTTCTGCTGTTTAGCATAGATAATATGTATAACTTATACTTATTGCTTATTTCACTTATAATTGAAGTTCAAAAAAGAGCTGAGAGTAACTTAGTGAAAAAACAAAACAAGCACCTTGCCACAAAAGAAGATAAAGACCCAAACCGTAAGTTTGTAAACAATGAAGTTTTTAAAATTTTATTGAATAATTTGGACTTAAAAGACAAATTAGATCTGTATGATGTTAAGAACTGGGAATTGGATAGCGAGTATGTAGATGTTATTTTTAAAGCCATTACAGCAAGTGAACTTTATAAAAACTACATGGAAACTAATACTTCTAGCTTTAAGGAAGATAAAGAGTTTTTAGTTGATGTTTTTAAAGAAATTATCGCTCCAAACGAAAAACTTTACGAATATTTGGAAGATAAAAATTTAACTTGGTTGGATGATTTACCTACTGTAAATACTACCATTTTAAAATTACTTAGAAAGGTAAAGTTAAGCACTTCGGAAAACCATTTTACTCCTCGTTTATATAAGGACTCTGAGGATAAGCAATTTGCTATCGATTTGTTTAGAAAAACATTATTGAATAGAACTGCTATAAACAAAGAGATTGAGCTTAAAACTCAAAACTGGGATTCAGACCGTATTGCTAATGTAGATTACGTATTGTTGCAAATGGCTATTTGTGAAGTGAAAAGTTTTCCATCTATCCCTGCGAAAGTTACTATTAATGAGTATTTAGAAATAGCTAAAGAATATTCTACTCCAAAAAGTAGCGTGTTTATTAATGGTATTCTAGATAAGCTTGTAAAAGAGTATACCGAAGCCGGAAATTTAAATAAAATTGGTAGAGGTTTAATGTAATTAATGTTAAGAGTATTACAAAAATTTCAATTCGACTAAATAATTGTTATTTTTGTAACTTCAATTAAAAATATATTAAAAATGAAAAAGGTTATATTAGGATTAAGCGCATTATGTGTATTAGCTTTAACTTCTTGTAAAGAAGAAAACGCAGCAAAAAAAATTGAAGAAGCAAATGTTACTGCAGCTGCAGTAAGAGATGCTAGTGCGTCTAACTTTCCTGTAATTGAGTTCGAAGAGACTACTCATGATTTTGGAGAGATAGAAGCTAAAAAATCTGTTCAAACAGTTTTTAAATATAAAAATACTGGTAACGCGCCATTAGTAATTACTAATATTGGAACGTCTTGTGGATGTACAGTACCAGAAGATTGGTCTAGAGAGCCTTTAGCTGTTGGGGAAACAGGTGAATTTACAGTGAAATATAATGGTAGTGGTAAAGGGAAAATCTCTAAGAGTTTAACGCTTACAGCTAATACTGAAAAAGGTAAAGAAATAGTTAAAATTGCAGCTTTTGTGAAAACAGATGATAATGCATCTCCACAAGCTACAACTACACAAACAGTTCCTGGTATTTCTGCTGCGGCAGCATCAAGAGCTGTTAAATCTAGCACACAACCAGGCCACGAAGGTCATAATCACGATTAATTAAAATATAATGGGAGAAGGAATTGGTAGTTTATTGCCGTTTGTATTAATGTTTGTAGTAGTGTATTTCTTTATGATTGCACCACAAATGAAACGAGCAAAGAAAGAAAAGAAATTTGCAGCCGAATTAAAACGTGGCGATAAAGTTATAACCAAAAGTGGTTTGCACGGCAAAATTTTAGAACTTAATGACAAAGATGGTAGCTGTGTTATCGAAACAATGTCTGGGAAAGTAAAATTTGAACGTTCGGCAATTTCTATGGAAATGAGCACTAAATTAAATGCTCCTGCTGTAGTTAAAAAATAAATATTTGCTTTTTAAGTGAATAAAAAAAGAACCCTTTTGGGTTCTTTTTTTTTGTTCTATAGTTATCTGAAAATGATGTTTATTGAGGCTATATGTTAGGTTTAGATTAATTAAGATGATGTTCTAGATGGAAATCATCTTAATATCTGATTAGGGAAAACTACAGGGCTTTCAAATCCATCTTTTCCAACAGAAGCAATTCCGAAGAAATAATTATCGATAACTATACCGTCAAGCATAAACTCCGAAACATCACCAACGTAGCGACTTTTGTCCCAAGTAGGCGAGGTGGTATCTCTCCAGTATATTTTGTAGCCAACAGCTCCTTCTACTTTATCCCATTTAAATTTAACAGATGCTTCTACAATGCCACCAATAGCAACTGTTTTTGGAGCTGGCGGAGCCCAAGCTAAACTAGCCATATTAATGGCGTTTACCGTGGTTAGTTTCTTGGCATAATCGAAATTAACGTGTTCTATAACATCGCCGTATTTAATGCCGTTCTCTTCTTTAATATCTTGATGCTGCTGCGTGTAGTTTTCGTGTGCTTCCATAATACGGATTCCTGCAAAACCTAAGTCATTAAAAGGTCTGTGGTGTCCACCACGTCCAAAACGATCTAGTCTATAAACCATCATCGGGTTCATTTCTGGCATATACGTTTTTACTGTTTTATGTATATAGCGTGCTAATTGACGAGAAATCCCATCTACTTCTCCTCCATAAAAACGTCTTAAATTGCGTTCTTTTTCGGTTTCGTTAGCAGGCACAGGTTCTGAAAATATTCTAAATGTGCGATTGTCTATTACTCCATCTACACCTTCAATGTTTCCAATCATGTCATTATTAAATATTCCGATAATATCCCAACCTTGTTCTTTGGCATATTTTGCTAAACCTCCACCACCAAAAAGACCTTGCTCTTCACCAGATAATCCAACATAAATAATACTGTTTTCAAATTTATATTTAGAAAGTACTCTAGCGGCTTCAATAGTTCCCGCCATACCAGAAGCATTATCGTTTGCTCCGGGTGCATCTTTTGTAAACTCCATTGTGTCACTTCCACGAGAATCAATATCTCCACTCATTATAATATAGCGATTTGGATATTTCGTTCCTTTTTGAATAGCGACTACGTTAACAATCCAAGCGTCGTGAGGTACACGTCTGTTGCCTTCTTTGGTAACAAAGTCCTTTTGGTAAAACACATCTAAACAATCTTTACAATTAGATGATATTGTTTCAAATTCTGATTTAATCCAACGTCTTGCTGCACCAATTCCTCTAGTGTTTGAAATAGTATCGCTAAAGGTGTTTCTAGTTCCGAAATCAACCAGTTTTTGAATGTCTATTTCTATACGTTCTGCAGAAACATCATGTATGATATCGTATATTTTTTGATTGGTTTGGGCCGTAGTAATTGTAATAAATAATAGGGCAATTGTGTTAAAAAAGAGCTTCATTGTTAGGGGGTTTACAGTGAGTGATTGAATTGAACTGTTTTCAATATTCATGTTTTCCTGACGAATATCGGCATAAATATTCATTTTATGAAGTTGAAGTCTAACGATTGGATATAAATTCTTGTTAATATTTTAGAACTAATATGAATCGTTTTTATTGTTTTCTATCAAAAAGGGATAGTATAGGCGGGTACGATTGATTTACGTATAAAATAACTTTGTAACAAAGAAGTTTTATTCATTTTCATAAAGCCTTAATCTGTTTTTTAAAGTATTTAATTCATGTTGTAATACCCTTTCTTTTTCTAATAAATTAAACACAACATCAATACCTTCTAAATTGACGTTTAATTCGTGATATAGTCTAATTATTTTTTCAAGATTACCTATTTGATCAGGATGAATAAAGTATTCCTGCTCTATAATTTCAATTTGAATAAGTCCCATGGTATTCAAAGTATCAACAAAAGCAATTTCTATATTATAATGAGAACATAGAGTTTGTATCAATATTAAAGGTTTATTATCCATTTTGATTAAGCTTTTGTAATTCCTTAAATAGCTCTATTTCTTTTTCACTTAGATGGTTTGGAATCTTGATATGATAGGTAATAATTAAATCGCCAAAGAGACCTTCTTTTTTATAAACAGGAAATCCTTTGCCTTTCAATTTTACTTTAGATTCATTTTTTGTTTCAGGTTTTATTTGAAGCTTGACCTTATCGTTAAAAGTATCTATTTTAATTTCGCCTCCCAAAATTGAGGTGTACAAATCTAAATCAACGTTAATATATAGATTGTTGCCTTCTCTTTTAAATTGAGTATGGTTGTCAATATTGAATTTAATGTATAGGTCACCTTGAGGTCCGCCGTTGATACCTAAGCCTCCTTTACCTTTAATTTTTATAATTTGTCCATTTTCCACTCCTGCAGGAATGGTTAGCCTAATTTGTTTGCCATTAACGGTTAACACTTGTTTATGACTGGTATAAATGTCTTTTAAGTCTAGTTGTAATTCGGCATTATAATCCTGGCCTTTAAACTTTGTGTTACGACCTCGGCTGTATGATGGTTGTCCTTGACCTCCAAACATGGATTCAAAAAAATCTGAATATTCGTCGTTTGAATAGGTTTGTTGATTAGATTGCCTATGCTGCTGTTGCTGGGCGTTTTCATCCTTCCAGTTTTCACCATATTTATCATATTTTTTCCGGTTTTCGTCGTGGCTTAAAACTTCGTTAGCCTCATTTATTTCCTTAAATTTTATTTCGGCCTCTTTATTGTCCGGGTTTAAGTCAGGATGGTACTTTCGTGCGAGTTTGCGATAAGCTGTCTTTATATCCTTTTCAGTTGCAGTTTTCGAAATGCCCAATATTTTATAATAATCTATAAATGCCATTGGATAAAAATGTTTTTCTTATTAATTTTACTAGGATAGAACGGCTTTTGGGAAATGAAATCTTATAAAAAAGTATATCTGTCGCTTAACGAAGTTATTGTTTTTTTATGACAAAGTCGCGTGTTATATGAACTTAATATTGGTTTGTTTTTTAGTTGTTTATATAGTTGCTTAGGTTAAAAATATAACGATAATGTTGGTGTTTTTTGAATTTATTTTAAAATAAAAAACGCCTCGAAAATTAATTCGAAGCGTCGTTTACATTTGAGTTAGTCACGCAAACTCTTTTAATCCCTTAAAAGCAATATTTATTTTCGGCCTTAACTTTTTCGGCTATCTCGTTACGTAAATCTACAATGTCTGGGTAGTTTTGATATTTAGTAAAACGTTTAAGTCCCATAAGCATCATACGTTGCTCATCACCTTCGGCAAAAGAAATAATACTTTCTTTTCCTTTTTCTTCGATAATATCTACAGCGTGGTATAAGTATAATTTAGACATCGCAATTTGTACAGATTGAGACTCGGCTCCAAAGCGTTTAGCATTCTTTTCAGTTCTTAATATAGCAGATTCAGCCATGTATATTTCAATTAAAATATCAGCAGCAGCTATAAGTAATTGTTGATGTTTGTCTAGGTCTGGACCAAATTTTTGAACAGCACCTCCGGCAACCATTAAAAAAGTCTTTTTCAACTTATTAATCATTACTTTTTCTTCAGAAAATAATTCTGAAAAGTCTGGCGTATCAAAAGAAGGAATTCCCATTAATTCTTCTTGAACTTTTTGAGCAGGGCCTAATAAGTCAACATGACCTTTCATAGCTTTCTTTACTAACATACCAACAGATAGCATTCTGTTAATTTCGTTAGTTCCTTCGTAAATACGTGCAATACGTGCATCTCTCCAAGCAGATTCCATAGGCGTTTCTTCAGAGAACCCCATTCCACCAAAAATTTGGATACCTTCATCAGCTGCATGTTGTACATCTTCAGAAACAGCTACTTTTAAAATAGAACATTCAATTGCATATTCTTCAACACCTTTAAGTTCTGCTTCTTGATGTGTATTTCCAGCAGCTTCACGCATTGCTATTCTGTCTTCAATATTTTTTGCAGCTCTATAAGTTGCAGATTCACCTGCGTAAGCATTAGTTGCCATTTCAGCTAACTTAACTTTAATAGCTCCAAAGTCTGAAATAGGCATTTTAAATTGTTTACGCTCGTTAGCATAATTTACTGCTGTAGATAAAATTCTTCTTTGAGAATCTAAACAAGCTGCAGCTAATTTAATACGACCAACATTAAGTGCATTCATAGCGATTTTGAAACCTTCGCCACGACCAGCTAACATATTTTCAACAGGTACTACAGTATCGTTAAAAAATACTTGACGTGTAGAAGACGCACGAATACCTAATTTGTGTTCTTCTTCACCTAAAGTAATCCCATTTGGAGTGTCTCCATTATATTCTACTATAAATCCAGTAATATTTTTATCACCTTCAATACGAGCAAAAACGATCATCACACTACAGAAACCTGCATTTGAGATCCACATTTTTTGACCGTTAATTTTATATGATTTTCCATCTGCGGAAAGTTCAGCAGTTGTTTTACCAGAATTTGCATCAGATCCAGCTCCAGGTTCTGTTAAACAGTAAGCTCCAAACCACTCACCAGAGGCTAATTTTGGTACGTATTTTTGTTTTTGCTCCTCTGTACCATATAAAGTAATTGGCATAGTACCAATTCCTGTATGCGCACCAAAAGCAGTACTGAAAGAACCTGTTCCAGAAGAAATATAATCACACGTTAATACAGTAGAAACAAAGCCCATTCCCATACCACCAAAAGCTTCAGGAACAGCAACACTTAAAAAGCCCATATCCCCAGCTTTACGCATAACTTCTTCAGTTAGTGCATAATCTTTAGCTTCGAAACGTGCTTTATGAGGAATGATTTCACGATCGTTAAATTCCATTACGGATTCTTTCATCATTGTTTGTTCTTCTGAAAAATCTTCAGGAGTAAACACATCTTCACAATTTGTTTCTTTCACTAAGAATTGACCACCTCTTAAGATGTCTTTTTCATTTGCTTCCATTTTATATTTTTGTATTTAGTTCTTTATTAGTTTAAAAATTCAAATATTCCACAAGCACCTTGACCTGTTCCTACGCACATGGTAACTGCTCCATATTTCCCTTTCATGTTTTGCTTACGCATTTCATCAAAAAGTTGTACTGACAGTTTTGCTCCTGTGCATCCTAATGGGTGACCAAGGGCAATGGCTCCACCATTTACGTTAATGATATCTGGATTAAGGTTTAACTCTCTAATTACTGCTAAAGATTGAGAAGCAAAGGCTTCATTCAATTCAATAAGAGATAAATCGTCTTGTTTTAATCCTGCTTGTTTTAATGCTTTTGGAATTGCTTTTACTGGTCCAATGCCCATAATGCGGGGTTCAACACCTGCAGCGGCATAGTTAACCATTCTTGCAATTGGTTCTAAACCTAGTTCTTTAACCATGTCTTCACTCATAACCATTACAAAAGCAGCACCATCACTCATTTGAGACGAGTTACCAGCGGTAACACTTCCTCCAGCAGCAAATACAGCTCTCAGTTTTGCTAAGGCTTCTTTGCTTGTTCCTGCACGTGGTCCTTCATCTTTAGTTACTATATAAGATTTTGTAGCTTTCTTTCCGTTCGCATCAATATATGTCTGTTCCACTTCAATTGGTACTATTTGATCTTGAAAACGATTTTCTGCCTGCGCTCGTAATGCTTTCATGTGCGAATTAAATGCAAACTCATCTTGGTCTTCGCGAGATACCTTAAACTGTTTTGCAACAGCTTCCGCAGTATTTCCCATGCCCCAGTAATAATCTTCGTGACCTGCTTTTACAATCGCATCATAATTCAATTCTGGTTTAAAACCAGTCATAGGTACGCTACTCATGCTTTCTGCACCACCAGCAATAATACAATCTGCCATTCCGGCTTGTATTTTAGCTGTTGCCATACCTATAGTTTCTACTCCAGAAGAGCAAAAACGGTTTACGGTTACACCAGGAACATCAACAACATCTAATCCCATTAAGGAGATTAAACGTGCCATATTTAATCCTTGAGCGCCTTCTGGCATGGCGTTACCAACAATAACATCATCGATACGCTTTGGGTCTAAATTTGGCAATTCTTTCATCATATATTTGATGGTTTCAGCTGCCAATTCATCTGTTCTTTTAAAACGAAACACGCCTTTTGGTGCTTTACCAACTGCGGTTCTATATGCTTTTACTATATATGCTGTTTTCATTTTTCTTAGTTTCTTAAAGGTTTACCTTTTGTTAACATGTGCTGAATACGCTCCAAAGTTTTACGTTCTGTACATAAACTTAAGAAAGCTTCACGCTCTAAATCCAATAAATATTGCTCGCTAACTAAAGTTGGTTCAGATAAATCTCCACCAGCCATAACGTAAGCTAATTTATTAGCAATTTTCATGTCGTGTTCACTAATGTAATTGGAATCTTTCATAGAATCTGTTCCTACTAAAAACATACCTAATGCTTGTTTTCCAAGTACTTTGACATCCGAGCGTTTTACAGGTTGTGTGTAGCCAGAATTAGCCATTAACATAGCGTGTTGTTTTGCAACTGCAATTTGGCGGTCTTTATTAACAACAACAACATCTTTTCCTTTTTGTAAAACTCCCATATCAAATGCTTCGTAAGCCGAAGTTGATACTTTTGCCATACCAATAGTTAAAAAGTATTCTTGAAGTGTATTTAGCTGAACATCTCCTTTTCTGAAAGTATCTGATGCTCTTAAAGCCATTTCTTTAGAACCGCCACCACCAGGGATTACACCAACACCAAACTCTACAAGTCCCATGTAAGTTTCTGCCGCTGCAACTACTTTATCGGCGTGTAATGATAATTCACAACCACCACCCAAAGCCATTCCGTGAGGAGCAGAAATAGTTGGGATTGAAGAATAACGCATACGCATCATGGTATCTTGGAAGTATTTAATAGCCATGTTAAGCTCATCATACTCTTGCTCTGCAGCCATCATGAAAATCATGCCGATGTTTGCACCAACAGAGAAGTTTGCAGCTTGATTACCAACGACTAAACCAGCAAAATCTTTTTCGGCTAAATCAATAGCTTTATTTAATCCGGCTAGAACATCTCCACCAATAGTGTTCATTTTAGATTGGAACTCGCAGTTTAATATGCCATCTCCTAAATCTTCAATAACAACACCAGAGTTTTTAAAGACTTCTTTAGATTTTCTGATATTATCCAAAATAATGAAACTGTCTTGACCTGGTATTTTTACTTGTGATTTTTTAGGAATATCATAAGCATAACTTGCGCCTTCTTTAATAGTATAAAAAGAAGAATTTCCAGATGCTAACATCTCGTTTACCCAAGCAGCAGGCTCTAAACCTTCAGATTTCATAATTTCAATACCTTTTTCAACACCAATGGCATCCCAAATTTGGAAAGGACCATGTTCCCAACCAAAACCGGCTTTCATGGCATCGTCAATTTTATATAAATCGTCTGTTATTTCTGGAATTCTATTAGAAACATATGCAAATAAAGCAGAAAAACTCTTTCTGTAAAATTCACCAGCCTTATCTTTTCCTTTTACTAATACTTTAAAACGGTCAACAACTTTATCAATCGTTTTCGTAAGTTCTAAAGTGGCAAATTTTGCACGTTTAGCCGAACGATATTCTAGTGTATTTAAGTCTAAAGATAAAATTTCTTTAGATCCATCTGCAGAGACTTGCTTTTTATAGAAACCTTGACCTGTTTTACTTCCTAACCATTTGTTTTCCATCATGGTATTGATGAAATCTGGTAGTTTGAACAATTCTAAACGTTCGTCATTTTTACAGTTTTCTGCAATACCGTTTGCAACATGAACCAAAGTGTCTAAACCTACAACATCTACCGTACGGAAGGTTGCCGATTTTGGACGACCAATTACTGGTCCAGATAGTTTATCTACTTCTTCGATAGTTAAATCTAAATCTTTAACGGCGTGGAATAAACTTTGTATACTGAAAATCCCGATACGGTTTCCAATGAAGGCAGGAGTATCTTTAGCAACTACAGATGTTTTTCCAAGAAATTGCTCACCGTAACCATTCAAGAATTCTAATACAGAAGCATCTGTTTTAGGTCCAGGAATAATTTCAAATAATTTTAAGTAACGAGCCGGATTAAAGAAGTGTGTTCCACAGAAATGTTTTTGGAAATCTTCACTTCGTCCTTCACTCATAAATTTTATAGGAATACCAGAGGTGTTAGATGTAATTAACGTGCCTGGTTTACGATATTTTTCTAAGTTTTCAAACACCATTTTCTTGATGTCTAGTCTTTCGACTACAACTTCCATAATCCAGTCTACATCTGCTACTTTAGCAATATCGTCTTCTATATTACCTGTAGTAATTCTACTAGCGAAATCTTGATGGTAAATTGGAGATGGTTTTGATTTTAACGATGCCGTAAGCGCATCATTAACCAATCTATTTCTTACTATTTTGTCTTCTAAAGTTAAGCCTTTAGCTTTTTCTTTGTCGTTAAGTTCTCTTGGAACAATGTCTAGTAACAGGACATCTACGCCAATGTTAGCGAAATGACAAGCTATACCGCTTCCCATAATTCCGGAACCAATAATTGCGATTTTTTTTATTCTACGTTTGCTCATTTTATTTAACTAGTTGTCGTTTGGTGTATATATTTTTTTATTTGAAACCATCTCTAGAATCACATCGGCTACTTCATTAAAGTGCTTTAGTTTTTCATCGGAGATGTTATGTTTAATTTTCTCATTAAAAGTTAAAACTCGATCTTTAGAGTAGGTGCGTTTTTGAATTCCGAAAGGTGTTAGCTTGATAATTACACCGCGGCCATCTTCTGGGTTTGGGTGTCTATCAATTAAACCTTTTTTCTCCATAGCTTTTAAAATTCGAGAAAGACTCGTTGCTTCCATACCCATTTTGGGGCCTAAAGCAGTCGATGGTGTTCCTTTTTCTGGATCTATGCTTAATAAGGTAAAGCCCGTTGCCATAGTGCTATCAAATTTTAATGCTTCTTCGTTATACATTTTTTGAACGGCTAGCCATGTTGTTCTTAAAATATAATCGATGGTTCTATCTTTCATGTTGAGAGGTTGTTGTTCCCAAATATACTAAAATTTATTATGCATGCATAATAAATTATTGATAATTTTAGTTAATCTTTTACTAATAAGAGAAGATTTGACTAACCTCTGTAGATTTTCTCGATAAGAGAAAGGTACTTTTGTTTTATAACTTTACGCTTCATTTTCATGGTTGGCGTTAAGTGTCCGGCATCTATAGTCCAAACATCTGGAGTGATTTCGAATTTTTTAATTTGTTCCCATTTACCGAAGTTGGCATTGGCAAAATTAATTTCTTCTTGAATTCTTTCTAGTAATTGAGTATTCAAGATGATGTCTTCATTAGTTGTAAATGGAATGTTATGGCGTTTGGCCCATTCTTTTACAAAATCATAATTTACTTGTATTAAAGCTGCTGGCATTTTCTCGCCTTCACCAATAACCATAATTTGTTCTATAAATCGAGACTGTTTAAATTGGTTTTCAAGTAGGGTAGGTGCTACATATTTTCCTCCCGATGTTTTAAACATTTCTTTCTTTCTGTCAGTGATTTTAAGAAAACCATCAGCATCTATTTCTCCAATATCTCCAGTGTGGAAATAATTGTCCTTAATAGCTTCAGCTGTTTTGGCTTCATCTTTAAAATACCCCATCATAACGTTCGGGCCTTTTACAAGTATTTCGCCATCTTCAGCTATTTTAACCTCAACATCATCAATTATTCTACCTGTGGTTCCTACTCTAAAACCTCCGTTTCGCGTATCATTAACTGATACAACAGGCGAAGTTTCTGTTAATCCATAACCTTCCATTATAGGTAAACCAGCTGCAGCAAATACTCTGGTAAGTCTTGGTTGCAGTGCAGCACTACCAGAGACCATAAGGTCTAGATTTCCGCCAAGTCCTTCTTGCCATTTGCTAAAAATAAGTTTTCTAGCTATTTTAAGTTGTAACTCGTACCACCAACCGTTTTGTCCGTAAGGTTCATATCTTAGTCCAAGATTAACAGCCCAAAAGAAAAGCGATTTTTTAATTCCTGTTAAATCACTGCCTTTAGCTATAATTTTGTCGTATACTTTTTCATAAAGACGAGGCACAGCGGTCATTACGTTTGGCTTAATTTCCTTGAGGTTATCGCTCATTTTTTCGATAGACTCTGCAAAGTAAATTTCGGCACCACAATATTGGTATAAATAAAGAATCATGCGTTCAAAAACATGGCAAACAGGTAAAAAACTAAGTGTTTTAGCAACACCATATTCAAAAGGAACACGGTTTTGACTATTTAAAACATTTGAAACAAGGTTGTTATGAGATAACATAACGCCTTTAGGTCTTCCTGTAGTTCCCGAAGTATAAATTAATGTGGCTAAATCTGTAGACTTTACATCGTTTTTTCTAGTCTCAACTTCAGGTTGAATACTGGTATCTTCACCTAAGTTAAGTACTTCCTTCCAGCTAGATTCATTTTGAATATCATCAAAGGTATACACGTGTTTAAGTTTTGTGTTTCCTTTTATTGAATTTAGCTTAGTTAGAATTTCTTCATCTGAAACAAAACAATATGTAGATTCCGAATGATTTAGGATATATTCATAATCTTCGGCACAAATTGTAGGGTAAATTGGTACGTTTTGCGCACCTATTTGTAGAACTCCAATATCTAATATATTCCACTCTGTTCTGTTTGTAGAAGATATAACCGCAATTTTATCGTTAGGCTTTATACCTAGCTTTAATAAACCACGACTTATGGCATTGGCTTGATCTACATATTCTTGCGAAGAAATAGATTGCCACTTTCCATTATATTTTGTGTTAAAAGCCTTATCTAAATTGTATGTTTCTAATTGATAATAAGGAAAGTCAAAAAGTCTGGTGATTTTGGTCATGGGCTATAAGTATTCTAGGGTGCAAAATAGGAAATAAAATAAGATTATCAAATAATGTACCAAAAAAGTATTGTATTCGTATAAAACTTTGTTGATTTCTGTTAATTTTGTATTCTCTATGCGTTTAGTTTTAGAAGTGGGTTAATTGCTTAGAAGTTATTAATATACGATAATATGGTTAAATATAAGCTTGTTTTAACTTGCTTTTAATATGTCTTGTTTTTTGTTGAAATACTTAGTTGATTATTATAAGATTTCGTTCATATTCTGTACTTTTGGAGCTCTTATTAAACAATTTGTATGTTTAAAAAACATGTAAAAAAGCTTTCTTTTTTTTCAATAATTTTATGTCATTTAGGGTTTTTAGCTGCTATTTTATTCGAGAATCAGAATAATATTTTTGTTTCAGCATTCATTATTCTATCCTTAATATTACTTTTTGTTACCTATAAAAAAACACCTTTAAACTCGGTAGATCACAGTTTTGAACATGTGTTAACTATTGCTTTTGTTTTTTTTGGAGCGATAATAACTTATGCTTTATCTAATTCTTTTGGGGTAAGTCGTGTTTTATCTGCTAGTTTAGTTGGCTTAATAGCTAGTTTTATTCCTGATTTATTTAAAAGAAGCACTTTTGCTCAAGGAATGCCAACTGCAGTGTATTGCGGTGCTTTTGTTGGAATGACAAATATAAGTGTGTCTACCGATTATATTATTATAACCATAGCTAGCGCTACTGCGGGTTTACTTTTAGTTGGTACCAAGGATACTTTTCATGGCGTTGGTGGTAAATTGGGTACTTTGGCTTTTGCTGGTGTTGTGTTTGCTTTTTTAATTACATCTGTTATTTCTCAATGGGTATAGAACAATATATATTATTTTTAGTTGGTGGAGTTTCTGCAATGGTTACTTTCTTTTTGCATGTAGATTTAAACCAAGGACCAGTTAGAGCATCTTCTTTAGTAGGTGTTTTGGTCGGGATGTTTGTTTTAGTTTGTCCTGATTTGTTATCTCCGTATTTAACTAAAAACTTGCCATTAGTTTGTTTTGGAGCATCTTTTATAGGTATGGTGTCGTCTAAAGTATTATCAAACTATTTTTTAATTGGGTTCTCAGGAATAGTGTTCACCATTATTTTTTTTAATACCAGTAGTTTTTTTAATGGTTTTGGAGGCGGTTTAGGGTCGGCTGCCTGTATTGCGCTTTTGGTTAGTTTAAGTTTTCCTCTTATAAGAAAACAAAGAAAATTACAAAAGAGAGGTTTGCAAATAAAGCGACACAGAAAATCTAAAGGAACTAATTGAAAATAACGCATAAAAAAAGCGGTTTAAGAACTTAATCTTAAACCGCTTTTATAATTTATATATTAGTTTATTTTTTTTCGATCCATAATCTAGCATTCACAAAAGCTTCTAGCCAAGGAGAAACTTCGTCCGTTCTTCCTTCTGGGTAATTTGCCCAGTTCCATTGAAACGTAGAACGCTCAATATGTGGCATAGTTACTAAGTGACGTCCTGTTTTATCAGAAAGCATTGCTGTATTATAATCTGATCCATTTGGATTATTTGGATAGCCTTCATAACCGTATTTTGCAACAATATTATAGTTTTCTTCGGAAAGTGGTAAGCTAAATTTACCTTCACCATGAGAAATCCAAACACCTAATTCTGTTCCTGCTAAAGTTGAAAGCATTACAGAGTTATTATCTTGAATTTTTACAGATGTGAAAGAACTTTCGTGTTTATGAGAATCATTATGAATCATTTTTCCGTGTACTTCATGTTCTGGATTAATTTCTTCTAATTCCATGAATAATTGACATCCATTACAGATACCAACCGATAAAGTATCTTCTCTTTTAAAGAAATCTTGAATTACTTTATTTGCTTTCTCGTTATATTTAATTGCGCCTGCCCATCCTTTTGCAGAACCAAGTACATCAGAATTACTAAAACCACCAACAGCTCCTAAAAACTGAATATCTTCTAAGGTTTCACGACCAGAGATTAAATCTGTCATGTGTACATCTTTCACATCAAAACCAGCTAAATACATGGCATTTGCCATTTCACGCTCAGAGTTTGATCCTTTTTCACGAAGAATAGCAGCCTTAGGGCGTTTGCCAGTAAAAGTTTCTAGTTTTCCTGTGAAATTTTTCGGGAAGGTATATTGAAGTGGTTGATTTTTATAATTATTGAAACGTGCTTCAGCTAAATTATTTGCCGTTTGTTTTTTGTCTAATAAATAAGACGTTTTATACCAAACATCTCTAGTTTCTGAAACATCGAAAGAGAAACTCTCGTCGTTGTTTTTAATGTTTAATTGTCCTGTATTGTTTACCGAACCAATATTTATAGCCTTTATTTTATTTTCTGATAAAATGGTTTCTACAGAAGCATCTGCTTGAAAAACAATTCCTGAGTTTTCAGCAAAAAGTACTTTTATAGCATCTTCTTCACCTAATTTAGAAAGATCTAAATCGGCACCTAAATTAACATCGGCAAAACAAAGTTCTAGTAAAGTAGTAATTAAACCACCAGAAGCCACATCGTGACCAGCAGCAATTTTATCTTCTGTTATTAAATTTTGAATGGTATTGAAAACAGCTTTTACGTAAGCTGCATCTTTTACATTTGGGGTTTCATTTCCAATAGCATTTAAGACTTGGTTGAAAGAGCTTCCTCCTAATTTAAAATCGTCTTGAGAAATATTGATATAGTAAATGTTACCACCGTTTTGTTTTAAAACAGGTTCAACAACTTTAGTAATATCATTACAGTTAGCACCAGCAGAAATAATAACCGTTCCAGGAGAAATAACATCACCATCAGGATATTTTTGTTTCATAGAAAGTGAATCTTTCCCGGTTGGTACATTAATTCCTAAATCTATAGAAAATTCTGAAATGGCTTTTACAGCTTCGTATAAACGTGCATCTTCACCTTCGTTTTTACAAGGCCACATCCAGTTTGCTGAAAGCGAAACCGCATTTAAACCATCTTTTAATGGTGCCCAAACTAAGTTTGTAAGTGCTTCTGTTATTGAGTTTCTACTTCCTGCAACAGGGTTAATTAAACCAGAAATAGGCGAGTGGCCTATAGAGGTTGCAACACCTTCTTTCCCTTTAAAATCTAGTGCCATAACACCAACATTGTTTAAAGGAATTTGTAAAGGTCCAACACATTGTTGCTTGGCAACTTTACCACCAACACAACGGTCTACTTTGTTTGTTAACCAATCTTTACAAGCTACCGCTTCAAGTTGTAAAACTTGCTCTAAGTATATTTTTAAGTTTTTGGTTTTGTAACGTGGGTTTTTATAATTTCTAACAACAGTTTTATCTGTTAAAACAGTTTTTGGTGAACTACCAAACATATCTTCTAGAGCTAAATCCATTGGTTTATCGCCTTTGGTTTTAGATTCGAAAGTAAAACGATTGTTACCAGTTACCTCTCCAACAGTATACATTGGCGAACGTTCTCGGTCTGCAATTTTTTGAAGTATTTCTGTATGCTTTTCAGAAATCACTAAGCCCATACGTTCTTGAGACTCGTTACCAATAATTTCTTTTGAAGAAAGTGTTGGGTCTCCAACAGGTAATTTATCTAAATCGATGTGTCCACCGGTATCCTCAACTAATTCTGATAAACAGTTTAAGTGTCCACCAGCACCATGATCATGAATAGAAACAATGAAGTTTTCATCGCTTTCTACCATACCACGAACAGCATTGGCAGCACGTTTTTGCATTTCTGGATTAGAACGTTGTACTGCGTTTAACTCAATACCAGATGAAAGTGCACCTGTATCTGCAGAAGAAACTGCAGCGCCTCCCATTCCAATTCTATAATTTTCACCACCAAGAATAACGATTTTGTCACCTTCTTTTGGTGTGTCTTTTAAGGCTTGGTCTGCTTTACCGTAACCTATACCACCAGCTTGCATAATTACTTTATCGAAACCTAATTTCCTTGGTTCAGAATCGCTAGATGATGCGTTTTCGGCATGTTCAAAAGTTAAAACAGAACCTGTAATTAAAGGTTGTCCAAATTTGTTTCCAAAATCTGAAGCACCATTTGAAGCTTTTATTAAAATATCCATTGGAGTTTGATAAAGCCATTTTCTAGCTTTAAACTTTTGTTCCCAATGGCGGTTTTCTTCTAATCGAGAATACGATGTCATGTAAACAGCCGTTCCTGCTAAAGGTAAAGACCCTTTTCCGCCAGCAAGACGGTCTCTAATTTCTCCACCAGCACCTGTTGCAGCACCATTAAAAGGCTCTACGGTTGTTGGAAAGTTATGTGTTTCCGCTTTAAGCGAAATAACAGACTCGTAATTTTTTGTTTCGTAAAAATCTGGTTTGTCAGCTGTTTTAGGAGCAAATTGCTCAACAACTGGACCTTTTACAAACGCAACGTTATCTTTATAAGCAGAAACAATATCGTTTGGATGTGTTTCGGATGTTTTTCTAATTAATTTGAAAAGTGATGTTGGCTTTTCTTCACCATCAATTACAAAAGTTCCGTTGAAAATTTTGTGGCGACAGTGCTCAGAGTTTACTTGTGAAAATCCGAAAACTTCAGAATCTGTTAGCGGACGACCAATTTTTTTAGCAACACCTTCTAAATATTCAACCTCTTCAGTACTTAAAGATAGACCTTCTTGGGCGCTGTAAGCAGCAATATCCTCAATGTTTAAAATAGGTTCTGGCTTAATATCAATAGTAAAAGTATCTTGATTTAAGCTTGCGAATTTCTCTGAAATCATAGGGTCGAAATCCATGAATTCTTCTGTTGAAGCTGAAAATTCTTCAATTCTGATAATGTCTGAAATCCCCATGTTCTGAGTAATTTCAACAGCATTAGTACTCCAAGGTGTAATCATCGCAGCTCGTGGGCCAACAAAAAAAGCATCTAAAGATGCTTGTTCTATTTTAGGCTGGTCGCCAAATAACCAAGACAATTTTGTTATGGTTTCTGTAGATAATTCTTTTGTTGTTTGAACAGCAAATATCTTGCTGGTTACGTTTCCAAAGAAATGAATCATTATATGTGTGTTGTTAGTTTAAAGAAAGTGCAAATTTACTTTTTTTTAGCCGATTTTCTATTAAAAAAATACGAAGGAAAATAGAGAGTTATTCACGAGGTTTTAAACAAAAAAAAGCGGCTTAAAAAAGCCGCTTTTGGTAAGAGTAGTTGTGTGTTTATTGTTTTACTATTTTTTTAGTAACGCTTCTTGCTTCAGAAGAAAGTTTTAAAATATATACACCTTGCTTTAAGTTTGCTAAATCTATGCTTTGCACAGAAGAAGAAATTATGCCTCTATTGGTTTGCTTTCCAAGAATATCGTAGATACCAAATTCTAGAGGTTCGTTGGTGTCAATATTAATATTGCTTCCTTTTACTGGGTTTGGGTATATTTTTAGCTCTTCTAAAAATTTATCATCTGTATTTAATGAGGTGTAACAAGTCCAAGACAAATCATCTAGAGTTACACGATCTCCACCACTTGTGTTTTCTGTAATTACAATAGTTACATTGCCAGTAATATTGATATTAGAAATGGTTGTTGTTTGTGCTGAGTCTCCATAAGGTAGTGAGCCAACAACGTTACCATTTACTATAACGTCTAAATTTCCAGAACCTCCGCTGTAAGCTCTTTGAGTAGTTGCTGTTAAGCTACCAATACCTCCTGAAAACATTGGAGACGTAACATTACCCGTTTTGGTGCCTCTTGCATCAAAAGTAATGGCTTTGCTTTCTGGTAAAATTACTTGATCGATTCTAGCTAGAGTTGCTGTCCATATGCCTTCATCATTACCTGTCCATGTTCTGTCAGTATATTGGCTGTCATTAGATCCTACTGTGGAAACCAAGTTTTCGAAAGTCTCTGTGATACATGCGCTACTTACTGGCGTAGAATCTTCTAAAGTCGTCGCGTTTACAGCATCACTTAATTCTGATTTGTTATTAGCTAAATCTGTAGCAAGTACTGAAAAACTGTAAGTTGTCTCAGGGTTTAAGTTGGTAAGTGTTAAAGAGGTTCCTGATTGCGAAGAAATAAAATATTCCCCATCGACATAAATTTGATAAGAAGTAACACCGGTATCATCTGTAGAAGAATCCCAACTTAAATCTACTGTATTAATTGTTGCGTTACTTGCTACTAAATTTGCAGGTACTGTTGGTGCTTGTGTATCGCTTGGTTGAGATTCTCCCCAACGGTTACGTGCAGTTTGTCCGCCCCAAATAGCCGTTGCTAAATATGGGTTGTCAATAAATGGATTTCTGTTTCCTTGTCCGTAAGCATTATTAACGTCTCCGTGATAAGCGTTTCTTTGGTCTTCAACTATAGAAACTGGATCTTGTGCATTCCATTCTAAAAGAAGATTAATCATGTTTGAATCGATAGCGTTGGCTTCTCCATTAGCTACAAACGAAGGTTTGCATTGTGTTCCATACCTTAAATACATGTACATAATAATTCTCGCAGCATCACCTTTCCACTCGTCTCCGGGATACCAGCTTCCAGAAATATTAGCAGCTGTAGTTGTAATTGGGTTACCATCTGCTCCAATATTGGTAATGTATTTTAAATTTCCACGGTTAGAGTTCATTCTAACATCTGAAGGTCTCAGGTTGTGAGCATCGGCATAGGGAGGTACATTTTTACCTGTACTTTCTAATTTAGGACTCGCTAAAGAATTCGGAAATGTGTGTTCTCTATTCCAATCGGTGCCTTGATTACCACCTGTTGAAGTGTTACTACGAGTTCTGTCTGTAACGTAGTTGCCGTCGGTATCGCTGTAACCGTAGATTAGTAATACATTATTGAGGTTGTCTGGATCTTGGTCGGTTATTTTACTTGCTTCCCAAATACCTGGCGTATATGTAAGGTACTGGGTGTGTTTTGCAGCTGTTTCTATAGCTAAATCGTTAAAAAGATCTAGTCCTGTTTGCGAAAAATCGACATCTTGGTAATAGTTTTGTAGGTTTTGTGGCGGTGCTAGCTGAGCAAAACTTAAAGCTGTAACAAATAAAAAGAATAAGTAAAAGTGCTTCATAGAGGTGAATGGATTAATTAATTATAGTTTGAATTATAAAAATAAGGTAAAACACGTAATAAGGGTGTGTTTTGGTGTCTCGCAAAGTTAAAATCTTTTTTTCGCTCTTGTGTTAAGGAATTGTCAAGTCCATGCTGTTCTATGTTTATAATGTGTTTGAAGGTTTTGTAAATAAAAAAGACCATCTTTTCAGATAGTCTTTTTATTTATATTGTAAGTGAATAGGTGTTAGTTCACTTTACGTTCTAAAAGTGCCATGTAAAATCCGTCGAATCCAGATTTATGAGCCATTACTTTTTTATCCTTAACTAAAGAGAAATTCTCTCCCGCTTCCGATTTTAAAAAGATTGCTACTTGGTCTTGGTTTTCCGAAGGTAATACCGAGCAAGTTGCGTAAACCATTTGTCCGCCAGGTTTAACCATTTTACAATACTGTTGGATAATTTCTTGTTGTGTTTTCTTGATTTTATCGATAAACTCAGGCTGAAGTTTCCATTTAGCATCAGGGTTTCTTCTTAAAACACCTAAGCCAGAACAAGGCGCATCGATTAAAACACGATCTGCTTTATCGTAAAGTTTTTTAATAACTTTAGTAGATTCTATTGTACGGTTTTCAATATTATGAGCACCATTACGTTTTGCACGTCTTTTTAATTCGTTCAATTTATTACCATAAATATCCATGGCAATAATTTGTCCTTTGTTTTCCATTAAAGATGCAAGGTGCAATGTTTTTCCTCCAGCGCCAGCACAAGCATCTACAACACGCATACCAGGTTCTACATTTAAAAACTCAGCAACCAATTGAGAAGAGGCATCTTGTACTTCAAAATGTCCGTTTTTGAACATTTCCGTAGAAAATACATTAGCACGCTCTTTTAATTTTAGAGCACTTGGGTGATCTGGTAAAAAATCGGTTTCAATATCTAAATCAAATAAGGCAGTTTGTAGTTCTTCCTTAGTTGTTTTTAATGTGTTAACACGTAAAATAACATCGGCTTGTACGTTTAAAGCTTCAATTTCTTTACTCCAAAGTTCTTTACCTAATTCTTTTACTCCAATTTCGTCCATCCAATCTGGGATAGATTCTTTAAATTTTCTATTGTTAGAAAGCTCATCATAGCGCCCTTTAATACGGCGTAATGGTGTGCCTTCAAAATATTTCCAGTCTGGTAATTTTACACCTTTTAAAGTTGCCCAAACAGCAAACATACGCCACAGGTTGTCACGGTCAAAAGGTTCTTTTACTTCGGCAATTTCGGCATATAGACGTTTCCATCGTACCATTTCATAAGTAGTTTCGGCAACAAAACCACGGTCTCTCGCTCCCCAACGCTTATCGCGTTTTAAAAGTTGTTGTATAACCTTATCGGCGTATTTTCCTTCGTTGAAGATTAGGGTTAAACCGTCAATAACCGCAAAGCATAAATTTCTGTGTAATCGCATTTTTTCTAGTTCTCAGTTTTCAGTTGGAAGTTTTCAAACAAAAGTTATCCATCTTTCATCCAAACTGCATTAATTATTAGAGTTTGCAAAGTTACGCTTTATTCATTAATAATTTTTCTTAATTTGCAGCGATTAATTAACGCATTTGGAAGAACAAGATTTTATAAACGATTTAAGAGCAGGTAAGCAATTTGCGTATGGAAAGTTGCTAGATCTCTTTCAGCAAAAAGTGTTTGCAACTTGTATCTCGTTTGTACCCAATAAAGAAGATGCTGAAGATATTGCGCAGGATGTTTTTGTTGAGGTTTTCAATTCGATTAATAAATTTAAAGGGAATTCGAAATTATCAACTTGGATTTACCGAATTACCACCAATAAATGTTTGGAGTTTATTAGGAAGAAAAACACGAAAAAGCGTTTTGCCTTTCTGCAATCTATAATGGGAAATGAAATCCCTATGGATAAAACCAAATATTTTACAGAAATGAACCATCCCGGAGTTTTATTAGAGAATAAACAAAAGAGTGAAACGCTTTTTAAGGCTATAAACCAATTGCCCGATGCCCAGCGTGTGGTTTTTACGCTTAGTAAAATAGATGGGCTTAGTAATCAGGAGGTTTGTGATATTACAGAAAAAAGTTTGTCGTCGGTAGAATCGTTAATGTTTAGAGCGAAAAAAAACTTGCAAGATGTTTTGGGTGATTTTTATAAAAATGACATGAAGTAAAATAAATGAGCAATCCAACGCAAGTTTTAATAAAATATTGCATCTAAAGTTTTATAATACAAAAGATATGGATATTAATAAAGACATACAACAGAAAACATATAGCACTTTACAAGCTGTCGATGGTATTGAAACCGTAAATGTGTCTCCTTTTTTTAAGGATAAAGCCATGCAACGTTTATTTTCCGAAAAGGAAGAGGTTGTTATGAGATCGAGTTGGTTTACACCAAAATTACAATTGGCTACTTTGGCATGTGTTGTTATTTTAAACGTACTTGCATTTACGCAGTTAGATAGTTCGGGAACGTCTAGTTATGACGAGAATCTTAATGAGTTTGCAGAAACTTATGGTTTGTCGTCTAGTTCAACAACATCATTTTTAAATTAAAAATCAATGAAAAAAAATATAGTTTTATACATTCTGCTTATCTTTTTAGTGGCTGTTAATGCTTTTTTTCTCTTTAATTATTTAGGGAAGCCTATAGGGAAACAAAAGATGGAGCGCGAAGATCCTATGAGTTTTATTATAGGTGAGTTGAACTTTAACGAAGAGCAACTAGAGGCTGTGCAAGTTCTAAATAGAGAGCATCGTCAAAATATGATGCGAAACAATAGTGGTATTAAAAAAATGAAGGATGCTTTGTTTAGTAAATTATCAGATAAAGAACTAGATCCTGAAGTTGTAGATTCTTTGGCTCGAACAATTGCGTTAAAAGAAATGGAGTTTGATAAAATGGCATTTTATCATTTTAGAGATATTCAAGAATTATGCAATGCTGAACAAAAAGAAAAATTTAAGAGTATAATAAAACAAGCACTTCAGAAAGGACCGAATAATAGAGAAGGTAGTCCTGATCAAGAAGGTAGAGATAGAAACGGACCGCCACCACCAAGAATGGGTGGAGAGCACGAAGGGCGACCGCCAATACATTAAAATAAAAAAAAGACATTCATTTTGAGTGTCTTTTTTTTGTGATTATATTAACAGAATTGCGCGCGAGTTTATACACACAATATCATCTAAATTCATATAAACATTAAAATAATTTTTAAGATGAAAAATAAAACATTTAAAACAGGTGCCTTAGTTTTTGGATTGGCATTATTAGGTTCGACTCAAACATTTGCACAGTCGGAAGAAAAGGGAAATCAAAAACCGCCATCATTTAGTGAGTTGTTAAAAAAACTAGATGCTAATGAAGATGGTAAACTATCGGAAAATGAAGTAGACGGACCTTTAAAAGAACAGTTTGCTACAATTGATGCCGATAAAGATGGTTTTATTACTGAAGATGAAATGAAACCGAAGGCAAAAGAAGCAAAATCGGAAAAGAAGAGTAAAGGTCAAGGGAAAGGTATGCCAACTTACACGGAGTTGTTAGAACAAATGGATGCTGATAAGGATGGTAAACTTTCTAAAAGTGAAGTTAAAGGGCCTTTGAAAAACGATTTCTCTAAAGTTGATACTGATCAAGATGGTTTTTTATCTGAGGCAGAATTAAAAAATGCTCCAAAGCCAGAGCGTCCACAAAGAAGGTAATTGCTTAATTATTTATAATACAAACTATAACTCTCATTGTAGTTTTTTCAAGACTCAAAATTTAAAAATTTTGAGTCTTTTTTTTGTTAAGATTTTTTTAACATAATATAAGCGCAAGTTTTAAAACAGATGGGCATCTAAACTTTATGTAACAATTTAATAACGTTTTATTAATATTAAATAAGTTGATAATATGCCACAAAACATTCAAAAAATAATGAGTAGGTTTTCTTCTATTTCGTTAGATGAAATGAATAGTGTAGCCTTAATGAAGCGAACCGATACTAAGTTTGTAATTAATAAAACCCAGTTGGTTTCTATTTTAAATACAGTAGAACACGAATATCGGGTTTTAGAAATTAATACAGATAGGGTAATGAGTTATTCATCGTTGTATTTCGATACCGCGGACAATAAGTTTTACAACGATCACCATAACGGGAAAAATAATAGAACAAAAATTAGACAGCGCAAATATGTAGAATCTAATCTCTGCTTTCTTGAAATTAAACAAAAGAATGGTAAAGGAGAAACGAATAAAACACGAATTCCTGTAAAAGATTTTGAGTTGAATTTATCAAAATCATCAGAGGCCTTTATTGCTGAAACTACAAACGAAGACTTTAATTTGGAGCCTAGCCTCTGGAATGGTTTTAATCGAGTAACCTTAGTGAATTTAAAAAGTAAAGAGCGTGTTACTATAGATTTAAACCTTTCTTTTAAAATTAACGAAACAGAGAAAAACTACAATGATTTAGTTGTTGTGGAAGTTAAGCAAGAGCGTTTCAATAGAAATTCTGCAATAGTAAAAGCTTTAAAATCTTTACGCCAGCATCCTTATAGTATAAGTAAATATTGCATTGGTATGATAAGCTTGTACAACGATGTAAAGTACAATGTGTTTAAAAAGAAATTAATAAAAATCAATAACATTACAGCATAACTATGGAGTTTTTAGAGATACCAATTTTCGATGACGATTTTTTTAAAATGGCTTTCCGTTTTACAATAAACTTAGGGTTTTTAACGCTAATTATACGTTGGTTGTATTATACATCGTCTAGACGAAAAGATTATTTGTTTACTTTTTATATGATAAGTTTTATCGTGTTTTTCTTGTGTTTTACGCTTAAAAAATTCGAATTAGATATTGGTATGGCTCTAGGTCTCTTTGCGATTTTCGGTATTATACGGTACCGAACAGATGCTATCGATATTAAAGAAATGACCTATTTGTTTGTTGTTATTGGTGTTTCTGTAATGAACTCTTTGGCTAATAAAAAAATGAGTTATTCCGAAATTCTTCTAGCTAATACTGTTGTGGTAATTTCTATAGCTATAATTGAAAAGTTTTGGCATTTAAAACATGAAGTCACTAAAGAGATTGTCTACGAAAATATAGAAAATATTAAACCAGAGAATTACGAGTTGCTTAAGACGGATTTGGAGGATCGAACAGGTTTAACGATTAACAATGTTTCGATTGGCAATGTAGACTTTTTAAGAGATACAGCAGTGTTAACTATTTATTACTACAACAGAAAATAATATGAAGAATCAAATTAAAGGGATTAGGTTAAGGCGTTGCTTCTTATTAAATGTTATATGGGTTGCTATGCTTAGTGGTTGCTTAAGTTTTGCGCAGTCTGGTGATAGTGATTGGGGATCTTGGAATACGATAGGATTAGAGTATAAATTAGATAAAAAATGGACGTTTAGTTTAGAAGAGCAGTTGCGGTTAAAGGAGGATATATCTGTGATAGATGAATATTTTACTCAACTTAATGCCGAGTATAAGTTGTTTAAAGATTTTAAACTAGCAGGAGGTCTTAGATATATTCGTCAGAATGATAATCAAGGAAATATTCAAGGTTACGAGAATCATTTTCGTTTCAATATCGATGTTAGTTACAAGCATGAGTTAGATAATTTTAAACTTGGTTATCGTTTGCGTTATCAAAATAAAAATGAATTGGGTGTGTCTTCAGAAGAGGGCGATTATGCAAACCAGAATGTTCGTTTAAAAGCATCTGTAGAATATAATATCAATAACTGGAAATTGGATCCTAAATTTTCAGCAGAACTATTTAATCATTTTGAAAAAGAAGATGAAAATGGCTTTAGCAAATACAGGTTAACGTTTGGTACAGATTATAAAATTAAAAACTTTGGAGAGATTGGTGTTTTCTATCGTTTTGAAAAAGAATTGAATGTCGATTTACCCGATGTTACCAATATTGTTGGCTTAAAATATATGTATACAATTAAGAATAAATCGAAAAAAAAGAAAGATTAACAAACTAAAATTAAAAACATGAAATATTTAAAAACTCTATTTTTATCTACTTTTCTCGCGCTTGCTTTTTCTTGCGCTAATGATAATACTTTTAATGAATCTGCAGACGAAGAAGACGATGTTGATATTGTTGTAACTACAGATGATGCTGATTTTGAAGCGACAGATTGGACAACGGAAACACATAGTAATGATGTGGATGGTGATTTTGATGAGGTGTTCGAGGATGGTACTGTGAAACGTTTAGATATTGTAATCACAGAAGACCGTTGGGATACTATGCTTGATGATATGACTAATCTTTACGGAACCTTCGGTTCTAGGGGTGGTGGTAATTCTGCTTTTTCAGATGAAGATCCGGTTTTTGTTCCTGGGGAAGTTTTTTATCAAGATAAAGAATGGTATCGTGTTGGTATTCGTTTTAAAGGAAATTCAAGCTTACAAAGTGCTTGGCAGGCTGGTATTTTAAAGTTATCATTCAAGCTTGACTTTGATGAATTTGAAGATGATTATCCGCAAATAAAAAACCAACGCTTTTATGGCTTTAAGAAATTGAGTCTTAAAAATAATTATGATGATAGTTCTATGATGCGCGAAAAAGTGGCCACAGATGTCTTTAGAAATGCAGGTTTAGTAGCATCACATACCGCGTTTTATACGGTGTATGTAGATCATGGTGATGGGCCACAATATTTTGGGGTTTATACTTTGGTAGAAGAGGTTGATGATACGGTTATTGATACGCAATATGATGATAACGAGGGTAATTTATACAAACCAGACGGAGATGCCGCAAGTTTTGCTAGTGGTACTTATGATGAAGATGAATATGTTAAAAAAACAAACGAAGATGAGGCTGATTTTACCGATGTTGCAAACTTACTAGATATTATTAATGATGGTTCTAGAACTACCGATGCAGCAGCATGGAGAGCGAGTTTAGAAACAGTTTTTGATACCGATGTGTATTTAAAATATTTAGCTGTAAATACGGTTATTCAAAACTGGGATACTTATGGTAGAATGACGCATAATTACTTTTTGTATAATAATCCTGATACCGGTAAATTAAACTGGATTCCTTGGGATAACAACGAGTCTTTACAAACAGGGAAACAAGGAGGTGCATTGTCTTTAGATTTTTCAGGATTAAATTCATCAACATGGCCATTAATTGGTTATATCTATAGTGATGAGGTTTACAGAGCAAAATACGATGCTTATGTTCAGGAAGTTGTCGATGGGCCTTTTGAAACAAGTGCTATGCAAGCCTTGTACGATTCTTATTCATCTTTACTAGAAGAATATGCAAATGCCGAGGTTTCGGGTTATACGTTTTTAAACTCAAGTGCCGATTTTCAATCTTCTGTAAGTGGTTTAAAAAGTCATGTGTCTAGCAGGGCATCTGCAGTAAGTAGTTACTTAAATGATTAATATTTATAAATATTTTTAAGAAAAAACACCTCAAAAGCTCAATGTTTTTGGGGTGTTTCTTTTTCTTATGAATAAAAAGTGAAAATTGGCGCAAGTTTATTTTTATAAACACATCTAAAAAAACATATCAATTATATATAACTTTAAAGAATAGATTAAAATGAAAAAGGAAATTAAAAAAATAGTGCCGTATTCGAGCTTTTTAGCTTTGATATTAATGTCGGTACTTGCGTGCAGTGGCAGTGAGGATAGCAGTTCTGAAGAAGCTGATAATGATGAAGAAGGAGAAGCAGTAACAGAATTACACGCTGCTTTTGCGGCATTTAATTCAGATGCGGTTACGGCTATTTTATCTGATGATGGTACGGAGGTTTACATTGAAACAACTGGGTATCCAGATCATACCTCAGTGTATTGGGAAACAGATAATGCGCTTTACATCGATGAGCCAGATGTTTCAAAAACAACTCAAGGCACTTATATAGGTGGTGGACAAGGTGAAGCTTCTAGTTTTACAGTTGATGCAACACCAGACTTAACTGGCGCTACTGTTACTACGCAATTAGGTACCATTGGTATAGCGGTTAGTGGATCTGCTATTTTCAACGATCAGGAAGGTGCGGGCGATTTAGATGAGGCTGCAGGGAGTCTAGATTGGGCTGGTGGACATAAAGGTCCTGGCGTGTATCACTATCATTTAGAGCCAACACCAATTACGAGCGATGATGATAATTTAGTGGGTATATTACTAGATGGTGTTTTTATTTATGGAAGACAATGTAATTCAACAGGAGGAACGCCTACAGATTTAGATGCTTCAGGTGGTCATACGTCTGTTACGCAATATACAGATGGCGCAGAGGAGTATCATTATCATATTATTAATGAAGTTTATGCTGCAAGTAATTATGCATATACACCAGCGTATGTTGTTTTTGCTGGGCCATTTCAAGGATACTAAATTTAAATAATTATGAAGCCAATTCTTCTTTTTATACTTATTGCTTTATCAATCACGAGTTGTGAAAAAGGTATATCTAGCAAAACTGCTAATACCTCTGCTGTTGAAAATGAGTTAATCGTTATTGATAGTGTTGAAGTTTTAAAAGAAGAATTGGTTCTTAATGGAAATAAAGGTATCTGGTATTATAAAGATCAACCTTATAATGGTTTTTCATTAAAGTACTACCCAAATGGGATTTTAGAAGAAAAATGGGGTTTTTACAATGGTAAAAGAGAAGGTGTTGCAAAACGTTGGACTAGAAACGAAAAGCTTCAATTAGAATCTTATTATAAAAATAATCGGTTAGTAGGTAGCTACAAAACTTGGTGGGAAAATGGCCTTTTGTCAGGTGAAACTTATTATGAAAACGGCGTAAAGCAAGGTGTTGAAAGAAAATGGTTTTCAGATGGGCAATTGAATAAATTAAGAAATTTTGTTGATGGAAAAGAACATGGTTTTCAAAAAGCTTGGTTGGCTAATGGCAAAATGTATGTTAATTATGAAGCCAAAAATGGTCGTGTTTTCGGTATGAGAAGAGCAACATCATGTGTTAGGTTAGAAGATGAAGTAATTATCAGGAAAAAATAATGTTATGAAATATCTATTTATTATAGTGCTGCTAGTTTTTACAGGCTGTAAGAATGAAGTTAAAAAAGAAAATATTAAAGTTGTTGAAAATAGTAGAGTAGATTATTTGCCGTATTACAACGATGAATCTTTTACACCACATTGGTTAACGCCAAATACAGAAGAAGAAAAAGCGTTTCATAAAATTCCAGATTTTTCATTAACAAATCAATCAGGAGAAACAGTTACTCAAGATACTTTTAAGGATAAAATTTATGTAACCGATTTCTTTTTTACAACCTGCCCAGGTATTTGTCCAAAAATGACGGGTAATATGGCGAAAATTCAAGAGGAATTTAAAAACGATCAGGATGTTTTATTGTTATCACATTCCGTAATGCCAAGTACAGATTCTGTTAGTGTTTTGCGCGCGTACGCCAATAAAAATGATGTTATAGATAATAAATGGCATTTAGTAACAGGTAGTAGAGATGAAATTTATGCCCTCGGGAGAGATCATTATTTTGTTGAAAGTGATTTAGGAGAAGTAAAAAGTGTTGATGATTTTTTACACACTGAAAATTTCTTGTTAATTGATAAAAATAAACATATTAGAGGAATTTATAATGGTTTAAATAGAGCGTCCATGGCTCAATTAATTACCGATGTTAAAGCTTTAAAACAAGAAATATAAATATAACTATTTGATTAGGTCAATATTAATAGTAGGTTAAATTTTGTTTAATAGCTCTAAAGGCTCCATGCGTAAAAGCTGGAGCTTTTTTAATTTTTGACTAAATTTGTGTTTATGAAAAATATAGGTCTTATTGTTTTAGTGTTACTTAGTTTGTTGTCATGTGGAAACCATTATCAGTTACCAGAAAAACATATTAGTACTGTTGAGGTTGGGCATTTACTAGAAGATTCACTTTTAAATGTTAGAGCATTAGAAATTGTTAAGGAAAATAATGGCGCTTTCTTTTTAACTTCAAACGGAAAAGCAGGACATATTTATAATAGCGATATTGATAACAGTTTAAATATTGTCTATCCTATAGCTGTGGCGCCAGATTCAGTTAAAAATAATTTTAGGTCGCTAGCTGTAACTTCAAAAAACGGTTTCGGATTATCTATTGAGAGTCCGGCGAGATTATATAAAATTAAAAACGATGAGAAGCAGCTTGTTTATCAAGAGAACCATCCAAAAGTATTTTATGATGCTCTAGATTTTTGGAACGATCAAGAGGGTATTGCTATTGGCGATCCTACCGAGGTATGTTTAAGTATTATAATCACCAGAGACGGAGGAAATAGTTGGTCTAAAATTCCATGCGAAAATTTACCAAAAGCTAAAGAAGGTGAAGCTGCTTTTGCTGCCAGCGACACCAACATTGCTATTGTTGGTAAGCATACTTGGGTTGCAACAGGAGGAAAGTCGAGTAGAATATTGTATTCTCCGGATAAAGGAGAAACATGGCAAGCTTTTGAAACTCCTATTATACAAGGCACAGAAACTACGGGAATGTACTCAATAGATTTTTATGATGCCCAGCATGGTTTTGCTATTGGTGGCGATTACACGAAGCCTGATGCTAATGTTGCTAATAAAATAAGAACTTCCGATGGTGGTAAAACATGGCAGGTTGTTGCTAGTGGAACAAACCCAGGATATCGTAGTTGTGTGCAATATGTTCCCGAATCTAACGGGAAAAAGTTGGTTGCAGTAGGTTTTAATGGTATCGATGTTTCTAATGATGCCGGTGAGACTTGGAAACACGTTAGTGATGATAGTTTTTATACTATACGCTTTGTTAACGATTCAATCGCTTATGCTGCTGGAGCAGGAAAAGTGTCTAAACTTCATTTTAAATAGTAGATTCTCTTCATTTTAAAATTTTAATTGTAGGAAAAATAATATTTTTTATTTACCTTGTGGATTGTCAAGTCTTATGAATTTTACCTCAATTATTTAGAATTTAGTAAAATTCTAGTGTTTTTTTTAAATTTTTCTTATTTTATTTACAAGCGTTATAAGTACGTTAAACCTCTTGTTTGTAAAGGGTTTTGGTTTTTTTTAACGCGAAAATGACACTGTAATCATCTGTTTTGTAGTGTATTGTTTTATTTTTTATTTGGAAATATTAAATATAATTATATATATTTGAAAAAATAAACGTCCAAAGTACGTTTTTTTAAAAAACTAAACTAAATACTGAAATTATGAAACTACCACTTCAAAGAATTAGTAACCATTCTAATTTATCTTCTATTAAGGCTATTTTACTAGCTGTGCTTTTTTTTGGTTTTAACTCTGTACAGGGACAAGACGATTTAGTAAACGATGATTATAAGGCTTTTACAGCTGGTGCTCATTTAAAAAACATGCATTTATGGCATGGGTTTGTTGTGCATCCAGGTGCTATGCTTGCTACTAATTTAGAGTTTAATTCAAGAGATGCTAAATTCACTTTTGGTGTTTGGGGCGGTGCGAGTTTAACAACAGTAGATGTTACTAATAAAATTACAGGTGAAAATGTTGGTGCTCACTATCAAGAATTTTCTATTTATACAAAATATCGTTTTTCTGATAAGTTCTTTATCGAAGCGGTTACTCACAATAACTACACAGGTGTAGAAGAGCGTGGTGATGTATTGCATTACTGGAGTTATGATAAAACACAAGGGTACAACTTTGTAGATCTTAACTTTGGTTACAATGTTACTCCAAATACGTTATTATACTTTGCTACCATTCTTGGTGGTGGTTCTGGAGACTACGAAGTGCAAACTGATGGTTCTTTAGAAGACTCTTGGACGCATTACTTTGAGGTGAGTAGTAAGGTTTGGGAAAAAGGAGATTCTAGCTTATCACTTTTCGCAGGAGGCGCATGGTCTTTTGTAACAGATAAAACTTTTTATACCGAAGGTGCTGGTAATTTAATAAACGTAGGGGCAACCTTCAATAAAAATGTTAAATTAGGTACTTATAATTTACCAATTGGAGTAACTGCTATGTGGAATCCAGAAAAAGAGAAAACAGTACTTCAAGTAGATTTTACAATATTTTAATAACCAATAACTAAACAAAATAATTCTTTAAAACGTTCATTATGAAAACAAAAAACAAAACTTCGGTTCTAAGGCAATGTTTAAAGCCATTAATGGTGCTTGCATTAATATTTAATTTATCTAGTTGTGTGGAACAAACTGGTTCTACAAGTGCTACCGTTAACTCTTCGGAAGATACGAGTGAAGCTTTTGCAAGTTCAGTAGATCTTACAGGGAAAAAAATAGGGTATTGTACACCTTCTTTAAATGCACCGTATTACCAAGCATTACTTCAAAGTATACAAGCTACAACAGAGAAAAATGGTATGGTGTTTTTATCTGCAGATGGTCAAGATGATATTAATAAACAGATTGCAGCAGTTGAAGATTTAATTACTAAAGGTGTTGATGCTTTATTATTAAACCCAAAAGATCCGGATGCTTTAGTTGGTGTTACTAAAATGGCGAAAGCAGCTGGAATTCCTGTTTTTATTATTGATAGTTCTATAGATCCTTCAGCAGATTATGTTACAACTATTCAGTCTAATAATTTAGCAAATGGCGAATTAGCTGGTGAGTGGTTAGTTAAAAAAATGGGAAACAAAACAATGAATATTGCTTTATTAAGTGGTAACGCTGGTAACCCTGTTGGAAGAACTCGCAAGCAAGGTTTATTGCAAGGTATTACAGAAGAGCAATTAAGAACGCAAGGTAAAATAGATTTAAATGTAAAAACGCAAGCTTATACAGAGTGGTCTTACGCCGGTGGTTTAAAAGCGATGGAAGATATTTTAGTAGCGCACCCAGATATTAATGTAGTAATTACAGAATCTGATGTTTGTGTATTAGGAGCTATCAAAGCAATTGCTCAAGCTGGTAAAACAGACGATATTTTAATTGTTGCTGGTGCAGACGGACAAAAAGAAGCTATTAAGTATATTATGGATACCGATTTTTACGGTTGTACAGCAATGAATAGCCCAGTGCAAATTGGTAAGAATGCTGTTCAATATGCTATTGAGTATATTAACGGAAAAAGAGATTTTGCTAAAACATCATTTACAGCACCTTTATTAATTACTAAAGAAAACGCTGCTAAGTACTACAATCCAAAAGCATTATTTTAATCTTTAAAATTTATTGATATGCATAATTCAGATAATGAATACCGTCTTGAAATGACCGGAATATCAAAAAGTTTTGGTGTTGTTTCAGTACTAGAAAATGTAAACTTAAAAGTAAAGCCTGGAGAGATCCATGCTTTACTTGGCGAAAATGGTGCAGGTAAATCTACTTTGGTTAAAATCCTTAGTGGTGTGCATCAAAAAGATTCTGGAAAAGTAATTTTAGATGGTGAAGAAATTAGTCCGAAAAACACTCACGACGGACAGGTTTTAGGTATTAGTGTTGTGTATCAAGAATTATCTTTAGTGAACGATTTATCGGTAGCCGAAAATATTTATCTGCACAAACTTGGTGCAAGTAAATTTTGGATGAACTGGAAACAAATTACTAAAGATGCTCAACAATTAATAGATTCTTTAGGGTTTGATATTGATGCGGCTGCAACCGTAAGAAACTTAAGTATTGTACAAAAGCAAGTGGTTGAAATTGCCAAAGCACTTTCTGAAGATACTAAAGTTTTGGTGCTAGATGAACCGACTACAGTTTTCGATCCAACGGATACTAAAAAATTATTCGATAACCTTTTTAAACTTAGAGATAAGGGAATTTCTATTATTTACATTTCACATCATTTAGATGAGATTTTTAAAATAGCAGATTCTGTTACTGTGCTTAGAGATGGCGTAGATACTGGAAGTATGGCGGTAAAAGATACAGATACCGATGGTGTAATTCGTTTAATGATTGGTAGAGAATTGAAGGATTTGTATCCAACACGTGATGTAAAAATAGGAGACGTTCCTATATTTGAAGTTAAAAACTTAACAGCAAAAGATACTTTAGTTCACGATGTGTCATTCTCGGTACGTCCTGGTGAAGTGCTTGGAATTGCAGGTTTAGGAGGAAGTGGAAGAACGGAAACCGCAAAACTTATTTTTGGAGCTCACAAGAAAAAATCGGGAACTTTAATTTTAAACGGAAAAGAAATAAAAACAAATTCACCAGTATGTGCTGTTGGACACCAAATTGGTTTTGTTTCAGAAGATAGAAAAGAAGACGGTGTGTTTTTACCATTGTCCATTAGACGAAATATTAGTGTAACCAATTTTGCAGGTATTTCAGGAAAGCTAGGCTTTATTAATGTGGACGATGAGTATAAAAATGTGTTAGGTTTAATTGAAAAATTAAATATAAAAACTCCAAGTTCAGAGGTCGACGTTAAAAACCTAAGTGGTGGAAATCAACAAAAGGTAGCTTTAGCAAAATGGTTAAGTATAGATAGTAAGGTTATTTTTATTGACGAGCCTACACGTGGCGTTGATGTTGGGGCAAAAATTGAAATTTATAACCTTATTAATGAAGTTGCTAAAAAAGGCGTTGGAGTTGTAGTAATCTCTTCTGATATGCCTGAAATTATGGGGATTGCAGATCGTATTTTAGTGATGCACGAAGGTACATTCTACGGAGAATTAACCAAAGAAGAATTTTCCGAAGAAAACATTTTACGCTACTCTATTGGCGAAAAACTTAAACAAGTAGTCTAACAAAACTATAACAAAAAACAAAAATCATGGCATTAACAATAAAACAACAACTTAGTAGCCCTGGCGGTATACTTAAGTTTCTCGTAAAACATAATACAATTTTCATTTTCATATTGCTGGTTGTTTTTTCAGCATTAATTTCTGATGTGTTTTTTACATCAACAAATCTTTCAAATTTATTAAAACAAGTTTCGGGTATAGGTATTATTAGTATCGGTATGTTGCTTGTTATTTTAACAGGAGGAATCGATTTATCTGTGGGGTCTATGGTTGCTTTACTGGCGGTCACCTTTGCAATTCTAGTTAATATTGTGGTGCTACCATTGGCAATTGTACTAACTATTGTTATTGGTTTTGCCTTAGGAAGTATTGCCGGATATCTGGTCGCATTTCAAAAAATGGCACCCTTTGTCGCCACTTTGGCTTTAATGACGATTGCTAGAGGATTAGGGTTTATCTATTCTAAAGGATCTCCAATTACTTTCAAAACTCCAGGAGGAGAGTTTATGTCTAACTTTGCAAATAATTCTACATTAGGTATTCCAAATATTGCTATTGTATTCTTTTTAATTGTGATTTTAGCAATGGTTATGTTGCGTTACAACGTGTTTGGACGATTAATAATTGCCATAGGAAGTAATGAAGAAGCATCTCGTTTATCTGGTATAAAAGTTAATAAATACAAGTTTTTAGTCTATGCTATCTCTGGAGCTTTAGCAGCAACTGCTGCTGTAATTGTAGCTTCAAGAACCAATTTAGGGTCACCTAACATGGGTATGGCTTGGGAGTTAGATGCTATTGCTGCCGTTGTAATTGGTGGTGCAAGTTTAAATGGCGGAAAAGGTACCGCGATAAATACCTTAATGGGTGTGCTTATTTTAGGTTTAATAGGAAATATTCTAAACCTTTTAAATGTACCGTCTTATCCGCAGCAAGTTGTAAAAGGAGCTATCATCATTTTTGCTGTGTTACTTCAACGTTTCGATAGCAAATAATATCATATAATACTTAGAAAAAATGACAAGTTATAAATTAAATAACCAGAACCTATCAAGGTTTGAGGGTGAGGTTGCTATTCCTAAATATAACAGGGATAATGTTAAAACAGGAATTGTACATGTTGGTATTGGGGGGTTTCATAGATCGCACGAGGCGTTTTATACCGATCAATTATTACATGATGAATCGAATGCAGACTGGGGTATTTGTGGTGTAGCATTGCTAGATTTTGATGCTAAAATATATAATACTTTAAAGGAACAAGATGGCTTGTACACTCTAGTTGTAAAAGAGCTAGATGGTACGCTTACTAAGCGTGTAATTGGTTCTATTGTTGAGGTGTTGTACGCGCCTGAAGACCCTAAGAAAGTAATTGAAAAAATGGCTAGCCCAGATGTTAAAATTATTAGTTTAACAATTACAGAAGGTGGCTATAACTATAATGAGGCAACAGGTGAATTCAATTTTGAAAACCCTTTAGTGCAACACGATATAGCTAATGCTGAAGCTCCAAAAACTATTTTTGGTTACTTAACCCAGGCTTTGAAATTAAGAAAGGAACGTGGTTTAAAAGGTTGTACTATTCAGTCTTGTGATAATATACAAGGTAATGGACACATGACTAAAAAGATGCTTTTAAGTTATGTAGGCGTTGCCGAGCCAGTATTGGTTGCTTGGGTAGAAGAGCATGTATCTTTCCCGAATGCTATGGTGGATAGAATTACGCCAGCAACAAGTCCTTCGGATATTTCAAGCTTAAAAGAAACTTCTGGTATTGATGATGCTTGGCCAGTTGTTTGCGAACCTTTTAAACAATGGGTAATTGAAGATTATTTTTCTGCAGGAAGACCAACCTGGGAAAATGTAGGCGCTCAATTTGTACCAAATGTGGAGCCTTATGAGAAAATGAAACTTCAGTTATTAAATGCTGGGCATTCTGTATTGGGCATTTTAGGTGCTTTAATGGGGTATGATACTATAGATGAAGCAGCTAATAATGCTGGGATAAATGCATTTTTAAGAGCTTATATGGGTAGGGAAGTTGCACCAATTTTAAGTGACCTCAAAGGTGTAGATTTAGAAAGTTACGAAGTATCTTTACTACAACGTTTCGGTAATGTTTATATTAAGGATCAAATTGATCGAATTTGCTCGGAAACTTCGGCTAAATTCCCAATATTTATTTTGCCAACTATAAACGCGCAGTTAAAATTAGATGGCCATATTGAACATGCAGCTTTAGTAACTGCGGCCTGGGCTATTTACAGTTTGGGTAATGATGAAAATGGAAAGGCTATAAATGTTAAAGATGTTATGGCATCTGTTTTAAATGAAAAGGCAAAGGAATCTAAAAATTGTCCAACTACGTTTTTAGAAATTGAATCTATCTTCGGGAAATTAAAAGATTCTAAACCTTTTACAGAAGCTTATACTACTGCTTATAAAGATATCGTGAAACACGGTATTGAAAAATGTGTTTTAGAAATGAATATTAATCGTGTAAATTTTATATAAAATGGCAAATATCACAAGTTTTGGAGAAGTCTTGTGGGATGTTTTTCCAACCATGAAAAAAATTGGAGGCGCTCCATTAAATGTTGCAGTTAGGTTGCAATCTTTTGGAAATAATGTCTCTATGATTAGTCGTATTGGTGAAGATGAAAATGGCGAGGAGATCGTTAAATTCATTAAGTCAAAAGGCGTAAATGTTGATGGTGTTCAGGTAGATTCAACTCACAAAACAGGAAAAGTAAAAGTAATATTAGATGAAACAGGTTCTGCTTCTTACGATATTATGTTTCCTCGAGCTTGGGATAAAATAGAGCTTAACGACCAGGTAAAAGCTATTGTTGCTAATGGAGATGCCTTTGTGTTTGGAAGTTTAATTGCTAGAGATGATGTTTCTAGAGAAACGCTTTATGCGCTTTTAAAATTGGCAAAATATAAAATATTTGATGTTAATTTAAGACAGCCATATTATACTGCCGAGGTGCTTAAGTGTTTAATGAGTCAGGCCGATTTTGTTAAGTTTAACGATGATGAAATTTTAGAGATAGCAAGCGATTTGGGTTTAAAGTCTCATGTTTTAGAAGATGCTATTGAGTTTATGGCTAAAGAAACTCAGGCAAAAACTATTTGTGTTACTAAAGGGGGTAAAGGCGCTATTTTATATTTAGATAATACCTTTTACTATAACGATGGTTATAAGGTAACAGTTATCGATACGGTTGGTGCTGGCGACTCGTTTTTAGCTTCAATTATTACACAATTATTAAATAAAACAGCACCGCAAGATGCTTTAAACTTTGCTTGTGCCGTTGGTGCCATTGTAGCAAGTAGCGAAGGTGCGAATCCAGAAATTAAGCAAACAGATATAGAACGAATGATTAGCGGTTAAGAGTTTGTTTTTTGTTAATAGTGCTTGAGAAGCTTTATGAATTTGGTCATAAAGCTTTTCTCGCTTTATAGTGTTAAATTAAATTAGCATTGAAGTTTATAATGCTTTCTTTAATGTTGTGTGTTCTTAGATAGCTTAAATATTTAAAATACTTTTCCGTGAAAACGGTGTGTGTGCTTAAGTCTTTAAAAATCGATTTTATTTCTAAAAACTTAATAGGATTTTGCTGCGATAATGCGGCCATCCTAATTAAGGTGTTACTTATAGAATCGTTTATGTTATAAGGATTGCCTTGGTCGTCAATACCATCATTGTATTTACACCAAGCTGCAATTACAAAAGCTATGTGATTAAAATGTTTTGTTTCTTCTGAAAGCTGAATATTTAGTGTTGATAAAATGAAAATTGGAATTTTAGCCGAACTTTCACTGCAAATCCTAGACAGACTATCATTTATATTTGGGTTCTTAAACCTTGAAATTAAAGTTGTTTTATATTCTTCTATAGTTTTGTTTTTTGCATCAACCAAAGTTGGTGTTACTTCAAGATCCATAAAAGTTTCAAGGAATAAAATAAAATCGTCGTCATTGGCAGCTTCTTGTACGGTTTTGTAACCGTGCAATGTGCCTAGAACACCTAAGATACTATGGCCAGCATTTAAAAGCTGCAATTTCATGTTTTGGTATGGTGCAATATTTTTTACAAACTGAATACCTACTTGCTCCCAATTTGGCTTTTGTTTATAGAAGTTGTCTTCAATAATCCATTCCGTAAAAGATTCGCAAACTACAGGCCACTGGTCTTCTATTAAATAGTCGTTTTTTAGCGCATCTAAATCTTTGTGCTGGGTAACAGGTGTAATTCTATCAACCATTGTGTTTGGGAAGGTTGTATTGCTTTTTAACCAAGGTAATAAGTCGGGTTCATTCTTACTTACGTAATTTAAAAACGACAGTTTCATGGTGTCGCCATTATTCTTAATGTTGTCGCAAGATAAAATGGTACAGCCAGATAATCCGCGAAGTTTTCTAAGTTTAAAAGCTTGCGTTAAGTAACCAAAAACAGTTTTTGGGTTAAATGGATTTACAACTTCTTCCGCTACAGCAGGATGTTTTTGGTTAAATACACCGGTAATTTCATTTAAGTGATAACCATCTTCTGCAATAGTTAAGGAAATAATTTTAATATCAGGGTTTGCCAAGCGTTCAATAACTGCCATTGGGTTTTCTGGTCCAAAAAAATATTCTACAATAGAACCAATTATTTTAGGTTTATGTACGCTAGTGGCATCTTTAGTTATTAGGGTGTAAAGCCCGTCTTGATCTTTTAAGACATTATAAGTTTTTCTATCGGAATCTAATAAATCGATACCACAAATACCGTAACTTAATTCATGATGCTTTTCAATTAAATTGTGCATGTAATACGCTTGATGAGAGCGATGAAAATTGCTCACGCCAATATGTGCAATACTTGTTTTAACTTGGTCGCGATCAAACAGAGGAGTAGAAGCATTTTCTTTTAGCGCTTCTATATTTTCCATGTTTAAATATAAAGAATTAGGCATTTTATTTTGGTATTGTGTGGGTGTTTAAATTCTTTTTAAATTTACATAAAAAAATATTGATTTGCATTGAAAATTTGCGGTTTCATTGTATATTAGAGAATATAAAAATATTTTATTATTTTTTTTATAGATGAATTTTTAAGGTGAAAAATGGATTTTAGGAAGCGAGATAATGTATCGGTAGATTGTGTGATTTTTGGATTAAATGATTTGGGGTTAAACGTTTTATTACGAAAGCGAACCCTGAATATGTTTGATGAAAATTACCCGGTTATCGATGATTGGATGATTACCGGTGGACGTGTTTTTATTAGTAAAACTTTAGAGGAATCTGCCAATGTTATTTTTGAAGGTATTACAGGATATAGCGAGTTTAATAGAACTCAATTTAGAACTTACGGAAATCCAACACGATTAAAATCTGATAAAGATTTACTTTGGGTGCGTAGCCATGGTGTAAAAACCCAATCTATGACGATTGCTTATTATTTTGCACAACCTCTAGACAGTATTGAGGTTAATGAAGATGAGTTTAAGTGGTTTTCTATTGATACTTTGCCGGAGTTAGGCTTCGATCACAGTAAAATTATTAAAGATGCGCACGAGGATTTAAAACAGAAAATTATGGTAGAGCCTATAATATTCGATTTGATGCCTAATAAGTTTACTTTAAATGAATTGCAATTTGCTTTCGAGTCGGTTTTAGAAATAGAACTCGATAACCGAAACTTTAGAAAGAAAGTATTGAAGAAAATATATATTGTTCCTTTAAATGAAACTAAAAAAGGAACGGCTAAAAAACCATCTAAATTGTATGTTTTTAGCCGTGATGTTTATGATAAAGTCTCGGAAAAAGACTTTATTGTTAATGTGTAATCTTTAATATTATTCCGTCTTTCCTTCGCGTTTACGCTTTTTGTATTCGTCAAATAATTTGCGGTTAAAATCATCTTCCGTAGCTTTTAATAAAATTATCTTTTTTGGAGAAATAATTTTCTTCAAGTTAACAATAAGGTTAACGCGCTCTTGGTGTAATGTGTTTTCGGCCTGTACAAATTTATTTAATAATTCTTCAGCTTTAGCATCGGTAAGCGTAGCGGCATTCTCTTTTATTTCTTTACGAATACCACGCATATCTTCATATTTACATTTTCTCGATTTTTCATCGTAGGCATTGTAAATAGGCCAGAATGCTTGCGCTTCTTTAGCTGTTAAGTCTAGTTTTTCCGTAATAAAAGATACTTTTAAAGCTTGTATGCGTTCTCGATCTTTATGTTGAGCAAATACACTTACGGTAAATAAGAGTACGAATAAGGTTGAAATATATGTTTTCATGTTTTTTTTTATTTTATAATTAAATCTTCCATAGAAGTGTTTTCTAGAAAATAGCCTTCCATAGCTTCGTCTGCAAATTCTAAAGAGTCAAAATCATCTTCAGATATATCGTCTACTAATAATAGTGAGGCGATTTCATAGGAGCCTACGTTTTCATCTAAAATATAGTTCTCTACAGTTTCGGTGTCTAGACTGTCCCAGCTTGTTTCTTTTTCAAAAATTGAAAGATTGAATAATAATAGAACTGCGGCAGCAATACTTGAGAAATAAAGTAGATTCTTTTTGCTGAACAAAGGAATCACTTTGGTCGTTTCTTTTTCTGAAACTTTACTTAAAATACTGCTTTCTAGGGTATCGAAATAACCATCGGGAGCTTTGAAACCAGAATCACTTACGGTTTCATTTAGCTTAATTTCAGTCATTAAGCGATCTTCAATATTATCGAAATAATCTTTGGGAGCTTTTAAGCCTGAATTAGTTACGTTATGTATTTTATTTGTTTTCATCTTATTATTAAGACTTGAGTTTTTCTAAAAGGTTTAATCTTGAGTTAAAAAGGCTTCAATTTTTTTGACTGCCAAATGGTAAGATGCTTTTAAAGCGCCTTCACTTGTTTCTAAAATTTCAGACATATCTTTATATTTAATGTCTTCAAAATATTTCATGTTAAAAACCAATTGTTGCTTTTCCGGAAGCGTTGCAATAGCTTGTTGTAATTTTAATTGAATAGCATCGCCTTCAAAATAAACATCGGAAGCTAAATTATTAATAGCTAAATCTTGTACTTCCTGGTTACTTGTCTGTAAGCGTTTGGCATTTTTGTTTATAAACGTAATAGACTCGTTAGTAGCTATACGGTACATCCAGGAAAAAAGTTTACTATCACCTTTAAAATTACCTATGTTTTTATAGATTTTAATAAATGTGTTTTGCAAAACATCATCAGTATCATCATGCGATTTTACAATATTTCGAATATGCCAATACAAGCGCTCTTTATATAGGGTTATTAACTCTCTAAAGGCTGCTTCTTTATGGGTATCCGATTTTAATTGCTCAATGAGCTGTACTTCGTCCGTCACTAAAACTTCTTTATTTCTTAGACTTATAAATATACAAAAGGTTTAATCTGTTATGATGTTTTTTTTTGGAAAATAAAAAATGCTGGTTTTTCAAAGGTTTTAATCTTTTTTATCGTTTAAAGACATATATTTTAGATTAAATGCAAATAAATTTTTGTTTGTAAGATTATTTACCTTAAATTTGCATCAGAAACCTGCTTAAGTTGTTAGATGCCCCAAATCTAACATTAACCTACAAAAAAAGGATAGAAACCCCCAAGTCTCTATCCTTTTTATATTTTACAACGTGTTTTGAAGTTTATTCGAAACTTTGCATATCTACAAGTTTTTTATAAACTCCATTTTTATCAATAAGCTCTTGGTGTTTACCTTGCTCTACAATTTCTCCTTTGTTTAAAACAACAATTTGATCTGCATTTTGAATGGTTGAAAGTCTATGTGCAATAACAATAGAGGTTCTATTTTTCATCATATTTTCTAGAGCAACTTGTACTAAGCGTTCGCTCTCGGTATCTAGGGCAGAGGTAGCTTCGTCTAGCACCATAATTGGAGGGCTTTTAAGTACGGCGCGCGCAATACTTAAACGTTGCTTTTGTCCGCCAGAAAGTTTGTTTCCTGCATCACCAATATTGGTTTCAATGCCTTTTGGTAAATCTTTTACAAACTCCCAAGCATTCGCAATTTTTAAGGCATCAATAACTTCATCGTCTGAAGCGTTTTGTTTACCTAGTTTTAAGTTGTTTTTAATGCTTTCGTTAAATAGAATAGCATCTTGTGTTACAATACCTAACTGCGCACGTAAAGCACTTGTTTTTAAATCACTAATGTTGATACCGTCTATTAAGATTTCTCCTTTGTTTACATCGTAAAAACGAGTGATTAAGTTGGCAATTGTAGATTTACCACTACCAGATTGGCCTACTAAAGCAACAGTTTTTCCTTTAGGAATGGTTAATGAAAAATCTTTTAAAACATAATCATCTTGATATTTAAAGGAAATGTTTTTGAATTCAATTTCAGAATCGAAACTCGTTTTGTCGATAGCGCCTTCTTTATCTTTTAAAGGATTAGGAGCTTCTACGATTTCCTGTATTCTTTCCGCAGCAGCGTTACCTTGTTTAATGTTATAAAGTCCTCTGGAAATTGCTTTTGCCGGAACTAAAATGTTATATGCTAATCCCATATATGCGATAAAAGAACTTCCGTCTAATGTTTTGTCAACTAGAACTAGTTGTCCTCCGTACCATAAAAGTATAGAAATAACTAATATACCCAAGAATTCGCTAGCTGGTGATGCTAAGTTTTGTCGGTTAAGTAATTTGTTAGAAAAATTATAGAATTTACCTGTTGAATCAGAGAATTTTTCATAAAATCTATCTTCAGAATTAAAACCTTTAATGATACGAAGACCTGTTAATGTTTCTTCCAAAGTTGATAGTGTAATACCTTGCTCTTTTTGAACACGATCCGATTTTCGTTTTAAGCTTTTTCCTATTCTGGAAATAACCAAGCCAGAAAGCGGAATAAAAATAAACACAAAAACGGTTAAAGGCACACTTATTAAAAGCATCATAACAATAGTAAAAATAATTGTAAGTGGTTCACGAACAATAAGCTCTAGTGCTGGTAGCATAGAGTATTGTAAAGTTGCTACATCGCCAGTTACACGTGTCATGATATCTCCTTTTTTTTGTTCAGAAAAATAAGAAAGAGGTAGCTCTACAGTTTTTTTATAGACAGTATTTCTAATATCTCTAACCACACCGTTTCTTAAAAACACCATGAAGTAATTGGCTAAATAGCCAAAGATATTTTTTAAAAGAAATAAGATTATAATTAAGCTAACTACAATAAGTAATGCTTTTTGCGGATCATTATCTGTGTGCAGGCTTACTTGGTAAGCTAAATAGTCTTTATAAAAATCTTTAAGACTAGATATGCCTTTATATACCGGTTCTACAATGGTTGCAGTAGGGTCTTTTTTTTCAAATAAAATATCTAGCATTGGTATTAATGCTATAAAAGAAAGTGCCCCAAATAACGCATAAAACACATTAGATATAATGTGTCCTATGGCGAAATTTTTATATGGTTTGGCATACCGAAGTATGTTATAAAAATGATTCATCTAAATTGATGCTTGTTTTATTTAAATTGTTCTGATCCTTAAATAAGGTTCATGCTTTTTAAGATGTCTTCAGCTTTAGCGTCTAACGAAGCTTCGGTTGTTTTAAAATCTTCAACAGCTTTTAGTTCTGTGTTTACACTTACGTAGAACTTAATTTTTGGTTCGGTTCCACTTGGTCTTAATGCTACTTGGCTTCCATCTTCAGTATAGTAAATTAATACGTTAGATTTTGGAACGTCTATTGTATATTCTTCACCAGTAATCATGTTTTTTGAAATTGATAAATCGTAATCTTCAAATTTTACAACTTTAGAACCATTAACAACTTTAAGTGTGTTGTTACGGGCATCCGTCATCATTTGTTTGATTTCTTCAGCACCTTCAATACCTTTCTTGGTTAACGAGATTAATTTCTCTTTGTAAAAACCATGTTCTGTATATAATTGGAGTAATTCATTAAAGAAAGAACTTCCGTTAGATTTTGTAATAGCTGCAATTTCACAAGCTAGTAGGGTAGAGGTTACGGCATCTTTATCGCGAACAAAATCGCCAACCATAAAACCAAAACTCTCTTCACCACCACCAATAAAATCTAATTCTGGAAAATCGTGAATTAATTTAGCTATCCATTTAAAACCAGTTAAAACAATTTTACTTTCTACACCGTAAGATGTAGCTAGTTTTGTTAGCATAGGAGTAGATACAATTGTAGATGCAATAAATTCTTTACCTTTAATTCTGTCTTCTGCTTTCCATTGTTTTAGTAAGAAATCCGTCATCATTAACATGGTCTGGTTTCCGTTTAGTAATTGTAATTCACCATCAGCATTTCTAACGGCTACGCCCAAACGATCACAATCTGGATCTGTACCAATAACGATATCTGCATTTACTTTATCGGCTAATTCTAAAGCCATTTTTAAGGCAGCAGGTTCTTCTGGGTTTGGAGATTTTACTGTTGGAAAGTCGCCATCTGGCACTTCTTGTTCTTTTACAATATGGACATTTTTGTATCCAGCACGTTTTAATGTTTCTGGAACTGTGGTAATTGATGTACCGTGTAATGATGTAAATACAATAGTTAAATCGTCTTTAGCGGCTTGAGTTGCACCAACCGAACCGTTTTGAACCGATGCGTTGATAAAAACATCATCAACATCTTTACCTATATATTGAATTAAATCGTTGTTTGCTTCAAACTTAATATCAGCATAATCTAAATCGTTAATTAAGCCAATAACACAACCATCATGCGGAGGTACTAATTGCCCACCATCTTGCCAGTATACTTTGTAACCATTATATTCTGGTGGATTGTGAGATGCTGTTAATACAATACCACAGTGGCAGTTTAAATGTTTTACTGCGAAAGATAATTCTGGTGTAGCACGTAAATCTTCAAATAAATAAACTTGAATACCGTTTGCAGAAAATACATCGGCAACTAATTTTGCTAAAGATTTACTGTTGTGTCTACAATCGTAAGCAATTACAGCTTTAGGTGTTTCATTTGGAAAAGATTTATGCAAATAATCGCTTAAACCTTGTGTGCTTTTACCTAAAGTATATTTGTTAATACGGTTTGTGCCAACACCCATAATACCACGCATACCACCTGTACCAAATTCTAAATCTTTATAAAAGCTTTCTTGTATATCTTTTGGATTGTTTGCAATACTATCTTTAATAGTTTTTTGCGTTTCGTCATCAAAAGCAGGTGTTAACCAGGCGTTTATTCTGTCTAAAATTTTTGGTTCAATGTGTATCATATATGTATAATTAGTTGTGTAACAAATGAAAACAAAAGTAAACAATTGTTAAAGAATAATTTTTAAAAACAAGCAATTTTGATGCCCTTAAAAGGCGTTTTTAACTATTTCTTAATGATTTTGGTTTAAATTTAATTCATCTTTAATTAAATATCGTTTTTTATCGGGTCTGTTTCTCAAGATAATTTCGCCTAAAAAACCAGCTACAAAAAACTGAGTACCAATAACCATGGTAGAAAGTGCAATGTAAAATTGAGGGCGTTGTGTAATTAGTCTACCTGCGCGGTCTAAAAATAATTTATCGACACCAAGGTAAAATGCAAAAGCAAAACCAATGGCAAACATTATAAAACCTAATGCTCCAAAGAGATGCATAGGGCGTTTTCCGAAACGAGATAAAAACCAAATGGTAATTAAATCTAGAAAACCATGAATAAAACGATCCATGCCAAATTTGGTTTCACCATATTTTCTGGCTTGGTGCTGTACTATTTTTTCACCAATATTAGAGAAGCCTGCGTTTTTTGAAAGCACCGGAATGTAACGGTGCATTTCGCCATTAACATCAATGTTTTTTACAACTTCTTTTTTATAAGCTTTTAAGCCACAATTAAAATCGTTCAGTTTTACTCCCGATGTTTTTCTGGCAGCCCAATTAAATAGTTTTGATGGAATGTTTTTAGCTATTACAGAGTCGTAACGTTTCTTTTTCCAACCCGAAACCAAATCGAAACCATCCTTTATAATCATTTTATAAAGATCTGGAATTTCGTCCGGGTTATCTTGTAAATCGGCATCCATGGTGATAATTACATCGCCTTCCGCTTTTTCGAAACCAGCATGTAAAGCCTGAGATTTTCCAAAATTCCGTAAAAACCGAATGCCTTTTACGCTATTATTTTGCGTTGAAAGTAAGGTGATGATATTCCATGACTCATCTTTACTTCCGTCATCAATGAAAATAATCTCGTACGAAAATTGATGCTTTTGCATAACGCCAGCAATCCAATCGTGCAATTCGGTTAAAGAGTCTTGTTCGTTAAGTAGTGGTATAACTACTGATATATCCATGTAATTTTTTTCAGATAATAAAGTTCAAAAATACTGAAATTATTCTGCGTCAGGGTTCTTTTTTTTCATTGCTGCTGCAACTATTAAACCAATAATACTAAACATAACTAAGTAGCCGGCTAAACTTTTAGCGATGTTGGCTAAAGAATAATTGTTTTGAGCTTCCATGTTTTCAACGGTTTGGTCGATAATATCACTTGGAGAATTAAAGCCTTCCATCATTTGTACTGTTTTTTCAATAGTAATATCTTTTAAAACAGTTGCTGCTTCTGGATCGATAAAGTTGAATAATATATAAGAGACTAAAATACTAATTAGTAAACCTAGCGCAACAGTAATAAAATATGCAGTAAAAGCTTCTTTAAAAGTAGCGTAACTGTTTTGAGCTTGTTTAACTTTGGCTACCGAAACAATTCCGAAGACAATAATAGTAATTAAAATGAAGGCGCCTAACCAAGTATTTATTAATAATTCAATATTTACAGCGTAAGGAATTATAGTGATTAGAGCTAGAAATGCTCCTAAATACAATCCGAAATTAGTAGCAATAGATTTTAAAGTTTTTTCCATGATATTTTGATTAAATTATTTTAGTTGAATTGTTAGTGTTCAAAGATACTAAAACGTTACATTTGTACCAGAGAAAAATAAAATGCAAAAAATATTGTGAATTTATAAAATTTACTTAAATTTGCACTTCCAAAATTGAAAAGAATAAAAAGCATTTAGCGATGAGAAAAGGTATACACCCAGAAAATTATAGATTAGTAGCGTTTAAAGATATGTCTAACGAAGATGTGTTTTTAACAAAATCTACAGCAAATACAAACGAAACTCTTGAGGTTGACGGTGTTGAATATCCATTAATAAAAATGGAGATTTCTAGAACGTCTCATCCTTTTTACACTGGTAAATCTAAATTAGTAGATACAGCTGGTCGTATTGACAAGTTCAAAAATAAATACGCTAAGTTTAAAAAATAAATTTAGTCTACATTTAATATATAAAGCCTTCATATTTAATATGGAAGGCTTTTTTGTTTTCTATATTTAAATTACATTTGAATTCATAATTGAAGTTTATATTGATGAACTTTTAATTTTACACTTAAAATGAATTATATACTTTTTGACGGTCCTTCAAGGAACAATCTACTGCCTTTTACTTATACAAGGCCTGTTGCAGATATTAGAGTAGGCATATTAACTATTCGTGAAAAATGGGAAAACTATTTAAGTTGTACAACAACTACGATAACTGAAGATTATTTAGCTGATAAATATCCGATGGTGGAGATGGAAGTTAACGTTATGATTAACGCATCGTATTTGCCAAATAAGGCATTAGTTGCAAAAATTAAAGCGTTAGAAGAAAATCAAGCTATTTTTCAAGGTGACGATGTTATTGCTTTTTTTGCAGTAGAAGGACAAGAAGATATTGATTTTGACGATTACAAAGCCATTGAATTTGATGGTGACGTATTAAAAATTGAAAATACGTGGGATATTTTTTCTAAAAACGGCGATGCAATTAAGGCCGATTTTGAATTAATTACAGAAGATAGAAAGACTGAAACCATCTCGGAAACCAATAATATTATAGCTCCAGAAAATATTTTTATAGAAGAAGGAGTAAAATTAGAGTACGTTTCGTTAAACGCTACAAACGGACCAATATATATAGCTAAAGATGCAGAAATAATGGAAGGTGCGCTTATTCGTGGGCCTTTTGCTTTATGCGAATCTTCTACCATAAAAATGGGAGCCAAAATTTATGGTCCAACAACAGTAGGTCCTTTTAGTAAAGTAGGTGGCGAGGTTAATAATTCGGTTATTTTTGGGTATTCTAATAAAGGACATGAAGGCTTTTTAGGGAACTCTGTATTAGGTGAGTGGTGTAATTTAGGTGCCGACACCAATAATTCTAACCTTAAAAACAACTATGCTGAAGTGCGTTTATGGGATTACCAAACAGAAGGTTTTGCTAAAACAGGCTTACAATTTTGCGGTTTAATGATGGGTGACCATAGTAAATGTGGAATAAACACCATGTTTAATACAGGAACCGTAGTTGGCGTAAGTGCAAATATTTTTGGAACAGGGTTTCCTCGTAATTTTGTACCAAGTTTTTCTTGGGGCGGTAGTAGTGGCTTTACTACTTACTTAACAAAGAAAGCTTTTGAGGTAACTAAAATAGTTATGAGTAGACGTGGCATTGAATTCAACGATCAGGAAGAAGCTATTCTGGCCCATGTTTTTGACGAAACCAAAAAGTTTAGAAGGGAAGAATAGGTTTGTGTTATAAAATAAACTGATGAAGTTTTTTTACAAGCTTTAAATAAATCAAGTATTTGTATATTTGTTTAAATGTCAGTTTTTTATGATGAAATTTATAGTATGTAGTTTTTTATTTTGTACAGCAATAGCTTTAGCTCAAAATGAAGCTTATGTTGTTGAAAATTTAAGTCTAAACAATGAAAATCCTCATTTTGGATTAATGCGCGTAGGTAACAATGTTATAATTACATCTTATCAACTCGATAAAAAAGGACGCGTAAAGCGCGTTCAGGGTCAGCCAAAACTAACAATATTTCAGGGAGAAATTAAAAATTCGGAGACAATCGAAAACTTGTCTACCGTTCAAATCGATCCCAAAGCAGGTGTGCCTCAAATTACTAGTGCAACATTATCTCAAGACGGTAGTCTTATTTATATTACTACAGTTTACACCAATAGAAATAAACCAGATGTTAGGTTTAAGGAAACTAACTTTCATTTAGAAGTAGGGGAGTTTAAGGCAGGTGTTGGTTTTACTAATTTTAAAGTATTACCATTCTGTAAGCCTCGGTTCTCTTATGCGCACCCAGCGTTAAGTCCCGATGGTAAAACTTTGTTTTTTACTGCAAATATCAAAGGAGGTAAAGCTACAACAAAAGGAGGTTCGGATATTTTTAAGGTCGATATTTTAGAGGGAAATACGTATAGTGAACCTGAGAATTTAGGATCCACAGTAAATTCTTATGGAAAAGAAATGTTTCCGTTTATAGCTAGTGATAATACATTGTATTTTTCGTCCAACAGGCCTAATGGCTTTGGTGGTTACGATTTATATAAATGTAAAATGAATGGAGATAGTACTTTTGAAAAAGCAGAGAAACTAGAAAAACCATTAAATAGTGTTAAGGACGATTTGTCTCTAATAATGAATACAAATAATACTTCTGGTTTTTTATCGTCCAAACGTCTTGGCGGAAAAGGTGACGATGATATCTATGTTTTTAAAATGAAATAAGTAGGGAATTGCCTATCTTGAAAAAAATAAGTCAACTAATATATTTTATGAATATTTTTTTTAAAAATATTTACTTGTTTTCTATAGTGTTTTTGGTTGCCGTGGTATTGGATAATTTGGTAAAGCAGAACTTAGATACATCCTTTCATCGTCATTTATCTAAGAGTTTAGTAACTGGGTTATTGTTGGTATACTATTTAGTAAACAAGAATGATAAAGTACCAAAATTAAAATCTAATGCCGTAATTATAGGGTTAGTTCTTTTTACTATTGGTGGGTGGTTTGGTACACTTATGAATAATAATCAAATATTTTTTTTTCTCTCTTTTGTTTTTTTTGTTGCTGGCAAGTTTTTCTATGCCTTGAGGTTAGCGAAAAATCATGATTTTAGCTTTAAGAGAATACTCTTTTTCTTGTTGTTTTTTAGTTTGTATATGTTCGTGCTTGTTAATGAGGTTTACGAAAAGTTAGGTGATCAACTTATAATAATCGTTATTTATTTTTTTATTTCTATAGTTTTATTAGCATTCGCTTTTGTTCGAAAGGAATTTGTTTGCTACAAGAGTTATATTTTGGTGTTTTTAGGCTTGTTATTTTTTGTGATATCGGAAAGTATGTTGGTTGTAAAACTCTACGGAAATAGTTTTGCCTTTGATGGTCCAACGCTTCTTGTTTTATATGAGTTGGGGCAATATCTTTTTATTATTGGTGTTTTAGAAGAAGTTTTAATTAAACCAGTTGAAATAGACTAAATATTTTCTTTTAATTTCTTCACCTGTTTTAATTCTAATAAGTTGATAGGGTTTATGCCTAAATGCTGAACGTTTTTCCTTGTAAATCGAACCACTTCATCATAAAACAAAGGAATAATTGGAGCTTCTTGCATAACTAATGAATCCATTTTAGAGTAAAGTTGTTCTCTGCTCTCTGGGTTAGTTTCAGTAAAAGCTTGTTCGTACCAAGAGTCAAATTTTGGATTTTGAAAGTGCGTGTAATTTGGTCCGTTTGGTGAAAAGTTTTTACTATAAAATAAAGATAAATAATTTTCACCATCAGGATAATCGGCAACCCAACTCGCTCTAAATAAATCTAATTTATTGTTGGCTTTAGCATCTTTTAAAGTAGCCGCAGGTATAACATCGATGTTTACTATAAGGCCTGTTTTTTGTAGTTCACGTTGTATATATTCACAAAAACTTAAATAGTTCCCAATAGTGGTAATTGTAATTTCTGGCTTTTGTTTACCTGTCTCGTTTTTATATTGTTCAACTAATTGTTTAGCTTTTTCCGGCTTATAGTTAAAACCCGTAGTAGCATTGTAACCTGGTAAACCTTTAGGTATAAAGCCGCCATTTGCAGGAATTCCAACACCGTTACGCAGGTAAATCATCATTTTTTTTCGATCGAAGCCGTAATTAATAGCTTGTCTCAATAATTTTGATTGCGTTTCCGAGGTTTCAGAATCTAAGTTAAATCCTAAATATTCGGTATTTAAATATGGGCCACGAATTAAACGCGATGTTTTTTGGTAAGAATCTCTTAATCTACCATCGGCTGTTAAAACTTCATCTTTGTATGAGGCATCTAAACCAGAAACAAAATCAATGTTTCCTTGTGCAAATTGCATAAATTCGCTTTGCTTATCAGGTAAAAAGGTGATTGCAACAGCTTCTAGGTAAGGTAAATTATTTCCGTTAAGGTCTTTTTCAAAATAATTATCATTTTTTCTAAAAACCAACTTTACATTTTCCTCCCAGCGTTTAAATTTAAAAGGACCTGTTCCAATAGGGTGTGCTCTAAAATCAGAATTATAGAAATCTACAATTTCCTTAGGTACAACTGAGCAGTATTTCATGGTTAATAACCCTAGAAATGCAGGAAAAGGTTGTTTTAATTTTATTTGAAATGTAGTATCGTCAACCACGTTAAATTGGTCTACTTTATTCAAAATCCAACTTCCGGGAGACGCAATTTGTTTGTCTAATAATCGGTTTAAGCTATAAGCAACATCTGTAGCAACAACGGTTCTTGTGGAGTCTTTGCCAAATAGTTCGTGTTTGTGAAAATAAACATCGTTTCTAAGGCTGAAGTTGTATGTTTTAGCATCTTCAGAAATAGTCCAACTTTTAGCAATACAAGGTATAACTTTTAAGTTGTTATCCATTTGTACTAAACCATTAAATAGTTGGTTGGTAGCCCAAATATCTGCAATATCTTTGGAGAAAGCAGGATCTAGAGAGCCTATATTTTTATGTTCATTATATCTAAAAACAAGGTGGTCTTTGGCTGTATTTGTATCGCTTTCGCATGAAAAAAAAAATAAAACAACGCAACTAATTGAGAGATAGTTTATTATTTGACTAGTAACATGTTTTATCATATAACTTATTAATTGTAAATTTGCAGACTTTTTAAATGTAAAGATAATTTTAAAAAGATATTGAAACAAGCAGAGGATAACAAAATATAATGAATAAAAAAGTCGCATTTTATACTTTAGGTTGTAAACTTAATTTTTCCGAAACATCAACTATAGCTAGAAACTTTGATGATGAGGGGTTTAGTCGCGTAGATTTTTCTGAAAAGGCAGATATTTACGTAATTAACACCTGTTCGGTAACCGAAAATGCAGACAAACGTTTCAAAACTATTGTTAAGCAAGCCCAAAAATCTAATCCAGATGCTTTTGTTGCTGCGGTAGGGTGTTATGCACAATTAAAACCTCAGGAACTAGCCGATGTAAACGGAGTAGACTTGGTGCTTGGAGCTACGGAGAAATTTAAAATAACAGATTATCTAAACGATTTATCTAAAAACGATTTTGGCGAAGTGCATTCTTGCGAAATCGAAGATGCCGATTTTTATGTAGGCTCTTATTCAATTGGAGATAGAACACGTGCTTTTCTGAAAGTTCAAGATGGTTGTGATTATAAATGTACATACTGCACTATTCCTTTAGCGCGCGGTATTTCTAGAAGTGATACTATGGAAGGCGTATTGAAAAACGCACGAGATATTTCAAAACAAAATATAAAAGAAATTGTTTTAACCGGTGTTAATATTGGTGATTACGGTAAGGGTGAATTTGGAAACAAAAAACACGAGCATACGTTTCTAGATTTAGTAACAGAATTAGATAAAGTAGAAGGTATCGAACGTTTGCGTATCTCGTCTATTGAACCTAATTTACTAAAGAATGATACCATTGATTTGGTTTCGAAATCTAGAGCTTTTGTACCACACTTTCATATTCCTCTACAATCTGGTAGTAATGAAATTCTTAAAAAAATGAAACGCCGTTACATGCGTGAACTTTATGTAGATCGTGTTTCTAAAATAAAAGAAGTTATGCCTCACGCCTGTATTGGTGTGGATGTTATTGTTGGGTTTCCGGGTGAAACTGATGAGCATTTTCTAGAAACTTATAATTTTTTAACCGAGTTAGATATTTCATATTTACACGTGTTTACATATTCGGAGCGCGATAATACCGAAGCTGCAGAAATGGACGGTATTGTACCCGGTAATGTACGTAGTAAACGTAGTAAAATGTTACGTGGTTTATCGGTTAAAAAGCGTCGTGCATTTTACGAAAGTCAATTAGAAACAACAAGAACTGTTTTGTTTGAAAGTGAAAATAAAAGCGGTTATATTCATGGTTTTACAGAAAATTATGTAAAAGTAAAAACGCCATGGAACCCAGAATTAGTAAATACTTTACATGCGGTAAATCTTACGAAAATTGATGATGATGGCTTAGTGCGTTTCGATTTTGTTAAGCAAGATAGCGTTGCTTAAGAACTGCTTTTTCATCTTGCATTGGTTTATTTGAGTTTAATCGATTTTATTTTGCTAAATGTTGTTTGCTGATGTAAGTTTACATCAAGTGTTTTCGGTATAAAGTATCGAGATTTAATTAATTATGAAAAGAAACTTAAAATTATTAACTTCTCTCTTAGTTATTTTTCTGTTCATGTCTTGTTCTAGTGACAATGATGATAACGATGAAGATTCTATTTTATTAGGAGTTTGGCAAACCAGTGAGGTTAGCACAGAAGCTACAACTACATTTACATTAGTTTTTGGAGACAATAATACCGGATTGAGTATTTATGCTATCGAAACGAATACAGGTGAAGAGACCTCAAGTTTAGAGCCTTTTAATTGGGAGCTAAATGGTAAAGTGGTTACGCTTTTAGATATCGATGCCTCTGGAAATAGTTATGAAATAAATGATGACGGACAACTTGAGTTAACTGGTTCTGCAGGCGTGGTTGTTCTGGATAAAATATCTAATGATTATTCTGATTATTATTGATATTCAGTATAAAATATAAAACATAAAAAAATCCGAAGCTTTGCTTCGGATTTTTTGTTTTTAAGTTATTTCTAAAATTAGATTCTTACGCCTACTGGTAGCATGCGCTTGTACTTTCTGTTGCTTCTAACAAATTTTGCTATTTCTGGGCAAGTAGGCATCACGCTTAAGTTGCGTTCAGCTATTTGATCAAATACAGCAGATAAAAAATCTTTACTAAAATTTTCGTCCGTTATGCTTTCTGGAATAAAAAGTTTTGTTAAAAAAATCTTTCGTTCTTGTAGAGAATATTCGATTATGGCCATTTGGTCATCGATTTTAATTTCAAATTGACGTAAAAAATCGTTGTCAATCAATTCAGCAGCTTCAACCATATCATAAAATTTTTAAAATTATTTGCAAACTTGAAATAGTGAGAACTATTTTTGTATAAGTTTGTCGTGCAAAAGTACGAAAAAAAAACGTTATATTATAGTTAAATAGAAGTTAATCCCTTATGCATCAAGAGCTAATACATGTTTACCTCATGCCAGGAATGGCTGCTAGTCCGTTAATTTTTGAAAACATAAAATTACCAGAAGAAACCTTTCAAATTCATTTATTAGAATGGATGATACCCGTTGAAAATGAATCGCTTAGTGATTATGCTTTGCGAATGACTAGGCATATAAAACACAACAACATTGTTTTACTGGGCGTCTCTTTTGGAGGTGTTTTAGTACAAGAAATGGCTAAGCATATAAAAACGAGGAAATTAATTATAGCATCGAGTGTTAAATCTATGCACGAATTACCAAAGCGTATGCTGTTGGCTAAAACAACAAAGGCGTATAAGTTGGTGCCAACACAATTGGCTTCAAATATAGATGTGTTCGAAAAATATGCGGTAGGTAATGTGGTTAAAAAACGCATTGAGCTTTATCAAAAATACCTTTCGGTTAATGATAGTCGTTATTTATCTTGGGCTATAGAGCAAATGGTTTGTTGGGGGCAAGAAGAGGCTCCAAAAGATATAGTACATATCCATGGTGATGCCGATGGGGTTTTTCCTATTAAGAATATAAAAAACTGTATGGTTGTTAAAAACGGAACACATATTGCGATTATAAATAAGTATAAATGGTTTAACGAAAATTTACCAAAAATTATATTAGAAAATTAAATAAAAAACTTACATTTAAAATAAAAAGAAGTAAAAATGAAAATAGTACAGAAAACCTTAGCTTTAGTAGGCTTATTAAGCTTATGCGCCTTGTTTATTAATGCTTTTCAAGAAGCTCCTACCGATGAGAATTTTGAAACCAAATTAATAAACGATTATAATGTTTACGCGTTGCAAGTTCCAGAAAAATTAGATTTTGCAGGGGAGCCAATGCCACTTGATAATCCAGATATTTTAGAACGTATGGATAGAGAGTTGTTAGTAAACACGTATTGGCAATCTAATGGTTTATTAATGTTTAAGCGCTCTAAAAAGTACTTCCCAATTATAGAGCCTATTTTGGCAAAGCATGGTGTACCAGACGATTTTAAATATTTAGCTGTTATAGAAAGTGGTTTAACCAATGCCGTATCTCCAGCAGGGGCAAGAGGGTTTTGGCAAATTATGCCTGCAACAGGTAGAGAAAATGGTTTAGAAGTAAACAATAATGTTGATGAGCGTTACAATTTAGAAATGGCTACAGAAGTAGCCTGTAGATATTTGTTAAGAGCGAAAGAACAATTAGGATCTTGGACGTTAGCAGCTGCCGCTTATAATGCTGGAAATGCAGGTGTTTCTAGGCGTTTAAAAGAACAAAATGTAAGTGAGTATTACGATTTACTCTTAGGCGAAGAAACAGGGCGTTATATGTTTAGAATTGTAGCTTTAAAAGAAATTTTATCTAACCCAGACACATATGGTTTCAATTTTAGAGATAAAGATTTATACAAGCCTGTACCAACTTACAAAGTAGAGGTAGATACAGCAGTAACAGATTTTACTAAGTTTGCCGAAAACTATGGTATCAACTACAAAATATTAAAGTTACATAACCCTTGGTTACGTGAACCACACTTAAACAATAGATCTAGAAAGCAATATTATATCGATATTCCTGAAGAAGGATATTATAACTAGTCGGTAGTAGATATCAATCAAAAAGCCAATACTTTTAAAAGTATTGGCTTTTTGATTATGGAGTATTTAAATAATGTTATCCTCTACGTTTTTGAGATCTTACAGAACCTCCAGCACCATAATGTTGCGTTGGTCCAACTGCACGTTTCATGTTATCCTTCATCATTTTTATCTGGTCGGTTAACATCCCTTGTTTATCAAGTTTTGTTGCTTCAGTAAGTAATTTTTGAGCTTCTATTTTTCTTCGTTTAGAAAAAGCAATACCAGCCAAGTTTAATTTAGCCATCGCTAAATCGTGATCCATAGATAAACCAAGAGAAATTGCTTTTTTAAAGTATTTCTCAGCATCATTCATGTTAGATTGCGATACCATAATACCATGCAAATAGTTATAGTAACCTTGTTGTTTTTTTACTAACGCCGTTTCTGGGTTTTTGATTTTGTTTAACCATTTTGTTGCACCTTCAAAATCTTGTTTTCTTAATTTTAAAAAGGCTAATAAAATAAATTCATTCTTAAAGTATAAGAAAATGAAAATTAGCGATAGTAAAATAAGCATAATGCCATTACCTATATTACTTTCAGTAAATTGATAAACTGCAAAAGCAATAAGACCTGCAGCGATAATAAGTTTTATAATTTTATTGTACATGGTTGAGTTTTGGTATGAAACTAGAAGAAAATATCCTTCTACTTAACTAATATTTGTGCAAAGAAACTAAATTTTTATGAAAAACAAATGAAACCTTTATCATAAAAAAGACTAACGAAGTCAAATATATTGCGGTGTTATCTATGTTTTTGTTCAGAATAAAAATAATATAACTTTTTTTCTAATAACATTTGTCAAAGTGAAAAGTCTTCGTATATTTGCCGTCAGTTTTGGGGAACACTCAGAGCTATAGATTTAAAAAAATACAATTCAGTTTTAAAGATACAAGATAATGAGTAAAAGAACTTTTCAGCCTTCTAAGAGAAAAAGAAGAAACAAACACGGTTTTAGAGAAAGAATGGCTTCTGCCAATGGTAGAAAGGTATTAGCACGTAGAAGAGCTAAAGGAAGAAAAAAATTATCTGTTTCTACTGAAACTAGACATAAGAAATAAATGATTAACAATTGTTGATAAATTAAAGGTGTTACTTAAGTGTAATGCCTTTTTTTATGTCAACTGATTACTATTTTTGCAATTCATTAAGCTACAATAAATAACGAGTAAAATGCCAAAAAATTCAAAACTAAAATCGATATTAATTATTGGCTCAGGACCAATTGTAATTGGACAAGCCTGCGAATTTGATTATTCAGGAACTCAAGCGTTACGTTCGCTAAGAGAAGAAGGGATAGAAACAATTCTAATCAATTCCAACCCAGCAACTATCATGACCGATCCATCTATGGCCGATCATGTTTATTTACTTCCGTTGACTACGAAATCTTTAATTCAGATTTTAAAAGATCATCCTCAAATTGATGCGGTTTTACCAACAATGGGTGGGCAAACGGCTTTAAATTTATGTATTCAAGCTGATGAAAAAGGAATTTGGAAAGATTTTGGTGTAGACATTATTGGTGTTAATATTGATGCCATTAATATTACTGAAGATAGAGAGAAGTTTAGACATTTGATGTTGGATATTGGTATTCCAATGGCACCACAAGCAACAGCAACTTCATTCTTAAAAGGTAAAGAAATTGCTCAAGAATTTGGTTTCCCTTTAATTATTAGAGCATCCTTTACTTTAGGTGGAGCAGGTGCTTCTTTTGTATATAAAGAAGAAGATTTTGATGAATTATTAACACGCGGATTAGAGATTTCTCCAATTCATGAGGTTATGATTGATAAAGCCTTAATAGGTTGGAAAGAGTATGAGTTAGAGTTGCTTAGAGATTCTAATGATAACGTTGTTATTATTTGTTCTATCGAAAATATGGATCCTATTGGTATTCATACAGGAGATTCTATAACGGTTGCTCCGGCAATGACATTAAGCGACAAAACCTTCCAGAAAATGCGTGATATGGCTATCCATATGATGCGTAATATTGGTGATTTTGCAGGTGGATGTAACGTACAGTTTGCTATTTCTCCAGATGAGAAAGAAGATATTATCGCTATTGAAATTAACCCACGTGTATCTCGTTCTTCAGCATTAGCGAGTAAAGCAACAGGTTATCCAATTGCTAAAATTGCAGCAAAATTAGCTTTAGGATATCATTTAGATGAATTAAAAAATCAAATTACTAAATCTACATCGGCACTTTTTGAGCCAACATTAGATTATGTAATTGTAAAAATACCACGTTGGAACTTTGATAAATTCGAAGGATCCGATAGAACTTTAGGACTTCAAATGAAATCTGTAGGTGAGGTTATGGGTATCGGGCGTTCTTTTCAAGAAGCTTTACACAAAGCAACACAATCTCTAGAGATTAAAAGAAACGGTTTAGGTGCCGATGGTAAAGAAAACAAAAACTACGAGCAAATAATTGAAAAATTAACTTATGCTTCTTGGGATCGTGTCTTTATTATTTATGATGCTATCGAAATGGGAATTCCGTTAAGCAGAATTCACGAAATCACTAAAATTGATATGTGGTTCTTAAAGCAATATGAAGAGCTTCATATGCTTAAGAACGAAATTTCTACCTTCAAAATAGATACCATTCAAAAGGATTTATTATTAGAAGCTAAACAAAAAGGATACGGTGACCGTCAAATAGCGCACATGTTGGGTTGTTTAGAAAGTCAAGTATATAATAAACGTGAAGAACTTGGTGTAAACCGTGTTTACAAATTAGTAGATACTTGTGCTGCTGAGTTTGAAGCGAAAACACCTTATTACTATTCAACTTTTGAAAGTGATATGGAAACTGCAGATGGTAATCGTTATGCAGATAACGAAAGTGTTGTTACAGATAAGAAAAAAGTAATTGTTTTAGGGTCTGGACCAAACAGAATTGGTCAAGGTATCGAGTTTGATTACTGTTGTGTGCATGGTGTTTTAGCTGCAGCTGAATGTGGTTACGAAACCATCATGATTAACTGTAATCCAGAAACGGTTTCTACCGATTTTGATACAGCCGATAAATTATACTTCGAGCCGGTATTCTGGGAACATATTTACGATATTATTAAGCATGAAAAACCAGAAGGTGTAATTGTTCAGTTAGGTGGTCAAACCGCATTAAAACTAGCAGAAAAATTAACGAAATATGGTGTTAAGATATTAGGAACGAGTTTTGAAGCTTTAGATTTAGCTGAAGATCGCGGACTGTTCTCAAACATGCTTAAAGAAAATAATATTCCTTATCCAGAATTCGATATCGCAACAACGGCTGATGAAGCGGCTGCGATTGCAGATGTTTTAGACTTCCCAATATTAGTGCGTCCATCGTACGTTCTTGGAGGTCAGGGTATGAAAATTGTAATTAATAAGGAAGAGCTTGAAAAGCACGTTGTAGATTTATTAAGCAGAATGCCAGGTAACCAATTACTTCTAGATCATTATTTAGATGGTGCTATCGAGGCTGAAGCTGATGCTATTTGCGATGGAGAAGATGTGTACATCATCGGAATCATGGAGCATATCGAACCTTGTGGAATTCACTCAGGAGATAGTAACTCACTACTACCACCTTTTAACTTAGGTGATTTAGTAATGGAGCAAATAAAAGATCACACTAAAAAAATTGCTTTAGCACTTAATACAGTTGGGTTAATCAATATCCAATTCGCGATAAAAGATGATACGGTTTATATTATTGAAGCCAACCCGAGAGCTTCTAGAACAGTACCATTTATTGCAAAAGCATACGGAGAGCCTTATGTAAATTATGCAACTAAAGTAATGTTAGGCGAAAAGAAAGTTAAAGACTTTAATTTCAATCCCAAACTAGAAGGTTACGCTATTAAGCAACCAGTATTTTCTTTTGATAAGTTCCATAATGTAAATAAGAAACTAGGACCAGAAATGAAGAGTACGGGAGAGAGTATCTTATTTATCGATAGTTTAAAAGATGATGCTTTTTACGATTTATATTCAAGACGTAAAATGTACTTAAGCAAATAATAACAAGTCAAATTATATTAAAAACCTCGCAATTATGCGGGGTTTTTTGTTTTTAAACCTATTCTAGTTGGTTGTAATTTTATTAACTTCGTTTGTAACTAATAGCCCTCATAAAAATAAAGTAAGTCTAGATGAACAGAGAAGACATGATGTATAAGTTAAGGAACGATTCTAAAACTTACGATTTTATAATTATAGGCGGCGGAGCAACCGGAATAGGGATTGCTTTAGAGGCTTCGGCACGAGGTTACTCGGTAGTGTTATTAGAAAAATCAGATTTTACAAAATCAACATCAAGTAAAGCCACCAAGTTAATGCATGGCGGCGTAAGATATTTAGAGCAAGGCGATATTGCTTTAGTGCGAGAAGCTGTTGTGGAGCGTGGGTTAATGTTGCGTAATGCACCTCATGTCGTAAAAATTCAATCGTTTATTATTCCAACACACGGCTGGTACGATGAAATTTTATACACTATTGGTTTAACGGTTTACGATTTATTAGCAGGAAAACTGAGTTTAGGACGGTCTAAACATATTTCAAAGTCAGAAACCTTAGAACGTATTTCTTTAATTAATCCGAAGAAAATTTCCGCGGGTGTTGTTTATTACGATGGTCAGTTCGATGATTCACGATTGGCTATAAATACGCTTCAAAGTGCTTCAGAAATGGGAGCTATTGTTCTTAATTATTGTGCTGTAAATGCTTTGGTTAAAAATGAAAAGGGCGATGTAACGGGTGTTGAAGTTCAGGATGAAGAATCTGGAGATGTATTCGAAATAAAAGGTAAACAAGTTGTTAATGCTACCGGTGTTTTTGCAGATGATGTGTTACAAATGGATGCTCCCGGTTCTAGAAAAACAATTGCTCCTAGCCAAGGTGTGCATTTAATATTAGATAAATCGTTTTTGCCAGGAAATGATGCGATTACTATTCCGAAAACAGATGATGGTCGCGTACTCTTTTTAGTGCCTTGGCATAATAAAGTTATTATTGGAACAACAGATACTCCAGTAGAACGCGGAGTTTTGGAACCCATAGCTTTCGACGAGGAGATTGAATTTATTTTAAATACGGCAAGTCGTTACTTAACTAAAGCACCTAAAAGAAGTGATGTATTAAGTGTCTTCGCTGGTTTACGACCATTGGCGGCCCCTAAACGAGAAGGCAATAAAACCAAAGAGATTTCTAGAAGTCATAAAATTTACACATCAAAATCTGGGCTTTTAACTATGGTTGGTGGTAAATGGACCACTTTTAGAAAAATGGGCGAAGATTTAGTGAATAAAGCAGAAAAAAATCATAAATGGGAGCATAAACCTTCAAAAACCAGAGATTTAAAAATACATGGTTATAAACAAGATGTGAATTTTGATAATCCTTTGTATTTCTACGGAAGTGATGAAGCAGCACTTCTTGAGTTATCTAAACAAAACGGATGGGATAAATCTATAAGTACTTCTATGTCTGTAATACAAGCTCAAGTGATTTGGGCTGTAAGGTATGAAATGGCCAGGAAAGTAGAAGATTTTCTAGCGCGTAGAGTACGTTGCCAATTGCTAGATGCTAAAGAAAGCATCAAAATGGCTCCTGAAGTGGCTCAAATAATGGGAGAATTACTTGGAAAAGATAAGGCTTGGGAAATAGAACAAATAGCAGAATACAAAAAAATAACTTCAAATTACATGCTATAAAAATAGATTTTTCACCTAGAATATGACACTACTGTTAAGAAAGAAACTTCTTTCTTCTCCAATGTAAAATAAAAGCTAAACTTCTGTATAAAAGAAGGTTATTGGTGTTACTATAGATTACCTTTACCGCAAAATTGTTAAGTTAACAATTTGAACTAAAAAGAGAATATATATTATGAATTCAATATTCACAGATGCTAGCTTTCAGAATATGACGAATGTAGCAAACCGTTATGGAGTGAGCACTAATGCCGTAACAGATTTAACGCAAGCCCTTATGCGAAGTAACGGTACAATGGCTCAATTTAATATTTCCGAATTAGGCGGCGGAGGCCAGTGGATGCAAGGTGGCATGACCATGGTAGGCGATATGTTTAACAATCAGCTTAAATCTACGGTAGATGGTCTGTGTGTTGAATTATCTAATTTAATAAATCAAGGTGGTATACAATATAAGCCGTTACCGAAAGTAGAAAACCAAAACGGATTTCAATCTGGATCTGGTAACTGGTGGGGTAATTTAGGTTTTCCTAATTCTACAGGAAGCCAAAACGGAACGAGCTATGCTATTTTTTCTAATATTGGACGTTTAGCGATTCAACAAAACGGAAAAGTAACAGTGTTTGATACTTTAGACAACCAAATTGGAGGTGTAGGGCAACAACAAGGCGGGAATTATTCTGTGACGTTTACAAGTCAATATGGTACGGTAGATTTGAGCACGTTACCAATTGTGTCGGGTGAAGATAATAGACCTAAACCAGCACCGGTGAATAATAACATTATTCAAAATGAGCCAGAGCCTATATTTGTAGAGCAAGCACCTGTAAATACAAATAATAATAGTTACAATAACAATAGCGCTTTAGAGGAAGATATTTTTATGAAAATAGAAAAATTGGCAGATCTAAAAAAGAAAGATATACTTTCGGTTGAAGAGTTTGAAAATAAGAAAGCCGAATTATTAAGTCGATTATAATAAGGGGCTTATAAAATTAAAAAAGTTCAATTAACTGAAAAGTGTTTTATTCAGTTAATTGAACTTTTTTTATGTCTTGAATTTATAAAAGAAGATATCTTCCTATAAATTTACTTGTACGTTTTGAGTTTTTACAAAATCGATATGTTCTTCAATTTTAAAATCTGAAGAATTAAATCGTGATGATCTTTTTCTAGCTTGATCTTGCCTTACAATACTACGCGCAAAACGTCTAACGCCTTGTTCGTTATCTAAAATTAAACCAGGAACCGGTACGTTATTTCCATCTTCATCCTTAGCAACCATTGTAAAATACGATGAGTTACAATGTTTAACTTCTCCTGTTTGAATGTTTTCCGATTCTACACGCAAGCCAATAACCATAGAAGTTCGTCCTGTGTAATTAACAGAGGCTTTAAGCGTCACTAATTGCCCTACTTCAATGGGGTTTAAGAAATCTACTTTGTTTACAGAAGCCGTTACACAATAGTGTCTAGAGTGTTTAGAAGCACAGGCAAATGCAATTTGATCCATTAAATATAAAATATGTCCACCATGAATCTTTCCACTAAAATTAGAGTGGGAAGGAAGCATTAATTCTGTAATTGAAACTTGAGATTCTTCTGGATGCTTAAACATAAAATTTTAGTCGTTTAGTTTTAAATAATACTTTGAAATATATTCTAAAATAAAAATATATTAAACGTAATCTATAAAGGTATTTAATTTTTAGGAAGTTTTATAAAAATCTACTTTTAAAAAATGATTTTCGTAGCTATCGTTTTACTAAGCTAATAATATATCAATGCGTTACTGCTAGAAATCTAATCTAAGTCGTCTTCTTGAGCACGTTTAAGAATAGCTTCGGGCAATGCCTTTTTTGCTTTAGCACCCATTTTTTTAAGTTTTTCTACGCTAGTAATTATATTGCCTCGACCATCAACGAGTTTATTCATCGCTGATGAATAATCGGTTTTAGCGGCGTCAATTTTCTTTCCAACGTTGGTTAAATCTTTCACCAAACCTTCAAATTTATCATAAAGTGCGCCCGCTTGTCGTGCAATTTCGATAGCGTTTTGTTGTTGTTTTTCATTGTTCCACATGCTGTCAATGGTGCGTAATGTCGCCAATAAGGTCGATGGTGTAACAATAACAATGTTTTTCTCGAAGGCTTTGTTGTAAATCGAATTATCTTCATTAACAACCACTGCAAAAGCAGGTTCTATGGGAATAAAAAGAAGAACAAAATCTGGAGATTCAATATCATATAAATCTTGATAGTTTTTATCAGAAAGTTGATCGATATGGCGTTTTATAGAATTAACATGCGCTTTTAAAAATTGCGGCTGATCTTCTAGTTCTGCATTTACAAAACGTTCGTAATCGGTTAACGACACCTTACTATCAATAATCATTTTTTTACCATCCGGTAAGTTTAAAACCACATCGGGCAACACACGAGATCCGTCTTCTAAGGTAAAACTTTGTTGTACAAAATATTCACGATTTTTCTCTAACCCCGATTTTTCCAAAACACGTTCCAAAACCAATTCACCCCAGTTTCCTTGCATTTTGCTATCACCTTTTAAGGCGCGTGTTAGGTTGGTAGTTTCTTTCGTCATTTGTTGGTTTAAATCTTTTAAGCCTAACAATTGCTCTTTTAAAGCGGAATGCATACTAATACTTTCCTTTTGTGTTAAATCGACTTTTTGTTCAAAAACCTTAATTTTTTCTTGAAGCGGATTTAAAATATTAGTAATGTTTTCTTTATTTTGAAGTGTGAATTTCTCCGATTTTTCATCTAGTATTTTAGTAGCTAAAATTTCAAAATCTTTACGCAGTTGCTCTTGGCGTTCTTCTAACTCAGCATCACGCTTTAAGTTTAAGGCTTGTAGGTTTTCAAATTCGGTGTTTCTTCGGGCCAATTCAGCATTTAAAAAATCTTTTTCACGACGAATATTTTCACGGTCGTTTTCAATTTTAGAAATTGTTACTTTTTGTTCCTGTTTTTCGATTGCAGTATGTTGTTTAAAGGCTTCAAATTGTTGCTGTAAATTGCTATTACGTTCTTCTAAAGTGCTTTTTTCGCTCTTACTTTTAAGTTTAGTAAAAAGTATGCCTAAATAACCACCAATAACTGCCGATATTAGAATTGCTAGTATGAGGATGATGCTGTCGTTCATTTAATAATAGGGTATAGGTTCAAAGATAATTTTTTTAGTTTGAAGATTGAAGTTAAAAAAAGAAGCTTCAACTAAAATTTAATTTAGGTTTTTACTTCTTCACCCTAAAACTCCCCGTGTTTTTATCAAAAGCAATTAAATCTTTCGGGAAAAGAGTTTCAAAAACGCCTTGTTCTATAAGTTTACAAGGTTGATCGGAAACTACGATTCCGGCATTCATTACAATTAAAGTATCACAAAGTTGAATGGCTAAGTCTATTTCGTGAGAAGAAAACAGAATGGTTTTTCTCGTTTCTTTAGCGAGTCTTTGAAGTAATTTTAAAATATAAGCCTTGTGATACATATCGAGATGCGAGGTAGGCTCATCTAGAATAATTAAATCGGTATCTTGGGCTAAGGCGCGAGCAATCATAACTTTTTGAAGTTGACCGTCGCTTAATTCGAAGCATTTTTTATGTTGCAAATCTTCTATATTTGTTTGAAGAATAGCTTGGTTTACAATGTTTTTATCTTGCTCAGATAGATTACCAACCCAATTGGTATAAGGTTGTCTACCTAGCGCAATAAGTTCGAAAACAGATAAGTTTTTAGATGCTACTTTTTCGGTTAAAACCAAACTTAAAACTTTGGCTAAATCTAACGGATTGTAATCTGAAATAGACTTTTCATTAATAAAAACAGTTCCAGAAAGAGGTTTTTGGACGTGTGTTAAGGTGCGTAAAAGTGTCGATTTCCCGATGCCATTTGCACCAATAAGTCCGATTAATTCTCCTTTTTTTAATTCAACATTAACCTGAGATGCCACAACCGTTTTTGCCTTTTTTGAGGCATAACCAATAGATAAATCTTCGGTTTTTAAAATGATATGTGGATTTTGCTCTTTCATTATACAATATGGGTTTCCTGCTTTTATCTACTACTTTTTTATAATATTAAAATACCATACCACGTTTTCTAACCAGAAGCCAAATAACAACGGGTGCTCCAATTAAAGCGGTAATGGCATTGATAGGTAAGGTGTAATCGCTATTTGGTAATTGAGCAATACTATCGCAAACTAGCATAACAATTCCGCCCAGTAAAAATACGGCTGGCAATAATATTTTATGATTTGAAGTGTTAAATATTTGTCGTGTTAAATGCGGTATAGCTAAGCCTATAAATGCTATTGGTCCCGTAAAAGCGGTGATTGTACCGGCAAGTAAACTGGTAGCGATTATAATTATTAAACGACTTTTTTTAATATTCAAACCTAAGCTTTTTGCATAGTTTTCTCCTAAAAGTAGAGTGTTAAGCGATTTTATGGAGCATAGACTGGCTAATATTCCGAGTACATAAATAATTAAAAATATGGTGAGATCGCTCCACGATAAATTGCCTAAACTACCAAAACCCCAAAATACATATTGTTGTAATTGTTCTGCCGATCCAAAATAAGAAAGTACACTAACAATAGCAGCGGTAATACTGGCAAACATTAGGCCAATAATAAGTATGGCCATGGTATCTCGAACTCTAATAGAAACCATTAAAACGGCTAGTAAAACTAAAAAACTACCTAAACTCGCCGCAATTACAATGCCCCATTTGGATACAAATAGTGATGCTAAAACGCCTCCAAACACACCAGAACCTAAAATTACTAAAGCCACGCCTAAACTGGCTCCCGAGCTTATACCGAGAACAAATGGGCCTGCTAAGGGGTTTCTAAATAGTGTTTGCATCAATAAGCCAGAAATACCTAAACCCGAACCTACAATTATGGCGGTTATAGCTTTTGGTAAGCGGTAGTTTAAAATAATATGTTGCCAACTTTGTTGTTCTACATTGCTGTTTAGTAAACTATTAAAAACAGCTTTTAGCGGTATTGAAACAGAGCCTAAACTAATATTCACGAAAAAGCACAACACTAAAGTTAGTGCCAATGCTAGAAATGAATAGGTATAGGTTTTGCTCATTATTTGTGTTTAATAACTGTATGAAATATGGTTTACTCTAAAGGTTTAAAGAAAAAAAGATTGTAGTCTGTTAATAGTTCTGGGTGACAAATTTTTATCAAATCTTTCAATACTAAATCTGGACGGCTCATGCCTAATTCAAAATATAAAACGCCTCCTGTTGCGCCAGTTGTATTGTTTGTAGTGTAAATGTTTTTGTTTTTAAAAGCTTTAAATTCGGCATTGTGAGCGCTTGCATTTTTCAGTTTTTCTAGACTAGAATAATTGGATGGGCTTAACCAAATATCGGCATCTTGAGCTTTCATAAAAACAGATTCAAAATTAAGCTGTAAACTCCCTGTGCCTTTAGAATCGTTCCATAAATAATCGGTATTGGCATCTCTTAGTAATTGCGCCTCTGTACTTGTTCCGTTAGGTAAATACCAAATGTCATTATGCATGGCGCCACTTAAAATAGTAGGTCTATTTTTTACATTTTTAGCTAGTTTTTTAGCATTTAAGTATTCGGTTTCAATGCGGTTAAAAATAGAATCGGCTTCTTTTTCTTTGTTGAAAAGTACACCAAAAAACTTAATCCATTCTGCTTTTGCAAGTGGCGACTCTTCCACCCAATCTCCATTGAAAATCACGGGGATTCCTGCGCGCTCAATAAGGTCTAAAGAGCGGTTGTTACCATCGATACCAAAACCAACCACTAAATCGGGATTTAATTCTAAAAGCACTTCGGTGTTTATGCCTTCATTTTTGCCAAGCTCTCTAATAGTGCCACTATCAACTCTAGGTCTTATTTTTTCCGAAGAAATATATTTTGTACCTGGGAAACCTACCAAAGTTTGTTCTACGCCTAAAAGTTCTAAAGCCGGAAGGTGTGTGGTAGATGTTACCACAATTTTTTTAATGGGTAAGGAAATTGTGTTATCCGCTTGTCTGTCATCACCATAATTTGCTAAAACGTATTTAAAAGTAGTTTCGGCATTTGGCCATGGAGATTTAATTTCTAAAGTTTTGTACATGCCTAGATCTTTTATTGAAAAGCCTTTGGCGTATTTTAATTTTACTTCTTTTGCTACAAAAGCTTCTGTAGTACTTTCTTTCTCTTTTTTACAAGAAAAAAAGCCAATTAGAACAAAAAATAAAATAGACGATACGTACTTTTTTTGTAACAATAGTGACATTGATATGGGGTGGTTTTTTTAACTTTAGATAAAATTTCTATTATGAGAAACGGTTCAAATTTAACAATATATATAGTAGGAGGAATTATAATACTGCATTTTTTAATTGGTTTTATTTACCTTGTTTATAAATTGAACAAGAAAAAGTGAATTTCATTAGTCTGCATTTAAAAAAGAATCTACTTTTGCAAAGAATTTTGGTTTCATTCAGTACGTGCTGAATGAATTAAAAGGGAATCTAGTTAAAATCTAGGACTGTTCCCGCAACTGTAAGTTTTTATCGAAATATTTTCGGTACTTCTTTAGAAGATGTTATTAACTTCAAAACCACTGGTATTAACTGGGAAGGTAAGATAACATAAAATAAGTCAGGAGACCTGCCATTTTCATCATCTAAAACAACTCTCGGGTAAAGAGTTTTAAAGATTTATGAAGCAGATTTTTACATATTTAATTTTAGGTTTAGGCGTTTGTAGCGGTGTACAAGCACAGGTTGATGCTGTTCAAAAACTAGATGCTGTAATTTTAAGCGATAGTAAATTAAAAAACTATGCTGCTGGTATAAAAATTGAAAAACTTACCGACTCTGTTTTAAACAATAACGCCACATCTTTAACTAATTTATTGGCTTTTAACTCTAATATTTATTTTAAAGAAAATGGTGCCGGTATGGTGTCGTCGCCTTCTTTTAGAGGTACAACAGCGTCGCAAACAGCCGTAATTTGGAATGGAATTAATATTAATTCACAATTAAACGGCCAAACGGACTTTAATACCGTAAATACTTCAAATTATAGTTCTATAGATATTAGAAGTGGTGGTGGTAGCGTACAATATGGCAGTGGTTCTATTGGTGGTAGCATTCATTTAAATAATGATTTAAAATTTAGTAATCATGCTGAAACTCGCATAAAAACGGGTTATGGCAGTTTTAATTCTAAAAATTTAGGTGTTAATTCTTCCTTCGGAAGTGAAGCTTGGACGGCAAATATTGGAGTAGATTATGTAGACTCTGATAACGACTATAAATACCTTGGTACCGATAGTGTAAATGAAAACGGTGAGTTCCATAATTTAAACATGAATGTGAATTTGGGCGTTTTTATTTCCGATAAGGATATTTTAAAACTATACCACCAAAGTTATTTTGGCGAGCGTAATTTTTCTGGCACTCTAGTTGGGCCTTCTCGTAGCAAATATGAGGACGAAAACTTTAGATCTATGTTAGAATGGTCGAGAATTATTGGTAAATTTAGTTCACGATTAAAAGTGGTTCATTTACACGAAATGTTTAAATATTTCGAGAATAAGGATAAAGACAATTATAGTTTAGGAAAAGTAAATACATTATTAATTAATCATAGTTTTAATGTGAGTTTTAATGAGAAACTTCAATTTAAAACCATATTAGAATATTCAAATTCAAAAGGAAACGGAGATAGTTTTAAGGAACCGGTAAGAAACGTATTTTCTACAACAGCGTTGCTTAATCACGAACCTAATAACTCGATAAGTTATGGCGTTAACCTAAGACAAGATTTTACAACAGGAGGTGAGAGACCCTTTGTATTTTCAGTTGATGCTGGTTTTGATTTATTTGAACATTATCAGATTCAAATAAACGGTTCTAAAAACTACCGTATTCCTACTTTTAACGATTTGTATTGGCAACCAGGCGGAAATTTAGATCTGGTTCCAGAATCGTCTTACCAAATAGATTTAGGGCAAAACTTTAATTATCCTAATTTTAATGTAAAACTTAATGGCTATTATATCAATACTGAAGATATGATACAGTGGCAACCAAACAGTACTGGCCTATGGTCACCTATAAATATTGGAGAAGTAGCAAGTTATGGAGCCGAAGTAGAGATAAAATCGCATTACAACATTAATGAGCATCAATTTAATGTCTCTGGGCATTACTCTTACACTGTTTCTGAAGATTTAGAAACGAATAAACAACTTATTTATGTGCCGTTTCATAAAGGGAACTTAGCCTTGGCCTACAATTATAAGGCTGTTACAGTGTTTTATCAGCACATGTTTAATGGAGATGTTTTTACTACAGCAGATAATCTAGAAGGACGTTTTACTTCTTTAAACGGTTATGATGTGGGGAATATGGGTTGTAATTACACTTTTTTTAAGAACACAAAAAACGAACTAGAAATAGGGATTACTCTGAAAAATATATTTAATGAAGTTTACGAAAACGTAGCTTTTAGGCCTATGCCCAATAGAAATTTTAATATTCAAATCAACTATAAATTCTAATAAATTAAAAATGAAGAAAATTATTTTATCACTTTTATCAGTATCACTTTTTGTCTTTTCATGTTCTAATGACGATGATGGCGATGTGCAATTACCATTAGGCGACTATGATAATGGTATTTTAGTTAGTTCGGAAGGTGGACCAGCATCTGTATCTTATATTTCAGATGATTACATGACTGTAGAAAATGAAATTTATTACAATGTAAATTCAGAAAATTTAGGTGTGTATTTACAATCTATTGGTTTTAACGGCGATTTAGCTTATATCATTTCTGATAACGCTAACACAATTACTGTAGTAAATAGATATACATTTTTAAAACAAGCTGAAATTTCAACAGGTTTACTAACTCCAAGATACATTACTTTTTTAAACGGTAAAGGGTATGTAACAAACTGGGGAGACGGTACGGATACTGCAGACGATTTTATTGCTGAAATCGATTTAACTACAAACACTGTAACAAGTACTATTGCAATAGGTGAAGGGCCAGAAAGAATTTTGGCTAAAGGCGATAATTTATATGTATCACACAAAGGAGGTTATAATATTAATAACATTATTTCTGTAATTGATACTACAGATGATAGTATTGAAACTATAACAGTTAATGATGCTCCAGATGAAATAGCTTTTGATTCTAACGGAAACTTAGTTGTTTTATGTAGTGGTGATACTAGATCTTGGGTAGCTGATTATGTAGAAACAGCGGCCTCTATTACAAGAATTAATACAACTACAGATACTGTTATTGAAACACTTGAGTTTGCAGCAGGTTTACACCCAAGCCAAATGGCACATGATGATGACGAGGTTTATTACGCTATGAGTAATAAAATATACGAGTTGGATGATGATGAGTCAACTTTACCAACAACATCTATTTTGGAAATTGCTGATATTTATCTTTACGGACTATCTGTTGATGATGATAAAATTTATGTAACAAATGCAAGTTTTACAGCACAAAGTGAATTGTTAATTTACGATTTAGATAGCGCTACTTTACTTGAGACTTTTAATGTTGGTCTTGGTGCATCGAAAATTTACTTTAACTAATATCTAAACTTTTACTAGTCCTGATACATCCTAATGTATCAGGACATTTTTAGAAAAACAACAATAACATATTAAGAACAGTTGCACTTTGTGACTGTTTTTTTTACACCTAATTTAAAAAATCATGAAGCAAAATTCCCTCAATTTATTACTTTTTGTACTATTTAGTTTATCTGTTAATGCGCAATCTTACGCACCAAAAGCTGGTGCAGATGGCTCTACAGCAATTCATCTTGATTCTGAAGATCTAGTAGCTTGGGCTACAGGTGTAGAAGTGGTTCGCGGACCTCAAAATATTGCAAACCCAACAGGGCCGTTGGCAACTGTTGGTGAGGCAGATAATGCCATTGGAAAGTCTAATGGTGTGATAGTGAGTCTTGGTGATGGAGGAACTGCGGTTTTAACTTTTGTAAACCCTATAGTTAATAATGTGGGGTTCGATTTTGCTGTTTTTGAAAATAGCTTTAGTGATACATTTTTAGAATTAGCTTTTGTTGAAGTGAGTTCTGATGGTGCTAACTTTTTTAGATTTCCATCGCATAGTCAAACCCAAACAGATACTCAGGTTGGAGGTTTTGGAAGCATAGACCCAACTTACATTAATAATTTAGCAGGCAAATATAGAGCGAGTTACGGCACTCCTTTCGATTTAGATGATATTACAGATAATGTTTTATTGAACAAAAATGCCATTACTCATGTAAAACTTATTGATGTTATTGGCACTATTGATCCTGCGTATGCATCATACGATAGTTATGGAAATGTAGTTAACGATCCTTACGCGACACCTTTTGGTTCTTCTGGTTTCGATTTAGATGCTATTGGTGTGTTAAAGCAAGTTACGCTAAGCTTAAATGATAAAACGGCAACTAATGCTTTAGGATTGTATCCTAACCCTGCAACGTCTCAATTATATGTTTCTAAATCTGGAACTGTTACTATCTATTCGGTTACAGGTAAATTAGTACTTAAGCAATTGGTGGGTAATAAAGCAACGCCTATAAGTGTTGCTCGATTAAATTCTGGTGTATATATTGTGAAGTTAACCACAACAGAAGGTGTACTTACACAGAAATTAATAAAGAACTAAATAGAATACGCATTGTATTTTTATAAAAAGAAATGCCACCTATTATGGTGGCATTTTTTATGTTGTTTGGTTTGGTATTAGATCACAATACCAAACGCCATATTTATCTGCAGAACAGACTGTGTTGTTATCGGTTTTAGGTGTATCATATTCGCGATATACTTTTTCGCCTATAGTGAAAGGTATCGGGTTTTCAAAAATAGGACCGTCGAAACAAAAAGTATGGAATTCGCCATTTTCCCCACAAGGATCAACACCTTCTGGTAGATTAGCTATAAAATTTTCATCTATAATTGTACCTACAAAATCGGCATCGAAATATTTAGAATTAGCACAAACTATAATAGTTTTAAAACCTAAATTTAAAAACTCGGTAAGGAGTGTTTTAGTGTCTTTTTTCCAAATAGGAAATACTGTTTTAATGTTGTGCTTGGCTAAATTGTTTTCTCTATAAGTGCGCAAATCTTCCAAGAAAATGTCACCAAAAGCACTGTGTGTAAAACCATCGGCTTTGAGTTGCGATACGGTTTTAAGCATAACATCCTCATAAATTTCCATGCTAGGCATTTCGGGAAGCTCTATAAGGCTCGCTTTAATGTTTAAGGCTTTGGTTTGGGCTAATAGTAAATCTGTTCTAAGCCCGTGCATAGACACTCTATTGTAGTGGCTGTTTACGGTTGTTACTAATTGCTCTATAGAATAATCTTGATTTTGTTGTAAATAATAAAGAGCTAAGGCAGAATCTTTGCCCGAGCTCCAGTTAAAATACGTTTTATGTTTTTGCATTAACGAGAAATAAAGTCGCTATTAATATACATTTCGTTTTCGAATTTGTTGCCTGTTAAAGGTGTTTCTAAAAGTTTAAAATCGCCTTGTTTGGTAACAGTACTTCGTCCGCTAATACCTCTAATATCATCTAAGGCCGTTTTTAAAATAGCTTCGTTTTCGTCCCCAAATGGCAAGGTAACATTCCAATAATCAGATTCGTTAATTTCGGCTAGGTTAGGTATAAAACCATCGGCATAATCACTGTCTCCATTTTTATTATAAATTTGAAATACAATGGGCTGTAGAGCGTTTAAGTGCGAAGAGTTTGCTGTACTTTGATTTAAGTAATCAGAGGAAGGAGAATCGTATAAAGTAATAGACCCTACGTTTTTTCCATAAGTTGTAGTACCAATAAGTTTTACAGGCATGTATGGTGCTAGTCCATTAATAATCATTTCACTAGCCGATGCTGTGTTACCAGAAGTTAAAATATAGACTTGGTTTAAAGTACTCAGGCGATTAATGGCTTGTGTACCGGTTCTTTCACTATCGCTGTTGTATACGTTTAAAGTGTTTGCAAAGTTGTAATAATCGTTTTCGTCTTGTTGTTTACTGTTAAAAATTAACTCAGCAAAACGCTCTTTATTGGCGTTAGCATAAATCATACTAGCTAGGTAAACAGATGTTTCTACAGATCCGCCACCGTTAAGTCTTAAATCTAATACCAACTCGCTAATGTTTTGGTCTTTAAAAAAGCCAAAGGCTTCGTTTAACTCGTCGTTGTATGATGATCTAAAGGCGTTATACACTAAATAACCAACTTTTTTTCCATCGATATCTGAAAAGACTTTGGTTAAATATACCGGGTTTTCTGAGATTACAGCAGATGAAATTGTTTTATCTTCTATAGCAGTTAAAGTACCAGTATTTTCTGAAACGAAAGATAAAGTAACATCATCTTGATATAGACCATTTATGGCTGTGTTGTATGTTGTAGTTGTTAGAACCGTACCGTTAATAGCGTTTATAATATCGCCTCGATTAATATTGGCTGCACTAGCAGGAGAATCGTCGGCTACGTGGCGTACATATATAATAACATCGCCTTCTGTATTTATTTGAACACCTTGAAAGCGTAAACCGAAAGATTTACTAATACCTTGAAAGGCTTGTTCTTGTTCTATATAATCTTCTATAAACCAAGAAAAACGATCGACGACATCGGTTTGGTAAATAAGACTGTTAAATAAGTTTTCTGGAGAAGAATATTGATTTAAATAGGCTTGGTAAGCGCTATTATCGTCAGTTTTAGAGTCGGCTAAATCGGGTACAAGGTCTTGCCAGTTGTACCAAGAGTTCATGGCTTTCCACACAAAGTCGTTTATTTCTTCGGTTTTCTCAGTTTCTGAGACAATAATATCGTCTTCATCTTTAAAACAACTAGTTGCAGCTAAGGATATTAAGGTAATAAGGAAAAGGCTTTTTATATTTTTCATGTTATTTTTTTTAGTAGAGCACGATATTTAAAACTCTAAATTTAGGTACATTATTGTGTAATAAAAAATATTGTTACGGTTTAAAAATCAAACATTATGCCGTGTTTAACGATATTGTTTTTAGTTTAGACTGTTTTTGGAGGCAGACCTTACGTAAGGGATAGCAGTGGAAAGCCCACAGTAAGCCCGATGAGAATCGGGATTACGAGGACTTGGAGCGTATAGCCCGACCCTTTGTAGCTTTTGCGGAAAAGGGATACGCCCAAATTATTTTAAAGTTTTTTTTTATTTGATGTAACAAATGAGAAATGCAGTCGTCGTAACTTAAATAGCCGTAACCAAGCTGTTTTAATAAAACCAATTCAAAATGACTCAAACGGAGTTTTTAAATGTTGTAATGCCTTTTAAGGATAAAGTGTTTCGGTTAGCGAAACGCTTATTAGTTTCGACGGAAGAAGCCGAAGATGCGACCCAAGAGGTTTTAATTAAGTTGTGGAACAATAAGAAAAAGATTGCTGAGTATAAAAACGTGGAGGCTTTTTCGATGACGATGACTAAGAATTTTTGTTTCGATAAGTTGAAATCGAAACAGGCGCAGAATCTTAAAATTGTTCATACAAATTACGAGGATAAACAAACGGCTTTACAAAAGCAAGTTGAATTAAATGATAGCGTAAACTGGGTGTCGAAAATTATTGAAGATTTACCCGAGTTACAGAAAACAATAATTCAGCTAAGAGATATAGAAGAGTATGATTTAGATGAGATTTCGAAAATGTTGGATATGAATAATACAGCAGTACGCGTAAACTTATCGAGAGCAAGAAAAGCAATAAGAGAAAAACTGACTAATACACATAATTATGGTATTAAATAATATAGAAAATTTACTAGAAAAATACGAGAATGGCGAAACAAGCCTAAAGGAAGAGCAGCTGTTAAAAAACTATTTTGCAGGAGACAATGTTGCACCCCATTTAGAAATGTATAAACCTATGTTTGGCTATTTTTTGGTAAGCAAGCAGGAGCAATTTAATAAGGATATTCCTTTTAAAACAGAAACTAAGGCAACCAAGCGTAATTTTAATTACAAATGGCTTTCGGTAGCTGCAGTAGCGGTTTTAATGATTGGGTTTTACTTTGGAAGTGGTTCGTTAAATAATGATGATTTAGGAACTTATGAAGATCCGGAAGTGGCTTTAATGGAGTTAACAAAATCGTTAGAAATGATTTCGCAAAATTTTAATAAAGGTGTGTCTACAGTAAATTATTTAGACGAATTGGAGAAAGGTAAAGCAACCCTTGGATATCTAAACGAAATTGATAATGCTACAGGATTAATTTTTAAAAACTAATTGAGAAAAAATGAAGAATTCAAATAAATTAAAATCAAATACAATGAGAAATAGATTAATAGTATTCGTAATGGCTGTAATGTTAGTACCATTAACAGGAATGGCGCAAAAAGATGTTTTTGAGAAATATAGTGACAACTCGGATGTGACGTATGTATCGATAAAACCAAAAATGTTTCAAATGATTGCCAAAATGGGAATTAATGTGGAAGATGAAGAAGCTAAGGCTTATATGGATATGGTAAAAAGCATTACAAGTTTTAAAACCATGATTACCGATAATAAAGTGATCGCTGCAGATCTTGCTAAATGGGTAAAATCGCGCTCTAGTGCTTTAGAGGAATTAATGGAAGTGAAAGACGATGGTACTAACGTGAATTTTTACGTAAAAGAAGGTAAAGATGCCGACCATGTTAAGGAGCTTTTAATTTTTGTAAATGGCGTTGATAAGTTTATGGAAGAAGGTATTGAAGTAGGTGGAAAGGAACGTAAAATTGAAACCGTTGTGGTATCGCTAACCGGTGATATTGACCTAAATGAAATTTCTAAACTTACGGATAAAATGAATATCCCAGGAGGTAAGCATTTAGATAAAAAGTAATAGTTTAATACTGTTCAACAGATGTTTTACTTAAATATAAAAACAATTTCATCAATCAAATTAATACCATCAATCATGAAACGAGCTATTAATCACTTGTTATTAGGTCTTTTTGCTACAGTTATGTTAGTTAGCTGTAGCAGCGGGCCAACTTTACAAACTTATTTTGTAGACCACCAAGAGGCGCCAAATTTTATTTCGCAAGATTTACCAATTTCTATGTTGAAAGTAGATAAATCTAGTTTTACAGAAGAGCAAAATGAAGCTTTTAACTCTGTAACCCGTTTAAACTTTATTGGCTATAAGGCTAATGAAAGTAACACAGAGGATATAAAAGTAGAAATTGCTGCGGTTAAAGAAATTCTAAAGGATGAGAAATACAACGAACTTATTGAGTTTAGTGATAAAGGCAATAAGATTGCTGTAAAATATATAGGCACTGATGATGAGGCAGATGAGATTATTATTTTCGGAAGCTCTAAAGAATATGGTTTTGGTATTGTGCGTGTTTTAGGTAGCGACATGAATCCATCAAAAATGGGAACTCTGATTGGTGCATTAAAAGGTGCCAATTTTGATAAAGACCAACTTAAAGATATTCAAAACTTTTTTAAATGATTTAACTCGTAATCATTACAGTTAAATGTTAATGTAAAAAGGGACACTTTTGCCGAAGTGTCCCTTTTTTTATGAGTGTATTTTAACTATTTTAAATTCTGTTTGGTGTAGATAATATTGTAAACAATGGTTATAAACAAAACAGATATTACGGTTAAAACAATATAGTTATCGAGAATCTGTAAAACACCTGTGCAAAAAATAACCGCTACAAGAACGCCACAGAGTATTAAAGACGTTTTATCATCAAACATATTATATACCAGTATAGTTGCTAGGTGTAATATTTTTTAATTCCGTTTTTATAACGTCTGTTACTTCCAGAGTATCTATAAAGTTAGAAATAGAGGCTTGGTTTATTTTCTCGTTAGTACGCGTTAAACCTTTTAAAGCTTCATAGGGATTTGGGTATGCCTCACGACGTAATATCGTTTGGATAGCCTCGGCAACCACGGCCCAGTTGTTTTCTAAATCTTGAGCAAATTTATCTTCATTTAAAAGTAATTTGTCTAAACCTTTTACGGTAGATTTAAAAGCAATTAAGGTATGTCCGAAAGGCACCCCAACATTACGTAAAACCGTACTATCTGTTAAATCACGTTGTAATCTTGAAACTGGTAATTTAGCCGAAAGATGCTCAAAAATAGCATTTGCAATTCCTAAGTTTCCTTCAGAGTTTTCAAAATCTATTGGGTTTACTTTATGTGGCATTGCAGAACTACCTACTTCACCAGCTTTAATTTTTTGTTTAAAATAATCTGTAGAAACGTAAGTCCAGATATCGCGATCTAAATCTAAGATAATGGTGTTTATACGTTTTAAGGTATCAAACAAAGCCGCCATATGGTCGTAATGCTCAATTTGTGTTGTAGGGAACGAGTGGTGTAACCCTAATTTTTCCTGAACAAATGTGCTTCCAAAAGCTTTCCAATCAATATTTGGGTAAGCGACGTGGTGCGCATTAAAATTACCCGTTGCACCACCAAATTTGGCTGCGCTTGGTATATCATTCAATAAATTAAATTGCTCTTGTAAACGTACAACAAACACTTCAATTTCTTTACCTAAACGTGTTGGTGATGCTGGTTGCCCGTGCGTTCTTGCTAGCATTGGTATGTGTGCCCAATCTTTAGATAATGTTTTAAGTTTTTCTAAAACCACAAAATACTCAGGTACGTAAACATCATTCATAGCTTCCTTAATGCTTAAAGGAATTGCTGTGTTGTTTATATCTTGAGAGGTTAACCCAAAGTGGATAAACTCTTTGTATGCAGAAAGGTTTAAAGCATCAAATTTTTCCTTTATAAAATACTCAACCGCTTTAACATCGTGGTTGGTTACACTTTCAATTTTTTTAATAGCAAGTGCATCTTCCGAAGAAAAATTCTTATAAATACCTCTTAAATCTTCAAATATATTCTTGTCAACAGATTCTAACTGAGGTAAAGGAATTTCACAAAGTGCAATGAAATATTCAATTTCTACTAAAACACGATATTTAATTAGAGCTTCTTCCGAAAAATAAGGTGCTAATTCATTTACTTTACTTCTATAACGACCATCGATTGGTGATATGGCGTTTAATGCTGATAATGACATAGTTTATTTGATTTTTTTGAAGCTGTAAAGATAGTTTTTTTCGTTGGAAGTCGGAAGTCGGATGCTTGAAGATTTAACGGTTTTTAAATTTATTTTTTCTTCATTTTTTTTAGAATAATTCGTGCTCGTGCTTTAAATGCAGCACTTTGAGTTGGATAATCACGATCTAAAATTATTTTTAATTCTGAATGAATCCAATCAAAATCTTTTCCGAATAAAAACAGCGCAACCATGCTATAAGCTTTAGCTGCAACTTTTTCATCATTAATCATATAATCAAAACAGGTTTCAATAATACGTTCTTGCTGCGTTTTCGTTAAAGCTGTTTTTATGAGGTTATCTTCTTTAGAGTAGTAGTGCTGTGCTAAAATTTGACATATTTTGGCCACAGGGCGCACTGCAGGATCTAAATGTACTTTGTTTATATCTTGGGTAAAAGCCTCTAAATAAGGTGCTATAGTATCGGTATTTTCGGTACACATAAACTCTAAAACCCAGGCCGCTCGTGGCGATAGTTTATCGTCTACCATAAAAAGAAGATCCAGTAACTTCGGGATTAACGTGGGATTGTTAATCAGCATTTTAGAATAAAACAAGCGCTTTTCTCTAGAATGGTTCACGTAATTTAATTCGTTGTACAGTTGCTCGGTAGTCAAATGGATTGCTTATTTTTATGCTTTAAATTTAATTAAAATGAAGATAGTAAAAAAAGTATTGTTGTTTTTATTAGTGGCCTTTGTGATCGGTCAATTTTTTGGTCCAGACAAAAATGAAGGTGATTTAGCTTCGATAGATGCTTTTTTAGCTGAAACAAACCCGCCAGAAGATGTAAAACTCATTTTAAAAGAAACCTGTTACGATTGCCATAGTGATGTTACCCGATATCCTTGGTACAATAATATAACTCCGGTTAATTTTTGGTTAGCCCACCATGTAGAAGAAGGTAAAGAAGAACTTAATTTTTCTAATTGGGTTGGTAATTCTGTTAAACGAAAGGATCATAAGTTTGAAGAAATTATAGAAATGGTAGAGGAGAAGGAAATGCCTTTAGAATCTTATACTATTACACATTCTGAAGCTAAACTTAGCGATGCGCAAATTCAAGCTGTTGTAGATTGGGCCAAGTTAGTGCGTGTTACATACGGAATGCAAGCAAAGCCTGAGTAGGTTTAGTCACAGTCACAGTAGTGGTTGTATTAGAATAGGAGAGCAGTCATTACGGTTTAATATCATATAATTTAAGTGAATAAAAAAGTATTAATTATCGGTTTTGTTTGGCCAGAGCCTAAAAGTTCTGCTGCAGGTAGCCGAATGATGCAGTTAATTGAAACCTTTAAAAGTCAAGATTACAACATCACGTTTGCGAGTCCGTGTGCAAAAAGCGATAATGCTTTTAATTTAGAAAGTATAGGTGTTTCTCAAACTGCTATCGAATTGAATAATTCTAGTTTCGATACGTTTGTAAAAGATTTTAACCCAGACTTTGTGCTTTTCGATCGTTTTATGATGGAAGAACAATTTGGCTGGCGTGTTACCGAAAACTGCCCAAATGCTATAAAGATTTTAGATACTGAAGATTTACATAGTTTACGTAAAGGCCGCCATCAGGCATTTAAAGATAATGTTTTGTTCGATAAAAGCTATTTGTTTAACGATACAGCAAAACGAGAAATAGCAAGTATTCACCGTTGCGATTTAACCTTAATTATTTCGGAAGCGGAAATGGATATTTTAAAAAATGACTTTAAAGTAGATGAGGCTTTATTGCTTTATTTACCGTTTATGTTAGAGCCAATTTCTGAGGATGCCATTACTAAGCTTCCTAAGTTTGAAACCAGACAACATTTTATAACCATTGGTAATTTTCTACATGAACCTAATTATAATGCGGTACTTTATCTAAAAGATACTATTTGGCCATTAATTAAAAAACAATTACCGCAAGCGGAATTACATATCTATGGGGCTTATGCGTCTCAAAAAGTAACACAGTTAAACAACGAGAAGCAAGGTTTTATAATAAATGGTTTTGCCGAAGATGTACATACGGTTATGCAAGAAGTCAAGTTATGTTTAGCTCCAATTCGGTTTGGTGCAGGTTTAAAAGGTAAATTAATAGATGCCATGCAAAATGGTACACCTATGGTAACTTCTAGCGTTGGGGCAGAAGGTATGTTTGGCGATTTTGAACCTAATGGGTTTATTGAAGATGATGCCAATAGTTTTGCAAACCAAGCCATAGAGCTATATCAAAACGAAGTGCTTTGGAGTAAAATGCAGGAGAATGGATTTGCTATAATAAACAATCGATTCAATTCGCAAAAACATAAAAGTATGTTCTTATCGCGAATTGAATCGATTGTAGATCATTTAAATATACATCGCCAAAATAATTTTATGGGTCAAATGCTACATCATCATAGCATGCAGAGCACCAAATTTATGAGCCGATGGATTGAAGAGAAGAATAAAGCCTAAGCTTCTACTTCACTTTTCTTAATTTTTCTGTAGGTAAATGAGTTAAAGATGTTTCGTTTACCAAAACGTGTTTGTTTATCAGATTGTGAAAATTTGATATACAATGCTTTGTTTACACCAAAGAACTCATAAGTATTTCCGTCTAAAAAAGTAACTTCTAAAAGTAATCCTTTATGTTGCCAATCCATTATAGGTGTAGCAATAGTCGCATTAAATTCATCTAAATTAGCTGCTTTTGTTTCAGGAGCAATACTAACTAAAAAGTGGTAAGCGTCAATAATTTGTCTACTTTTTAATTCAGCTTCAATAGCTTTTTCATCTCCAGCCTGAAATTTATCAGGGTGCCATTCTTTTACTAAGTTTCTGTAAGAAGATTTTAGAGCTTTTAAACTCATATCTTGTTCGGCACCAAATAATTTCTTGTATTCATTAATACGTTTCATAAATCGTAATTCTAAATTTTGCGCGAAGATAGTCTTTTATATTAGTTTGCGAATTTGTAACGGAACTATTTCTTATATAAATTGCTGAAACGATGATTAATGAAGTAAAAATCCGATGAAAATCAAGGCTGTTTTAATATGTTAGTCAATTTTAAAACACCAACGGTAGCTGGCTCTGCAATTACAGTTATGTTTTTAGAGCTCGCCATGTTGGGTTTCGGGTCTATAAAATAGGTATCGGTGTATTCTGGAACATAATGCATTAAGCTTGCCGCAGGATACACTTGCATAGAGGTTCCAACAATAATTAAAACATCGGCGGTTTCACAAATTTTAATGGCTTTATCCATCATCGGGACATCTTCGCCAAACCATACAATATGCGGACGCATTTGGTAACCTTGTTTGCATAAATCACCAAGGTTGAGGTCGGTTTTCCATGTTTTTATATCGGTTTCATTAAAAGTGCTTCTCACTTTTAGTAATTCGCCGTGTAAATGGGTTACGTCTGTACTGCCAGCGCGTTCGTGTAAATCGTCTACATTTTGGGTAATAATACTTACCTTAAAATCTTTTTCGAGCTCAGCTAAACCTATATGCGCTTTATTAGGCGTTACAGTATTTAGCTGTGCACGACGTTGATTGTAAAAGTTTAAAACCAATTCTGGGTTTGCTGCAAACCCTTCTGGAGTGGCAACTTCCATAACATCATGGCCTTCCCATAAACCATCTGCATCGCGAAATGTTTTAATACCACTTTCTGCGCTAATGCCTGCTCCCGATAATACAACAATATGTTTCATACGGTTAAAAATATAAATTTAAAATGAATTGAGAACGGCTTCCGTTTTAATTTAAAATGGATCCCTTTCTTTTAATTCTAAAATCTTCTCAGTCTGTGAGTTTGTGATTTAAAATACTTTTATATTTTTGACGCATGATCGATATAAAACTCCTAGAGCATTTGGAAACCTTCCTTACACCATCACGAAAGGAAAAATTCACCAAAGTTTTAGCACAGCGCACCAAACATTTTACGGTAGCTACAGAAGATGTTTACCAACTGCATAATACCAGTGCGGTAATGCGTACTTGCGATGTTTTTGGCATACAAGAACTTAATATTGTAGAAGAACGAAACTCTAAAGATATTGATAGGGAAATAGCGATGGGCGCTCAAAAATGGGTCGATTTAAATCGCTATAATCATGTAAAAGATTGTATTACCGATTTAAAAGCTAAAGGTTACCAAATAGTAGCAACCACACCACATGCTAACGATTGCGATATTAAGGATTTTGATGTTACTAAAAAATCTTGTTTTTTCTTCGGAAGAGAGACAGAAGGTTTATCTCAAGCAGTTTTAGATGAGGCAGATTGCTATTTAAAAATACCTATGGTTGGATTTACCGAGAGTTTGAATATATCGGTTTCTGCAGCTATTATTTTGCAACAAGCTACTTCAAAACTTAGAGCATCTAATTTAGAATGGCATTTAACCGAAAATGAAATTTTACAAAAACGCTTAGATTGGTGTACTAAAACCATTAAAAGTTACGAGAAAATTACCGAACGTTTTTATGAAACGAATTAATCGGTTTCGGTCGTTTTTAATAGTTCTCTAAAGTCGCGGCTGCAGTTAAGCAGTTTATCGAGTAGCATAAATTCGTTTTTCTCTAAAAGTAAATCACTGTTTATATATTGTTCTTCGCAATAGTCAAAGAACAAAGGCGCATAGCCTTCGGGTATTTCTAATTGATTTGCTAATAATTCTGCATTGAAAAATTTGTGTGTTGTAAATAGAGAGTCGAATGTTTTATGATTTATTGTTGTTATTTCTACAGGTTTCTTTTTTTTAAGCTTTAGTAACTTACCAATTAGTTTAGAAACTTGAACAAAGTCTATTCCAGATTTAGGCATGTTTTTGTACCAGGTTTCTGTATTATTTTTTAAGTCGTATGCTAATACAGCTCCTAAATCACTGTTGGTTTCAAATGTTTTTAAATCGTTTTGCTTATCAGCGAGCAAGACTTCTTGTAGTTGGTTTACTTGTTTTGTTAATTCAATAACCAATTCGTTTTCCACATGAAAGGTGTCAATTTTTAGCGTTTTAGTAGCATGAAAAAGCGAACTAATGGTAATCGTATCATTTAGTGTTGCTAGTAAATTGAAACTTCCGTTTGCATCGGAATATGCTGTGGTGTTTTTTGTTTTGTTGAAAATTTTAGCACCTTTTACCGTAGATTCTGAGTCGTAGATTTTCCCTGTAATATTTTGAGAAATCATAGTGGCAGGTAATAAAAAGAAGAGTAGTGTTTTTCTATATGGCATGATTTATTTTGATGGTTGAATATCAAATTAAATCAATTATTGTTTAGTGTATTGTGTCTTTAAGTTTTTTTAAAGTGTTAATTAGTAAAGTTTTAACTAATTGTTGTTTTGGTGCTAAATTTGGCAGATGGTTGCGTTAGGGATTGATGCGGCATCCTTTTTGCAAAAACAAAAGTGCTTTAAGTTTGGTTGAAACTGGTTTAAAAAAAGTAAGTAGTTTTAAATGCAGACAGGCGTTTGCAAAAAGATATAGCGGAAAGCCCGACCCTTGTGGTAACGCCTAAATAGTTTATATTTTACGTGTTCTACCGCGACTTAATAGCTTGTACTCTTCATAGCATTCGCTTATGGCATCTAGAATTTGTAGATCGTTTGCCTTTTGTATAAATCCTTTTGAGTAGTTACATTGGCTCACAATTTCGTCTAAATCTACGCGGTCTACTTGTAGTAAAACGGTAAGCATTTCACGATCGAATTTACTTGCTAAAAGGTTTCTAATTTCGTCGTCTTCTTTCATCTTTTTTAGCTTTTTAAGCTCGTTTGGTTTTTTACCAAACATACGATGTAGAAAATCGGCTGGGTTAAAAATAGAGCCAATAACTTTAGTTAATCCAGATTTTTTATCGGCCTCGTAACCAGAACCTTCTATACCAGAAATACTGTAACGGTAATTACTGTTTACGGCAGGTACTTGTTTTATATCAACTTCTAAAAAGCCGGTTAATTTTAGTTGGCTTACCACAACTTCTTCTAAGGCAAGCGCAAGTTCGGTAAGGTTTATGTTGGAGCTTCCAAATTTTAACCAGTCGTTAGTAACACGAACTTTAATAGATTTAAATCCTAAATAAGAAAAGTGTAAGGTATCGTTAGCTTTAGCTGTAATTGCAAATTCTCCTTTGTCGTTTGTTGTGGTTCCTTTTACTTGGTTAAGGTTTACAATATTAACGCCTTCTAGTGGAGTAGATGTCGATGCATTAAGAACTACACCAATAGCTTTTTCGGCATCTTGGGCATGAGTTTGCCCAACCAATAAAGCAAAAGTAAAAAGGAGTAATACGTATTTTCTCATCAACAAATTTTTTATAAAAGTACTAAACTATTAAATATAACCATATATTTTAATATAATTTAACTTAGAAGGGCTTGAGTTATGCCTATTTAACGAAGATTATGGCTTTTTTATGAAAATTTAAAAGTTTTTTATTAAGAATATTATTACAGATGCTTATTTTTGAAGGAAATTAATAAATCCTTCCAAAACGTTGAATTTTGATTGCAAATTTAAGTTTGCTAACTACTTAAAGCACATAGTTTTATGGTGCTTTTTTGTGGCCTTGTTTTTTCCGGGTTTTTCTAATGCGCAAGACCAAGCAGCTAACTGGTATTTTGGTTTTAATGCGGGTATTAATTTTAATGATGGCGAGGTAAATTCTCTTACAGACGGAGCGCTTTCTACAAACGAGGGCTGTTCGGTAATTTCCAATACAAAAGGCGAGCTTTTGTTTTATACTAACGGTGTTAGTGTTTGGGATAGAAACCATAATATTATGCCTAATGGTAATGGTTTAAATGGGCATCCGTCGAGTACGCAATCGGCTGTTATTGTACCTAAGCCAAATTCTGATACGATTTACTACATTTTTACAATTATTGATTTTTTTAAAGCCGAAGGCCTACAATACTCAGAGGTTGATATGAGTTTAAATGGTGGAAACGGCGATGTAACATCAGAGAAGAATGTGTTTTTAATAGCGCCTGGTACCGAGAAAATATCGGCAGTGCAGCATAGTAACGGGATAGATTATTGGGTAACTACGCATCTTTGGGATAGTAGTAGTTTTGCAACATTTAAAATTACAGCAGCCGGTGTAGAGACCACTCCCGTAATATCCGATGTTGGAAGTTATCATGGTGGTGCTGGTTTTAATGTTATAGGCTGCATGAAATTTTCACCTAACGGAAAAAAATTAGCAGTTGCTAAATGGAGTGCCAATAGTTTTGTAGAATTATTTGATTTTAATAAAGAAACCGGCGTGGTGTCTAATCCCGTTTTAATCGATAATTTTTTTGGAGCAGATTATTTAGATGGCGCTTATGGTTTAGAGTTTTCTACAAATAGCCAATACCTTTATGTTAGCGATTTAAATCAGCAATATTACACCTCAGAATTACATCAATTAGATTTGGCTGTATTTACAGCAAGTGCCATTAAAGCATCCGATGTGGTTATCGCTAAAGAACGACGCTTAATTGCCGGTTTGCAATTGGGACCCGATGGTAAAATATATGTTTCAAATACATTTTCGTCTTATTTAAGTGTTATAGAAGCGCCTAATAATAAAGGCCTGAGCTGCGATTACCAATATAGAACGATAAACCTTAGCGGGCGTAGTGCTATTTTTGGATTACCCTCCTTTATTCAGTCGTTTTTTGTAGGTAAAATAGAAGTTGAAAACACCTGTTTTAACGATGCTGTAGTGTTTGATTTACTAACCAGCGAATCTATAGATTCTGTTTTATGGGAGTTTGGCGATGGCACAACATCGACTTTAATAAAACCCGAGCATACTTATGCAGCGGTAGGCGATTATTTGGTTAAGGCTACTTTTAAATCGGGAAGCTGTACCTATAATGTGGCTAAAAATTTCACAATTTACGATATGCCAATAGCGAACGCCGTAACCGATTATGTGTTTTGTGAAGATCTTGGAAACGATGTTTTTGAAACTTTCGATTTAAGTAGTAAAACTGCCGATATTATAGGCGCACAGAGCACAACACTTTTTGAGGTCAGTTATTTTGAAAGCTTTGAAGATGCTACAGATGATGTTAATATGCTAAACAGTATGTACACCAATACAAGTAACGCTCAAGATATTTATTATAAAATTAGTAATACCTTAAGTTCCGATTGTTACGATATATCAAGTTTTAAATTAATAATAGAAACAGAAACTGCGGGAATTCCTGACGATCTTGTTTTGTGTGATGATGTTTCTAACGATGGTGTTGAAACGCTCAGTTTATCTCAGTTTGATGATGAGGTGTTAAACGGTGCGTCATCAACTGAATACGATGTTAAATATTACGAATCGCAAGCGGAAGCCGATGCAGGTGGTCCAGGCTTAAATACCAGTATTTTTACAACATCTAGCAACAATCAAGAACTTTTTACACGTTTAGAAAATATAGCAACAGCCTGTTTTTCAACATCGAGCTTTAATGTTATTATCAACGACACGCCAACAGCATACCCGGCGGAAGATTTGTTTATTTGTGACGATGGCTCTAATGGCGGTAAAGCCTTTTTTAATCTAGGCGATCAAACCGTTGATATTTTAAACGGTCAAGCCGGAAATGTAACTTACCATACATCTCAAGCTGAAGCCGAAACTAAATCTAATACATTACCAGAAAACTACGAGAACCAAAGTACGACAGAAGAAATTTTTGCGCGCGTAGAACTTTCTTCTAATACAGAATGTTATGCGCTTACATCATTTTTTATTCGAGTAAGTAGCCAATTGATTATTGATATCGATGAGGTTTGGTATTTATGCCCAGGTGAAAGTGTGCAAGTCTACGTGAGTTCTATGCACGACGAATATCTTTGGAGTACCGGAGAAACAAGCTCGGATATTATGGTAGAACAAGCTGGTGATTATAGCATTACAGTCTCTAATATAGACAACTCTAAATGTAGCATAAGTAAAACCGTTAGGGTAGTAGATGCTAGTTTGCCACTCGCGGTACATATTGAAATTAATGATTGGACGACAAATAGCAATTCTGTAGTTATTACAACCGAGGGCGCTGGTGCGTTTAAATACTCCATAGATGGTAATATATACACAAGCAGTAATACCTTCGATAATCTAGATGCTGGCGATTATACGGTATATGTTACTAGCGAGAGCAACTGCATGGTATATTCCGAAGATATCTATCTACTAAATTACCCAAAGTATTTTACACCAAATAACGATGGCTACCACGATTACTGGAAAATAGAATTCGCAGAAACGGAGCCTGATTTAGAAGTTCATATTTTCGATCGTTATGGTAAATTAATTATTCAGTTAAATCCGTACTCAAAAGGGTGGGACGGAACCTTTAATGGGCGCATGCTAACCACATCCGATTATTGGTTTGTAGTAAATAGGCCAAGTAAAAACCGCCAATACCGCGGGCACTTTACTTTAAAACGTTAATAGCACCGTTAAGTTTATTTCTTATAACAGAGCAGTGGTCTGTATTACTTTAAAATTTAAGCATAAAAAAAAGCTGACTAAAAGTAAAATTACTTTCAGTCAGCTTTTTATATATTATAAAACTAAGTTCTATCTTCTAGAACGTCTAGCTCCAGCAAATTTTCCGCCACCAGAATCAGAGTCCGAACGTCTAGAGCTTCCTCCACCTTCGCTACTTCTACGTCTGTCGCTTCTGCTTCCTCCAGAACCACTTTTTCTATCATCACCGCGTCTTCCGCCGCCACCGCTGCGTTTGTCGTCGCGTCTTCCGCCACCGCCACGTCTATCATTGCGTCTTCCGCCACCGCCTCGGTTTTCCGAAACTTCAACGTTTACAAAACGACCTTCATGTTTAAAGTCTGTAAAGAAAGCTAAAACTTTATCTTTAGTTTCATTTTCAGTATTAAAGAAAGAGAAACTCTCTTTAACTTCCACTTTAAATACATCATCTCTACCAAGTTGTAATTGGTCTTTTAAGAAATCTTTCAATTTCATCCAATCAAAACCATCTTTTTCACCAACGTTAATAAAGTATCTAGTAGAGTTAGAGTTTCCTCCAAAATCACGACCACCTTCGCGTCCGCCATCTCTTTCTCTATCTCTAGAACCTTCTGCAACATTTAAGTTTTTAGATTTTTGGTAATAGTTATAGAAACGTGTAAATTCTACAGAGAAAAATTTCTTAATTAATTCCTCTTTGCTAGTTTCTTCAAACATTTCATTAATACTAGTAAGGTATTTGTCAATTTCATGATTAACCTCAGTATTATGTATTTTATTTGCTAAAGACATTAACTGCACTTCGCAAATTTCCATACCATCTGGCACTTCTTTTTTCTCAAACTCACGTTTAATAATGCGTTCGATACTTTTTATTTTTCGAACTTCACTTTTCGAAACAATAACCATAGAAATACCGTTTTTACCAGCACGTCCAGTACGACCAGAACGGTGTGTATACGTTTCAATTTCGTCAGGTAATTGGTAGTTTATTACGTGTGTAATATCATCAACATCAATACCACGAGCCGCAACATCTGTTGCAACAAGCATTTGTATTTGGTTTTTTCTAAACGATTGCATAACCAAATCACGTTGGTTCTGGCTTAAATCGCCGTGTAAAGCACCAGCGCTGTAACCATCTTCAATTAAGTTTTCGGCTACTTTTTGAGTATCACGTTTTGTTCTACAAAATACTACAGAAAAGATATCTGGGTTAGCATCTGCCAAACGTTTTAAAGCTTGGTAACGATCTCTAGAGTTTACTAAATAATACTCGTGAGTTACATTACTTGTACTTTCATTTTTATTTCCAACCGTAATTTCTTGTGGGTTGTCCATAAATTTTTTCGCAATTCTAGCTACCTCTTTAGGCATAGTTGCAGAAAATAACCATGTGTTTTTGTCTTCTGGAGTATGCGATAAAATATCGGTAATATCCTCTTTAAAACCCATGTTTAACATCTCATCAGCTTCATCTAAAACCGAATATTGAATTTTAGAAATATCAACCAGTCTACGGCTAATCATATCTTTCATTCTACCTGGTGTAGCCACAATAATCTGTGCACCACGTTTTACCTCACGAGCTTGGTCTGTAATGCTAGATCCACCATAAATGGCAACCACATTTAAACCTTTACAATACTTACCGTATTGTTTCATCTCGTTGGTAATCTGTAAACAAAGCTCACGTGTTGGGCTTAAAATTAAACCTTGCGTTGTGCGGCTGTTTACATCTATTTTAGCTAACATTGGGAAACCAAATGCCGCTGTTTTTCCTGTTCCGGTTTGGGCAAGTGCCACTAAATCGGTTTCAGAATTTAATAAAATTGGGATTGCTTTTTCTTGAACTTCACTAGGCTTTTCAAATCCTAAATCGGTAATTGCGCGTAAAAGGTCGTCATTAAGACCTAATTCTTGGAATGTGCTCATTCTTGTATAAGTATTCGATTTTGTTATGTGGTGTTACATAAGAAAGCGAATCGACATACTTAACCTTAAACTTCCAGTAACACATCCTCTCTCTGAGGAATATAAACTCGATTTTTCCCGAGTTTCAAGCTGCAAAGGTAATCAATTTTTTGGATATTCAATATTTTGGGCGTTTTAACACGCTTTCCGCTATATCTTTTTAAAAACTTAAAGCTTTCGGTATGTTAGTGCTTATCTAGAATGTTTGTAGAAATAACAAGGTTTCTTGCTGCTTAAATTTTTAAAAAGGATGCCGCTGCAATCGTTAACGCGGGGTTGGGGATAGGGTTATTTCAGATCTCATACTAAGTTGAGAGATTGTGTTCAATTTGAACAACTATTAGTCATTTATAGCTTTTATATTACTAATATCAATTGAATCAGTAAAGTTTCCTCTGTTATCACAAAAAACTATCATACCTTGTTTCCAATTATGAATAATATTTTCGTGAATATCGTATTGATTAGTTGTTAAAACTTTATTTATAAATAGGTTTATCATTGATTTATAGACTATTACTCTATTTATTACTGTTTCCTTTTTATCCATAGTAAATGAAAATACAGGATTATGATTTTCATTTACTAAATCTCCAATTGTAGAGAAATGAATTATTTCACAGTCTAGGAAATCTCTATTTCTTTTTAGCTTCATAGAATTATTTAGTCGTATCATTAATTGAGAATCGAGATTTTTAGAGTTTTCAAGTCTGTAGAATGAATTATCCCATAATCTTTTAATTATTCTAAATTTACTAAATCTAGATATTTCTCTATCGTTTAGGAAAAAAGTAGGAATCAAGAATTCGCTAAATATATGTTTTTGTATTTCTTGCGGAAATTCGTATTTGCATAAAAAATCAAAAACAAGTCCTTTAAGGAAGTAATTATTAAACTCAGAATTTTTTAATGGATTTGTTATTAGTGTTTTTTCTAATTCTTTTGAGTTTAGACTAGTATATAAACTTTGTTTTTTAGCTATATCTATTAAGCTGTCATTTTTTAAAATTTCTAGATTAAGAAAGTATTCTTCTGCTTTTTCTTTTAGATTTTTAAATCCTTTTTTGTAGTTTTTTATTGTAAGCTCTTCATTTGTAATTAAGTTTTGTGGAAATGGAATTGTGATTCCTAAAGCTTCCATTATGCTAAAGGGAGTTATTGAATAAGCTATGTCATGTATGGGAATATTCTTAAATATATTGTGCTTCTGAATTGACTTTTCAAAATTAAGTAGAAACTCTCCATTTTTGGAGTTCATCAAGGGGCGATAAATATTATTGTCTAATAAAAAGTGATACTTCATGGGTTTGGATGTTCCTAAGATATCAAACTGTTTTAATACCCAACATCAAACGAAAGTAGCTAAAAACTTTCACAAATTCAACAATAACCAAAATGAAAACCCATCAAAATTAACAACTTAGCGCAACCCATATCATGCGATTTCTCCTAGCGTCGAAATGACAAAAAAAGGGGAGTGGTATTTTTTTTATAGCTTTTTTAATGAGGCAATTAAAGGTTCGATTTTATAGGTGGTTTTAGTGTAATCACCACATATAAATCCAAATTTTTATAATGTTTTTTTATCGATAAATAAGAAGTTTATCAATAAGGTTTGGATAAATTAGTTACTCTTTCTGCTTGTTAATACAATTACAAGCCAGCCTAAACCAAGAGCAAGAAAGACTACACCAAAAGGATCATCTAGTCCGCGCATTGCAAATCGTGCAAAACCAAGAATCGACATCACTAAAGCGCCTTTCCAACTACCAAAAAATCCTGGTTTTTCAATAACTTCGGTTTTGTCTATTCTTTCTGTCTCTGCTTCGTTAAGTATAAAATCGGTGCAATATGTATCAAAACTTGGTTTAGCATTATCTAAACTGCAAATTAACCCAGTTTTAGAGTCAAATGCTTTATTTACACATCTTTTACAAAGGCTCAATCTATCATCAATGGTGTTATATGTTTTAGTTTTTAAAGCATTAACATCTGTAGGCGTGTAGTTGATTTTTTGTATGGCATTGTATTTTCCTAATATTTTTTTTCTTAAATAAAAAGCATTAATAGCTAAGTAAATTGTTAAAATTAGCGATACTAAACTTATAATGATTTGGTAATGCGCAAATATCCCAGGGTGCGTTATTAACTGAATAGTTATTGAAATAACAGCTATACCATTAAGAGCAATAACAGCATATAGTATGTACTCAAAAGTTTTTAAGTTTTTTTGTATTGTTTTGGCTTTTATAGATTTATCTAAGATGTTTATAAAACTAAAAAAGACAAAAAGTTTACCTAAAGTAAATATATTGCCAATAATATTATTGGTAAAGCCATATTGGAAGCTGGTTATTATTGTTATTACTAACGTAATAATTATGGTTGCTATTGATAGTAGGTAGGTGTTTTTCCAGTTCATGAGGTTTGGGTTTAAAGTTAAAATAATTATCGTCTTAAATTTCCAATGCGTTCCTGCAGGGTAGGATGCGAGTAATGCATAAAAACATAAGCGGGATGAGGTGTTAAATTGCTTAAGCTATTTTTAGAAAGCTTCTTTAAGGAGGTTATTAATGGTTCGGCTTTGTAGGTGTTTTTGGCGTAATCATCGGCTTGGTATTCAAACTTTCTAGAAAACATGTTCATTATTAAACCTGTGATTTCCGAAATAGGAGCGTAGAGCATCCCGAAAGCCACCAAGCCAATATGGAAACTTGGTATTTGCACACCTAAAGCTTCTGATAATAACGGATTAGAAATAAAAAGTGATAATATAAAAAGCGTAAAACCAGTGAGCAAAATAGAGGTTACCAAATTAAAAATGATGTGTTTCTTTTTGTAATGGCCAACCTCGTGTGCTAGCACAGCAACAATTTCATCTTCATCTAAATCGTTTATTAAAGTATCGTAAAGCGTTACTCGTTTTTCGCTACCAAAACCAGAGAAATAAGCGTTGGCTTTTGTGCTGCGTTTAGAGCCATCGATAACAAATATTTTATCGAGTTTAAAACCAACCGTGTTGGCATACTTCGAAATGCTATCGCGTAAACTTCCTGCTTCTAATGGGGTTTGTTTGTTAAAAAGAGGTACAATAAGTTTAGAGTAAAACATATTGATAAACAAACTGAAAATAGCCACTAATCCCCAAGCATACAACCAGAAACTGTTTCCCGTAACTTGGTAAAACCAAATAATTATGGCTAAAATACCACCACCAACAATAGCCATCATGAGCCAGCCTTTTAATTTATCTAAAAAGAAAGTGCCTTTTGTGGTTTTATTGAACCCAAATTTTTCTTCAATTACAAATGTGCTGTAATAAGAGAATGGTGTATTGAGTATATCGCTACCAATGGTAATAATACCGAAGAATATAAGCGCGATAATTATTGGATTTTCGCTGTAGCTGCGTGCTATATTATCAATGAGTTCAAAACCATCGAACCATAAAAACCCTAAAGTAAGCATTACGGAAAAGGTAGATGTTAGCAAGCCAAATTTGTAATTGATGGCTTTGTATTGCTGAGATGTTTTATACTCTGTAGTATCGTAAACATCTTTTAAATCTTCAGGAAGCGCATCATTAAAGTGTTTCGCATTTAATGCATCTAAAACTTTATCAACTATAAAATTGACGATTATTAGTGCAAAAATGATGTAGAAAAGCGTGTTTGCGGTCATGTTTGTTATGTTTCAACCTTAAAAAAGATTGTTGATTTGGAGGGACGTATTTTTGGTAATTTACAATTATTTAAAATTACGTTGGCGTTTGGCTTCAAAAATTAAGATACCCGCAGCAACAGAAACATTCATAGAATCGATTTCGCCTTGCATAGGTATAATGATATTTTGAGTGGAATTTACGCGCCATTCATTACTTAAACCCGTAGCTTCTGTACCAACAACAAGGGCCGTAGCTTGCGTGAAATCTTGAGTATGATAGTCTACCGAAGCTTGTAGAGCTGCACAGTAAATATTGATGTTATGTGCTTTTAGAAATTCTATAATTTCGGTAGTAGAACCCGTTGCGATAGTATTGGTAAACACACAGCCTACGCTAGAACGAATAATGTTTGGGTTGTATAAATCGCCTTTTGGGTTCGCTATTATTACGGCATCGGCATTGGCAGCATCGGCAGTACGTAAAATAGCGCCAATATTACCTGGCTTTTCTGGAGCTTCAGCAATTAAGATTAGCGGCGTTTGGGTGTCAAATTTTAAATCACTTATTAGGTGGCTTTTTGGTTTGGCAACGGCTAGAACGCCTTCTGTAGTGCTTCGGTAAGCAAGTTTTTCGTAAACGTCTTTAGATATTTCAATAGTTGAATTCTGGCTTGTAGTTAACGCTTCTAGTTCGTTTTCAGAAAAGAGCCCTGGGTAGAATAAAATGGTGTCTAATACATAACCACCTTTTATGGCTAATTCTATTTCGCGAATGCCTTCAATTAGAAAAAGACCTGATTTTTTACGTTCCCTAGACTTTTCTTTTAGTTGAACGAGTTGTTTTATGTATGCATTCTGGATGCTTGTAATTGCTTTCATCATAATATTTTACAAAAATAATTTATTTAATGTAATTTTGAGTGCTTATTTCCGACTTACGGACAAATTAAAAAACCACTATGAAACACACTTTTTTATTATTACTTGCTATTTCAATGTTTTCGTGTAAAAATGAAACAAAAAAAGATGCTGCAAACCCAGAAATTATTTCAGAAACTACAGTAGAGGCTCCAACTAAAAAATACCCTGAAGCTTTAGTTAAAGTATTCGATGCGCATGGCGGATTAAACACATGGAATAGTATGCAATCGCTAGCGTATACGCAAGTGAAAGAAAGTGGCAATGTATCTACTATCACTAATTTAAAGAATAGAAATATTATTGTAGATATGCCAGACCACACCATTGGTGCTAATGATGAGGATGTTTGGTTAAATACTAAAGGAGATAAAGCGTTTAAAGGAAACCCTCGTTTTTTCTATAACTTAATGTTTTATTTCTACGCGATGCCTTTTGTTTTAGCTGATGATGGTATTATTTATGGTGATGCTGAACCTTTAACGTTTGAAGGTGTTACGTATCCTGGAATAAAAATTTCTTACCAAAATGGTGTTGGTGAATCATCAGGTGACGATTATGTGCTTTACTACAATCCAACAACCTATAAAATGGAATGGTTAGGTTATACAGTTACATATTTCTCTAAAGAGAAAAGTAGCGAATTACATTTTAGACGCTATACAGCTTGGCAAAATGTAAATGGCTTAGACGTAGTAGAAACTATGGTTGGCTATAAAGCTGAAGAGAATTTACCAACAGCTGCTGGTCGTGAAGATAAATTTATAGACGTAAAACTATCTACGGAAGCTCCTGATAGTAGCGTATTTAAAACTCCTGAAACCGCTAAGGTTGCTAAGTAAGTTTTAAATAATAATTGATATAAAATAAAAAAAGCAAGCTGAGAAGCTTGCTTTTTTTGTTGATATTAATTGGATTGATATTTTTTGGAATAACGTTTCCATAATTCTGTTTGGTGCGTTTCTAGACTAATTAAGCGTCCGTCTATAAAAGCATGAGAAATTATGTTGGTACGCATATCTAAGGCGTCACCTTCGCTTATAAATAATGTGGCGCTCTTGCCAGTTTCTAAAGAGCCGTACTCCTTGTCGATACCCAATATTTTTGCTGGGTTTAACGTGATTAACTGCAGCGCTTGTGCTTTTGTTAATCCGTGAGCTACGGTTGTACCTGCGTAAAATGGTAGGTTTCTAGAATTCATGCGTTCCATTTGTCCGTTGGCTTGTAAGGCTACTGTAATGCCGTTATCTACTAATAATTTAGCCGATTTATATGGTAAATCATAATCGTCATCAGTTTGGCTTGGTTGCGAGTGTATACGGTTTAAAACCACAGATATGTTATTCGATTTTAAAATACCGGTTACTTTATAAGCTTCTGCTCCACCAACAATAACCATGTTCGGAATGGCGTTTTTCTTAGTGAAATTTACAGCATCGATAATGCCTTTTTCATCATCTACATTAATGTAAAGTTTTTTAGAACCATTGAAAACACCTCCTAATGCCTTATAAGATAAGTTGGTAATAGAAGGGCTTGCTTTTAAATAGGCTTTGGCGTTATTAAAATAATCTTCTATTTCTGTAATTTGGTTTCCGTATTCTTTATTCACCTTTAAGGAAGGATCTTCGCCTAACCAGTAGCGACCTCTTTTGAAGTTGCTCGGCCAGTTTATGTGAATTCCGTCGTCTGTTTTTACAGCAGCATCTTCCCAGTTCCAAGCATCGAATTGCACTACCGATGATGTGCCAGAAATACGACCACCACGTGGCGTAATTTGCCCTAGTAAAACACCGTTTGGTCTCATAGACTCTACAATTTTAGACTCTGCGTTGTAGGCAATAATACTTCTAATGTTAGGATTCCATGTTCCTATTTCAGACTCGTCATCCGTTGCTTTTACAGCATCAATTTCAACTAATCCTAAAGTTGAATTCGGAATTATAAAGCCAGGGTAGACGTGTTTGCCTTTGCCGTCGATAACCTCACCAATACGAGCAATTTTCATATTGGCACTTCCTACGAAAGTGATTTTACCTTCATTAAACATAATAAGGGCGTTTTCAATAACTTCACCTGTACCTAAATGCGCCGTGGCACCTTCTATAGATATGGCTTTGCTTTGTTTTTTCGCTGGTGTTTGTTGGGCGTGTATGGACCCGAAAAATAGGAGATAGGCACACGCTATATATAAATTGAAATATTTCATTTTCTATGTTTTAGTTAATTAGATTGCCAATAAAATCGCAATGCATATCTACTTTTTCCTTTTTCTTAATAGGTTGCGTTTTTAAGCCTTTGTTTTTAGCTTTTAGCATTTGGTTGATAAGCTCGTTTTTCTCTTTTTTAATTTCCGAACGCAGCATAGTATCACGTTCTAAATCGAAATAAGTGACACCTTCAATAATTGTTTTTTCTGCTTTAGCATAAATAGACATTGGGTGATCGGTCCATAAAACAACATCGGCATCTTTACCAACTTTTATACTTCCCACACGGTTATCGATATGTAAAAGTTTAGCAGGGTTTAGGGTAACAAACTTCCAAGCTTCTTCTTCTGTCATGCCACCATATTTAATAGTTTTTGCAGCTTCTTGATTTAAACGTCTAGACATTTCTGGATCGTCACTATTAATAGCAACCGTAACGCCTGCATTGTGCATAATGGCGGCATTGTATGGAATAGCATCGTTAACCTCGTATTTGTACGCCCACCAATCGCTAAAGGTAGAACCTCCAACACCATGCTCAACCATTTTATCAGCTACTTTATAACCTTCTAAAATATGAGTGAATGTGTTAATGTTGAAATCGAATTGTTCTGCAACTTTCATAAGCATATTAATTTCACTTTGAACGTAAGAGTGACAAGAAATAAAACGCTCTTTGTTTAAAATTTCAGCAAGCACATCCATCTCGACGTCTTTTCTATAAGGTTTACCACTTTTCTTTAAAGCATCGTATTCTTTAGCGCGTGTAAAATAATCGATGTAAACTTGCTCGACACCCATTCTGGTTTGTGGAAAACGCACACCATTAGAATATCTGGTTTGTTTTACATTTTCTCCTAAAGCGAATTTTATAAATTTAGGTGAATCGTTATAAATTAAATTATCGGTAGATTCGCCCCATTTTAATTTTATAATAGCCGAACGTCCACCAATTGGGTTGGCCGAACCGTGCAATACTTGTATAGAGGTAACACCACCGGCAAGGTTGCGATAAATGCCAATATCCTCATTATCGATAACATCTTCGATGCTTACTTCTGCAGACGAGTTTTGCCCGCCTTCGTTAACAGAGGCGGTTGCAATATGCGAATGCTCGTCTATAATACCAGCCGTTAAATGTTTGCCGGTTGCATCAATAATTTGAGCTTTTCCGTCGCTTAGGTTTTTACCGATTTTAACTATTTTACCATTTTTAATAAGCACGTCTGTGTTTTCTAAAATACCATCGGTTTCGTTAGTCCAAACCGTTGCGTTTTTAAACAAAAGCGTTTCTTGTTTTGGTAGTGTTTTAAATCCGTAAGCAGTGTTAGGGTAGGAGATAGAGGCTATGTTGTTTTTAGAATCATCGTTCTTTTTATCTTTTTCTTCGGAATCGTCTTCGGCTTTTGTACTCTTTTTGGCTGAAAATGGAATTTCATTACCATTAGGTAAAGTAGCTTTTCCTTTTAAAGCAGCATCGTTTTCAACATGAGCTACAATACGAATAAAATCTTGCGACGTAGAATCTTTTGTAGTCATCGAGATTTGAACCCAGTCATTATTATAACTAATTTTAGAACCTAAGGTTTTAGTCTCGCTTGTAATTTTAGATTTCAGCTTTTTAATATCGCCTTCTACAGTCATTTTATAAGCCGTGTTATCTACGCTAAACTCATAATCACCAATAATATCTATAGTGTTCATGTTGGTAACAATATGTTGCTGACCTTGTACCCAGTTTTCGTAAAGCTTGGTTTTCTTCTCAAAAATATCACCCGAGGTAATTAAAAAGTTAGCATAAGCACCATTGTTAAGTGTCCCGATTGCTGTCGATTGCCCAAGTAATTGTGCAGGAATAAGCGTTAATGCTTCTAGAGCCTTCTCTTTAGAAAGTCCGTTTTTTATAGCTTGCATTAATTTGCCTTTAAATTCACTTGGCGATTTTAAAGTATGCGTTGTAAGTGCAAAATTAATATTGTTATCGGCTAAAACCTTTGGATTTGTTGGTTCTTGGCTCCATGCACGCATATCGCTAAGTGCTAATGAACTTGTTAAAAAACTGTTTTCAACATCATAAGCATCTTTAAAGTTTACAGGAAGTATAAACGCAGCATTGGTGTTTTTAATCTCATCAATACGCTCATACTCGTCACCACCACCTAAAATAACATATTGAATACCGAACTGATCTCCAATTTTATCGGCTCTTAGTGCATTGGCTTTACTTCCAGCTTCAAAAATTTGAATTAAATCTTGGTTTCTGTTTAAGGCTTCAATAGATAAATCTTTCGTTTTACTAAGTCCTTTTTTATACCATGCTGCATCATTATATAATTGACGTAGCAAAGCAATACTACCCATTATAGAATTTGGGTAAGCTTGTCGAGACGTGGCGCTTCTATCGAAAGATAGATATTGTGCCGAGTTCTCTTTTAGTATACGTGTTTCATTACCTTCCTTAGTGTTAAGCGCCACTAAAGCACCGGTTCCTCTATGGATACCGTCTTGTATGTGTGTGTTTACAACGCCAAACCCAGCATCTAATAATGCTTTGGCCGTTTTAGAATCGTAGCTAAATTTAGAAAGTGCCTCGTTTTCTGGCATCACATGGTCGTTCCAATAATATCCCGTTCTGCTGGCATCGTATTGTGGAGCCTGACTTCTGCTTCTTGCTTGGGCTTTTGGTTTTTCAATTCCAAAATCGGAATACATATCAATAAAAGAAGGGTAAATGCTTTTTCCTTCAATATTAATAATTTTAGTGTTTTTCGGAATCGAAATATTAGTTCCGGAAGAAACTACCTTTCCATTATGTATTAACAAGGTGCCTTTGTTAATAATTTGTCCGCTAGAAACATGGATTTTTGCATTCGTGAATGCTGTGTAGTTGGTGTTTGTAGTTTTAACACCATCATTTTTTGGAAAATAATCTTGGCTGAATAAACAGCTGCAGCAAAAGAAGCTCAAGATTCCAATACATTTTTTAATCATAGATACAATCTGTTAGTTTTAGCTAAAAATACGGATATCTATCTAGAATCAAAGTTCCTTTACATATAAAGTTGTAATCTTTAAGAATTTCTCATTTTTCTTCAAAATAATTAACCAATAATGCAACAACATAGCTGTAACTTTCCATGCCTTTAGTTTGCTTATTTGCTTTTAAAAAGCCGCTATAGAAGCTTTTAAAAAAGGGTTCGGCCGGATTTTGGTGTGCTTCCCAAAACAATCGTACTTCTTCGTAATTTTTTAAAACACCAATATTTAAACTTTCAACCGTCTTTTGGTAAAGGTTTGGATCGCGTCGGTAAATTTCATTTAAGCAATAGCGTAAGCCAAAGGTGTAACCGCAATATCTAAAATAAATATTCTCATGGTTTATGGCTGCTAAGCAACCAATAAAATTGGCCTCGTTTTCTGCAGCAAAACCTAATTGATGTGCAATTTCGTGTGTTGTGGTAGTGGCAAATTTAAAAGTTGGGATAAGGCCATCAACTTGTGCTTCATTGGTTAATGGATTTAAGTAACCACTAAAGCCCATATAAGTTAACGGATAACTAAATAAGGATTTTTTTACACTTCTGGGCGAATATTCCAAATCTGGAAACACCTGTTTTAATCCCAAATAACCATCTGGAGCCAATTTTAAAATATCGTTTTTAGTTAACGGGACATCTATTTTTATAGAATCGTTTTTTGTGATTTCAAAATGTAAAGCGTTTGCCTTTAAAATAAGTTGCTCTGTTACTTTAACTAATTGTTCTGTGCTGTATTCCGGATTTAAATCCAAACTTTTGTACAATGGCAATCGGTAATAATTGAATCCCCAAAATAAATGAAACGCGAAATACAATATAGAAACTGCCGAAAAGACATCGGCAAACCATTGTTTGGTATCGGTTTTAATTCGTTTCCAATTTTTATAAAACCACCTAAAAATATAAATTAAACCTGCTGCGTAAAACAAATCGCCGAAAGAAAAAGGCAACCAACCCAAGCAAAACCGAAACATTTTGGATATATATACATAAAGTCCGTTACTGTAGAAAGTCTCCACAAAATCGGGGTAATTCCCTAATAATTTTACTAAAAAGTACTGCGGAATCAACAGCAGCGCAATAATCGTTTTTTTATCTTTCAGCATAGACCAAAAATAGTAAAAATTTGTACCCAAAGGTCATGCATATCTATAAAGGTTTCTTCCTGCTTTCAGTTATATCTTTTTTTTATGCACGTATTTTTCTATTAGGTAACATCAATCTTAATTATGAAAACTTGGAGTTTTTGGAGAGCTATTCGGCATTCAAAAAAAAGGATGCCACATCAATCAGGAGTAGCTACCAATATCTGTGTATTTTTGCTAACTTTGCATTAAAATGTAAACAAAATGAGCTCAGAAATAAGAAATTTAGAACCTAAACAGCTTTGGAATAAATTTGCCGATTTAAATGCTGTACCACGTCCGTCTAAAAAAGAAGAACGTGTTATCGCTTTTATGAAAGACTTTGGTGAAAAACTTGGTTTCGAAACTATAGAAGACGAGGTTGGTAATGTAATTATCAAAAAGCCAGCTACGGCAGGTATGGAAAATAGAACGACCATTGTAATGCAATCGCATTTAGATATGGTACATCAAAAAAATAATGATACTGAATTCGATTTTGATACTCAAGGTATTGAAATGTATGTTGATGGTGATTGGGTTCGTGCAAAAGGTACCACTTTAGGCGCCGATAATGGGTTAGGTGTTGCCACCATTATGGCTATTCTAGAAAGTACAGATATTGCACATCCTGCAATTGAAGCTTTGTTTACTATAGATGAAGAAACTGGAATGACAGGGGCGATGGGCTTAAAAGGCGGATTACTTACAGGTGGAATTCTATTGAACTTAGATACTGAAGAAGATGATGAAATTGGTGTAGGTTGTGCCGGTGGTATCGATGTTACTGCGACTAGAACTTACGAAGAAGAGGAAACTCCAGAATTTAAAATAGGTTACAAAATAACTGTAAAAGGTTTACAAGGTGGCCACTCGGGAATGCAAATTCACGAAGGTTTAGGTAATGCTAATAAAATAATGAACCGTGTACTTTTTGATGGTTTTGAAAATTTTGGCTTACGAATTTCGGAAATCGATGGCGGAAGTTTGCGTAACGCCATTCCTCGTGAGAGTAATGCCGTTGTTGCAATAGATGCTATACATGAGGAAGCTTTTCTTTTAGAAACAAAAGAACAAGAAGCGATGTTAAAGGCTGAGTTGAAAACTATGGAGCCTAACTTAGAAATTATAGTTTCTAAAGTTGAAACTCCAGAAAAAATAATGGATTTAGGAGTTCAAGAAGGTTTGACGCGTGCTATTTATGCCGCTTGGAATGGTGTATACCGTATGAGTGCAGATATTCCTGAATTGGTAGAAACATCAAACAACATTGCAAGAGTTATTGTAAAAGATGGCGCTGTAAAAATTGGTTGTTTAACACGTTCTTCTGTAGAAAGTTCTAAATGGGATTTAGCAAATACACTACGCTCAACTTTTGAGTTAACAGGTTGCGAGGTTACATGCACAGGTGATTATCCTGGTTGGTCTCCAAATATGGATTCGGCTATTTTAAAAGTGATGACAAAACTTTATGAAAAATTAAATAATGAGAAGCCACACGTTGCAGCATGTCATGCTGGATTAGAATGTGGAATTCTTGGAACCAATTATCCAGATATGGATATGATTAGTTTTGGGCCAACTATTAAAGGTGCACACTCTCCAGATGAACGTGCTCAAATTTCATCGGCTCAAAAATATTGGGATTTCATCATTGAAATTTTAAAAGAAATACCTGGGAAAGCTTAAGTTTTCAATAACGTGATAGGTGTGGTTGCATTGTAATTAGTTTATCATGTTAATGTCATTATACAGAACATAAAAAAAGCCAGTAATAACGATTGTTATTACTGGCTTTTATTTTTAATAAGTGTTTTCTAAACTATCCACGGTATTTTAACGGTAAGTGTACTACTTTTTTGGTTTCGTAAAAATCTTCCTCAAAATAGTCGCTTAAATTATAAATAGTAGTGGTTTTGTAATCCTTTAGTTCTTCTTCTAGATCGCCACCTTTTAAATAGATAATACCATTTTTCAATTCGTGGTTTTGCTCTTTTGCAATTTTCCCTTTTACCCAATGCACAAAAGTAGGCATAGCGGCAACGGCACGACTTACAATAAAATCGTAGTTTTCTTTAATTTCTTCAACACGGCTGTGTGTTGTTTTAACGTTGGTTAAGCCTAAGCCTTCAATCACTTCATTTACAACCTTTAGTTTTTTAGCAATGCTATCTACTAAATGAAAAGAACACTCAGGAAACATAATGGCTAAAGGGATTCCTGGAAATCCACCACCTGTACCAACATCTAAAATGTGGCTGCCATCTTTAAACTCTATCACTTTGGCAATACCTAAAGAGTGTAATACATGGCGCAAATATAACTCGTCGATATCCTTTCGTGAAACTACATTTATCTTCAAATTCCAATCTTGATATAGGGATTCTAAAAGTGTAAATTTTTCAATTTGGTCTTCGGTGAGGTTAGGGAAATATTTTAAAAGCAGTTTCATTTGTGTTAAATTTTCAACAAAAATATACTTTTTAAGTACATAATTTTACAAAAAATTGGGATTACTTAAATAGCTTTATTCATATCTTTGCAGATAGGTATGATCAAAAAAACATTTTTAAAATCATATTAAAATTATTAGAATGACTAAACAAACCGTCTCGTTCTCGAGAAAAGACCCCGCGAAGTTCTTTAAAACGTTGAATAAACGTGTTAACGATTACTTTAAGGAAAATGATATTAAACGTACAGGAAACTGGGAATTATATATAAAAGCGATAGTAATGTTTGCTTTATTAATTGTTCCTGCAGTTTTAATTTTAACCGTTCCAATGTCTGGATGGCTACAAGCTTTATGCATGGTAGTTGTTGGGATTGGTATGGCTGGTGTAGGCATGAATGTAATGCACGATGCTAACCATGGTTCTTTTTCTAGTAAAAAGTGGGTTAACAAATTAATGGGAAGCAGCATTTATATTTTAGCTGGTAACGATTATAACTGGAAAGTACAACACAATGTTTTACACCATACGTACACCAACATTCAAGGGCACGATGAAGATATTGATGCTGGTAGAATTATTCGTTTTTCCAAACATTCAAAATGGTTTAAAATTCATCAATACCAAAAGTATTATGCGTTTTTCTTATACGGCTTGCTTACTGCAAACTGGGCCATCACAACAGATTTTATACAAACTTACAAATACCTAAAACGTAAATTAGCTTACGGTAAGTTACCAAGTCCTGCAACACAATGGACTAAGCTTATTATTGGTAAAATTGTATATTATTCTATTTGGGTAGCATTACCTTTAGTAGTTGGTTTTACTTGGTGGCAAGTATTAATTGGCTTCTTAATTATGCACTACACAGCAGGGATTATTTTAAGTGTTGTTTTTCAATTGGCTCACGTTGTACCAAGTACAGTTATGCCTTTACCTGATGAAGATGGTAACATGAAAAATACTTGGGCTATTCACCAATTGTTTACTACATGTAATTTTTCACCTAAAAGTTGGTTAGCCGAGTTTTATACAGGTGGATTAAATAGACAAGTAGAGCATCACTTATTTGCAAATATTAGCCACGTGCATTATAGTAAAATAGCAAAAATAGTAAAGGAAACAGCAAACGAATTTAGCTTACCATATAATGAGTACAACACATTTTGGAAAGCCGTTTCAGAACATTATAATCAACTAAAGGTACTTGGGAAAAATCCTAATATTGCCTAAACTTTATATTTACTTCATAAACACAATTCATGCAATTATTATCTGAAAGAATTTTAAACATGGCTACTTCGGCAACGTTAGCTATGGCTGCCAAAGCTCGCGAATTAAGAGGCGAAGGCAAAGACATTATTGGTTTAAGTCTTGGGGAACCGGATTTTAACACGCCAGATTTTATTAAAGAAGCAGCTATTCAGGCTGTGAATGATAATTACAATTCTTACTCGCCAGTAGATGGTTACGTAGAGTTGAAAGAGGCGGTTATTACAAAGTTTAAACGTGATAATAATTTAACGTATACTTTACCACAAATTGTTGTTTCTACGGGAGCTAAACAATGTTTGGCAAATATAGCAGCTGTTATGTTAAATGATGGTGATGAGGTGCTTTTACCTTGTCCTTACTGGGTAAGTTATTCTGATATTGTTAAGTTGAACGGTGGTGTGCCAGTTGAGGTTGCAACATCTATCGATACAGATTTTAAAATGACACCTGCACAATTGGAAGCGGCTATTACTCCAAAAACCAAAATGATGTGGTTTAGTTCTCCATGTAACCCAAGTGGATCGGTTTACAGTAGAGAAGAGTTAAGAGCTTTAGCCGATGTATTGGTTAAATATCCTAACATTTATGTAGTTTCAGATGAAATTTATGAGCATATTAACTATGGTTCTGGTCACGCAAGTATAGCCGAATTTGATGATATGTATAATAATACTATTACGGTAAACGGTGTTTCGAAAGCTTTTGCTATGACGGGATGGCGTATTGGTTTTATTGGTGCTCCAGAAAAAATTGCTCGTGCATGTAATAAAATGCAAGGTCAAATTACTAGTGGTGCTAACTGTATTGCACAACGTGCTGTAATTACTGCTTTAAACGCAGATCCAAGTGCTGTAAAGTACATGATAGATGAATTTAAAGTGCGTCGTGATTTAGTTTTAGACTTATTGAACGATGTTACAGGTTTTAACTCAAACACGCCAGAAGGTGCGTTTTATGTATTCCCAGATGTATCTTATTACTTCGGAAAAACGTTAAGAGGAAAAACAATAAATAATGCTACCGATTTTTCTTTATATTTATTAGAAGAAGCTTTAGTGGCAACAGTAACGGGTGATGCTTTTGGTAATCCTAACTGTATTCGTATTTCATATGCAGCTTCGCAAGAACAAATTATTGAAGCTATTAAGCGTATTAAAGAAGTAGTAAGCTAGTTCTTTAAAAGGTTTTTATATATCAAGAGCTGCTAGATTTTAAATCTAGCAGCTCTTTTTTTTTGTTAGAATAAGTAGTGTACAGCGATAAGTAAACCTAGGCTGGCGATTATAAAAAACACAATGGTTTGTATTAAGGCTTTTTTGTTATCCGTTATGGTTTGCTCCTTTATAGTGTCTAGTTGTTCTTGTGTTGCTTTTGGAAACTCTTTTAATTCTATATTGGCATAACTGCCAGATAACGCTCCTTTTTCTTTGCGTTTTGCGGTTAAACTTCTATTGTTTTTTAATGACTGGTTTGCAGCCATCATTGATCCTTCTCCTCCCATAATTCTATATTTTAAAGTGAAACACTGTTGAGATATTCAACAAGCGTGTTTAAGATTATTGGTTGATAATCTTAAGAATATTTAAAGTAGCTGCTTTATATATAGGTAACAATATGGATTGAAATGTTACAGTAGAATCGGTGTTTTATTTTTTAAGAAGGTGTTATCTATTTGTGAAATGCAGTGTTGATACGCGGATGAGAATAGGTTTGGCTGATGTGAAAATATTTACGGATAATTGCGTTAGGGATTGATGCGGCATCCTTTTTTGTGCAAGCCTTTTAATTAGTTGAAAGCCGTAAAATTTGGATTTAGAAAATAGCGTGTTGCTAAGCCGAAATAATACTGCACAAATAAAGATATAGCGGAAAGCCCGACCCTTTTCGGGTAACGCTAAAATAGAATAGATTCAGAAATTAATTGATAGCAAAAGTTGCGCTCAATTTAAATGTAGGGATAGTAACTTGGAATTTTCTAGTGGTTGTAAAATTAACCATGTTGTAATGCCCTTGCATAGCACCAAAAGGAGAGGTGAGTAGGCAGCCAGAGGTGTAAGTGTGAGATTCTCCAGGTTTTAAAACCGGTTTTTTACCTACTACGCCTTCGCCGATAACGGTTTCAACGTTGTTTAAGGCGTCTAGAATTTCCCAATGACGCGCGTAAAGTTGCACAGAATCTTTACTTTGGTTTTCTATAGTTACGGTATAACCAAAGGCGTATTGCATTTTATAGTTTTTATAAAATGAACCTTCGAAGTTTGTAACTACCGAAATTTTAATGCCAGATGTAACTTGTTGTACCATGATTGATTAAGCAATTTACTTTGCTAAAATAATAAATATTAAAGAGTTAGTGCGTGATTTCAACGGGTTTGGCGAATAAATTAGTTGAAATGCATTTCTTACCCTGTATTTTGTCGATTTTATAATATTAGCCCATTAATTTGTGATGTTTACTGAACTGGCTTCGCCTAAACCAATTATTTTATCGTATCGAGCGCCTAGATCGCGGTAATAAACAAGCACTTTGTAATTGTTTTCGGTTTGCCAGAAATCACCACTCACTGCACCATCGTCTACAGTACCATCGTTGTTTACTACAATATATTTGTAGTTGTAGAAACCTTGTTTTAAGAGCATGGTATTGATAAAGCGATTGTTGGCTTCATCAAAAATCATTCTTGTGCTATCGTCTATAGCGTAATTATTAAAGTTTCCATATATATGTACGTTCTTATTGGTTAAAAAGTCGTCGCCACTTAGAGAAAAATGCATCCACACGTAATCGGCTTCAATGCTGGCATCATCGGCGTCTACATTGGTGATAAGGTAATTACCGTTAATATCTGGGTTGTACGTGTACGGCATTTTGGCGCGCGGCATATTGGTGTAAAGGTAGTTATGGTAAAGGTCTTTTAAGTCTATAAATTGAATGCCTGTATTGGCGGCACGAACATCTTTATTTTCGAAAAACAGGAATTCGTTACCTGCCCAAAAACTTGTTTCACTATCGTATCTGTAAATAAGTTGGTTGCCAAGCGTGTATTGCGGCTTTATGTTGGTAATAACATTGTTTAAATTATTATTTTGAATAATAACAGCTTTTACGGTTTGAGTGGGGTTGTTTAATTGTATGTTATTTGAAGTAATTATGAGTTCTACACGTTGTTTTTGTTCTATAAATTCGATGTTTCTAGAGCGTTTTACGCTTACGCCAACAGCGGTTTTATCTTCATAAATCATAAATTTTCTAGAAAACTGAAGCTCATCATTGTCATTATAAACCGAAATCATGTAGTTTCCAGAAACGAGTAATCCTTTGGTGAATTGATTAGGGATAGTGAGTTTGTAATGCGAAAATATTTGGTAGGTGTTTAGTGAATTCTCGTAATCGCGAATACGTTGGTTGTCAAAGCCGCTCAGGAATTCTGATTTTATTAGTGTTGAAGGTGTCCAATCGAAATTGAAATGCTCGATTTTATAGTAGTAATCGGCTTCTTCACCATTTAAAGCATCAAACTCTAAAACCACATATTCGCCTAATTTTAATATAGGAAGTTGAGTTTCAGGCGTGTTACTTTTAAAATTTATAGTTTTAATGTAATCTGGCGGATTTACTTCTTGAACTTGTGAAAAAACAAGAGTAGGCAGGAGTGTGATTAGAAATATTTTTATTACCTTAGAATGCATATTCATTATAGTTTTGTGTGTAAATATAAACAAAATCTATGCCTAATTAAATCTACTTATTTAGAATTGATATAAATAAATGATAAGCATTTTTTAGGACGAATAATTTAGGTATTTATTTGTATTTTTGCACCGATTTTTAGACAACTAATTTCAATAAAAATAAATATGTCAAACGACATCCGTATCAAAAAAGGTCTGGACATTAAACTTATAGGCGAAGCTGATAAAACCGTTGAACAAGCGATTATCAGTAACTACTACACTATAAGGCCAGAGGATTTTCACGGCGTAATTCCAAAACTTGTTGCAAAAGAAGGGACTTCAGTAAAAGCTGGAGATACTTTGTTTTTCGATAAATCTCAGGAGTCGGTTATGTTCGCATCGCCAGTTTCAGGGAAAGTGATAGAAGTACAACGTGGACCAAAAAGACGCATAGACGCTATTAAAATTGAAGCCGATAAATCGCAAGTATACGCAGATTTAGCAGCATTTGATTTAAACAGTGCCACAGCGGAATCTGTAAAAGCACATTTGTTAGCATCAGGATGCTGGCCGTTTGTAAAACAACGCCCGTATGATGTGATTGCAAATCCGAATAAGTCGCCAAAAGCGATTTTTATTTCGGGGTATGCTAGCGCGCCATTAGCTGCCGATTTAGACTTTACTTTAAAAGGTAAAGAAGCTGAATTGCAAGCTGCGGTAACGGCTTTAGGGAAACTAACAGAAGGTGCTGTGCACATTTCGGTTGGTACTTCTAGCTCGCCACTTGCTGGTTTAACAGGTGTTACTACACATACAGTTTCAGGACCACATCCTTCAGGGAATGTTGGTACACTTATCAATAAAGTGAACCCAGTAAATAAAGGCGAAGTTGTTTGGACAGTTAATGCTCAAGACTTAGTTGTTATTGGAGAACTTTTATTAACGGGTAAGTTTAATGCTGAGCGTATTGTTGCTTTAGTAGGGTCTTCGGTTGAAAAACCAAGATATTTTAAAACCATTATTGGTAGTGAAATTTCTACTTTAATTTACGATAAAGGTGTTTCTAAAGGTGGTAACGATCGTGTTATTTCTGGAAATGTATTATCTGGAAAGCAAATTAAACCAGATGGAAATTTAGATTATTACAGCAATGTAGTAACTGTTATTCCTGAAGGTGATGATTATGAGCTTTTTGGATGGAATAAACCTGTGTTTAATAAAATTTCTACCTCTAGAGCCATGACATTCTCATGGTTAAGTAAAACTAAAAAATACGATTTAAACACCAATACTAATGGTGAGCATCGTGCTTTTGTTACGACTGGAGTTTACGAGGAAGTTTTTCCTTTAGATATTTATCCTATGCAAATTTTAAAAGCTTGTATGTATAAAGATTTAGATGAAATGGAAGCTTTAGGAATGTACGAAGTTGCACCAGAAGATTTCGCTTTAACCGAGTTTGTATGTGTATCTAAACAACCGCATCAAAAAATTATTAGAGAAGGTTTAGACTTAATGCTTAAAGAAATAGGATAATGGGTTTAAAAAATAATTTACATAAATTAAAACTAAAGTATAAAGGGACAAAAATGGCTCCTGCATTTAATGCAATCCATACCTTTTTATACTTGCCAGATGAGACCACACATAATGGAACTCATATAAAAGCAGCCGATGATTTAAAGCGTACCATGAATACAGTAATTATGGCTATGGTGCCATGTTTATTGTTTGGTATGTTTAATGCAGGTTACCAACATAACTTACAGGTAGGAGAAATTCAAGCTGTAACAGCAGGTTTTTTTAGTCCGGAGTTTTGGGCTTTAGATAACTTCATGATTGGTTTCTGGAAAATCATTCCTTTAGTAATCGTTTCTTACGGTGTAGGTTTAGGAATTGAATTCTTATTCGCTGTAATTAAAGGTCACGAAGTAGAAGAAGGATACTTAGTAACAGGTATGTTAGTGCCATTAATTGTACCAATTGATATTCCTTTATGGATGTTGGCTGTTGCCGTTATATTTGGTGTGGTTATCGGTAAAGAAGTTTTTGGTGGAACAGGGATGAATATCTTAAACCCAGCTTTAACCATTAGAGCATTTTTATTCTTTGCATATCCTACATGGATGTCTGGAGATAAAGTTTGGGTAGAAGGTGCAGTTGAAAGAACAAATGAAATTGCAGCTGGTGCTAATTTAGATGCCATTTCTGGTGAAACTATTTTAGGAACTTTAGCTCAAGGAAAAGCAGTAACACATTCTGTTGCCGATATGTTCTTAGGGTTTATTCCGGGATCAGTAGGAGAGACTTCAACGTTACTTATTATTTTAGGTGGTTTATTTTTAGTATTTGCTAAAATTGGAAGCTGGAGAATAATGTTATCATCATGTGTTGGCGCATTAGTAATGGGCTTAATATTTAATGGTGTTGTTAGTTCTGGATGGATTACTGAAACAAGTAAGTTTTACGGATTAATGAGTACTGAATTTTGGCATCACTTACTTATTGGTGGTTTTGCTTTTGGTACCGTGTTTATGGCTACCGACCCAGTTACGGCGTCGCAAACCAATAAAGGGAAATGGTTTTATGGTTTCTTAATAGGATTTCTTTCTATTATGATTCGTGTATTCAACCCAGCATATCCAGAAGGTGTAATGTTAGCTATTCTATTAATGAATGTGTTTGCACCAACAATTGACCATTATGTGGTACAAGGGAATGTGAAGAAAAGAATGAAACGTTTAAAAGCTAAAGTTGCATAACGATGGAAAGTAGAACAGATAAAAATTCATATACTATAATATTCGCCGTTGTTATGGTGTTGGTTGTAGGTTCATTATTAGCCTTTACAGCATCATCTTTGAAACCAAATATTGATGAGAACAAACGTCTAGAAAAGCAACAAAATATTTTGTATGCTATGGGCGTAAACGAAAATGATGAAACTAGTGCTAACTTTGTTTCAACAGATAAAGCACCAGAATTATTCAATAAATACATTAAAGAGCAATTGGTTATTCAAGATGGTAAAGTTACCCAAGATGATCAAGCGTATTTAATCGATATTAAAAAGGAACAAACCAATGCGAAAGCTGGTATTGCAAGACGCTTACCTTTATTAAAAGGTGAAAAGGATGGTAAAACATTTTACATTGCACCAATTCGTGGTAAAGGACTTTGGGACGCTATTTGGGCTTATATTGCTATGGACGAAAATATGGTAATACAAGGTGCTTATTTTGATCACAAAGGAGAAACACCGGGTTTAGGAGCTAATATTAAGCAACGTTTCTTTATGGACGATTTTATAGGTGAGCATTTATTAGATAACGCAGACCGTTTTAAAGGTATTGAAGTTTCTAAAAGTAATGCCGATCCCAAAAACAAGGATAAAACAGATAACGAAGTCGATGCTATTGCAGGAGCAACTATTACAGGTAATGGTGTTGCAGCAATGATTAAAAGCGATTTAAAGCTTTATGAGCCGTTCTTTAAAAATTTAAAAAACAATTAATTTATGGGACTTTTATCAAAAAAAGACGCCAAGTTAATCACTGATCCATTAGCAGATAATAACCCAATTACTATTCAAGTACTTGGTATTTGTTCTGCTTTAGCAATTACTGCTGAGTTAAAAGCATCTATTGTAATGGCTGTTTCAGTAATGGCCGTATTAGCGATAGGGAATGTTGTTATTTCTTTAATGAGGAATATTATTCCTTCTAAAATTAGAATTATTGTTCAATTGGTAGTTGTTGCCGCTTTGGTAATTATAGTTGATCAAGTACTAAAAGCTTTCGCTTACGAGTTAAGTAAAACACTTTCTGTATTTGTTGGTTTAATTATTACTAACTGTATCATTATGGGACGTTTTGAGGCTTTTGCATTAGCAAATAAACCTTGGAGATCTTTTCTAGATGGTATTGGGAATGCAGCTGGTTACGGTTTAATTTTAATTATTGTTGGATTCTTTAGAGAACTTTTAGGTTCTGGTACTTTATTAGGATTTAAAGTATTAGGTGATCCAATCGAAAAAACAGGATTATATGCTATTGGTTATGAGAATAACGGTTTTATGTTATTATCACCAATGGCCTTAATAGTAGTTGGAATAATTATCTGGATACAACGTAGCAGAAATACAGCATTAGTAGAAGATCATTAATTAGTGAGCAGTTAAATTAATTGCTGTAGATTTTTTAACCTACGGAAAATTGAAAAACTGAAAACTGAATACTATAAAAAAAATGGAATATATAGAGTTATTTTTCAAATCAATATTTATCGACAACATGGTATTTGCCACGTTCTTAGGGATGTGTTCTTACCTTGCGGTATCTAAAAAAGTAAGTACAGCTGTTGGTTTAGGAGCAGCCGTAATTTTTGTATTAGCGATTACCGTGCCTTTAAACTGGTTGTTAGATCAGTATTTATTGCAACCAGGTGCTTTATCTTGGTTAGGTGAAGAGTATGCTAGTTACGATTTAAGTTTCCTATCATTCATCATGTTCATTGCAACTATTGCAACCATGGTACAATTAGTAGAAATAGTGGTAGAGAAGTTCTCACCATCATTATACAATTCATTAGGTATCTTTTTACCATTAATTGCAGTAAACTGTGCTATTTTAGGGGGATCATTATTTATGCAATCTCGTGAAATACCAACTTTAGGTTTAGCTACAGTTTACGGTGTAGGGTCTGGAATTGGATGGTTTTTAGCTATTTTGGCTATTGCAGCTATCCGTGAAAAAATTAGATATTCAAATGTACCACCTGCATTAAGAGGCTTAGGTATAACATTCATCATTACTGGTTTAATGGCGATTGGATTCATGAGTTTTGGAGGTATGTTAACTGGAGGTGATGAAGAAGCACCAAAGGAGGAAACAACTGCAAAAGTAGATTCTTCAAAGGATAACAAAGAAGTGTTAGCTAACAACATAAAAGTAAATGAGTAATATGATATTAGCCGCAAGTACAATAGGAACAATTGGAGTAACAGTAATTGCTTTTTTAATCATTTTACTTTTACTCGTTGGTTTATTATTAGTTGTAAAACAAAAACTATCACCATCGGGACCTGTAAAGATTACCATTAATGGTGAAAAAGAAATCGAAGTTGCTTCTGGAGCAAGTTTACTTTCAACTTTAGGAAATTCTAAAATATTTTTACCATCTGCCTGTGGTGGTGGTGGAACTTGTATTCAATGTGAATGTCACGTAAATTCTGGTGGAGGTGAAGCTTTACCAACGGAAGTACCTCACTTTACAAGAAAAGAATTACAACATGGTGCACGTTTAGCTTGTCAAGTTAAAGTGAAACAAGATATGGATATCACCATTCCTGAAGAAGTATTCGGAATTAAGAAATGGGAGGCTGTTGTAGTTCGTAACTATAACGTAGCATCGTTTATTAAGGAGTTTGTTGTTGAAATCCCTGAAGACATGGGTTACAAAGCAGGTGGGTATATTCAAATTGAAATACCTCCATGTGAAGTAAAATATTCTGATATGGATATTACAGCACACCCTGAAGAACACGAAACTCCAGACAAATTTCAAGCAGAATGGGATAAGTTCAAACTTTGGCCATTGGTTATGAAGAATACCGAGACAATAGAGCGTGCTTACTCTATGGCTTCTTACCCTGCAGAAGGAAGAGAAATCATGTTAAACGTACGTGTGGCTTGTCCTCCGTTCGATCGTGCCAAAGGTGGCTGGATGGATGTAAATCCAGGAATCGCATCGTCTTTCATTTTTAACCAAAAACCAGGAGACAAAGTAACTATTTCTGGACCTTACGGTGAATTCTTCATCAATGAGTCTGAGAGTGAAATGCTTTACGTTGGTGGTGGTGCAGGTATGGCACCAATGCGTTCTCATTTATATCACTTATTCAAAACCTTAAAAACAGGTCGTAAAGTAACATATTGGTATGGTGGACGTTCTAAACGTGAGTTATTCTATTTAGATCATTTTTACGAGTTAGAAAAAGAGTTCCCGAACTTTAAATTCTACTTAGCATTATCTGAGCCAATGGAAGAAGATAACTGGAAAGTAAAAGAAACTGTAGATTCACCAGGAGACGGTTTTGTTGGATTTATTCACAACTGTGTTATTGATAACTATTTATCATTACATGAGTCACCAGAAGATATAGAATTATACTTCTGTGGACCACCGTTAATGAATAAAGCAGTTCAAAAAATGGGTGAAGATTTCGGAATCCCTGATGAGCATATTAGATTTGATGATTTTGGAGGATAATCTCTAAATTCAATATATATTGAAAAAACCAACACGAAAGTGTTGGTTTTTTTTGCTTTAAATTAAGTTGAATTTTTGTTCTTACTCTCTGATTTTGAGATGTGTCTTCTTGTGATTTTCTTGAGTTTAAATGATGAAAAAGTTAATATTTGTGTATTTCGTCGAAAATAAAGGCGTATAACCGATAAAATGATTAAATTAGCACGTAGGAATTCATCTTGAATTTTTTGTAGGTAAGAACTTATTTTTCAAATAACATGAGTATTGTAGATAAACAATTGAGAATTTTATTCATCGATGATGATAAGGCGACCAATTTTTTAAATAAACATATCGCTAAAAAAAACGCTAACGTTAGTTCTACTGTATTAGTAGATAGCGCTTTTGATGCTATAGACTACCTTGAGAAGCAAATAGTAAACCCGCAGGATAGACCTGATATTATTTTTTTAGATATTAATATGCCTGCTATGAATGGCTGGGAATTTTTAGATGTATTTTATAAAATAGATTCAGGATTAATCAAGGATATTGACATAGTTATTTTGTCATCCTCAGATGACCCTAGTGATATAAATCAATTTAAAAGTCGTAATACACTTTTAGATTTTGTGAAGAAACCATTAGATTCAAAATTATTCAATGATGTTTTATTGAAGCTAAGTAGTTAATAAATTTATAAATAAGTAATAGTTAAGTTTAAAATATAGCTTAACAATTCGAGTTAGTTATTCCATTTGTCCCCTCAAAATTAATAAATAACAGATACTGATATTATGCAATAATAATATCACGTTAACAATACCCTTTAAATTTTCTTTTAAAGGTGCTTTTTGGATGGAGTAATTAGAATGCTAAACAATTATTTTAAATATTTAATTGACGATATGCGCTTAGCTATGGTCGCTTTTAAAAACACTGCTATTTGGTTTCCAAAGTATGTTGGTTTATTCCTGTGTATGTTTTTATTTACCTTAATATCTTATGGGCAGGATATAAAAAATGATAAGGTTACTTCTGTAGATGAGCAGCGCGCTGTTATGGTTTTAAATTTAACAGAAGAAGTTAAATGGTCTAAAATATCTCAAATTACTACCTTTAAAATTGGGGTTATGGGACCCGATACTATTAAAAATAGCTTATCCAAAATTTCTAAAAACAGAAGAATATTTGAAAAACTTATTCAAGTAGATCGAATAAATAAACTTGAAGATATAAAAAATTATAATGTTGTTTATGTAAATAGCACCTACGAGTATTTATTAAAATCTATTTTAGAAGAAAGTAAGGGGCTGGAAGTACTAATTATTACCGAAGGCTATCCAACAAATTCCTCGATGATTAACATGGTACAAGTAGACGATAGCTATAAATATGATATAAACCGAAAGTACATAAGAGAAGCCAAGCTGAAAATCACACCAATACTTGCAGGTCATGCTGTAACTTCCAAAGAAATTAAAGAATCTCTCTATAAAAAAACGGAGCAAAAACTTTACATCGCTACTAGGGAAAATAAAGAGCAGAAGAAGATTATTGAAAGTCAAATAAAAACAATTGGTAATCAAATTAATGCTATTAATGAAAAGGATGAAGTTATTTATATTAAAGATTATTCCTTAAAAACACTAGCTATGGATAGTGAGTTAAAAGCAAAACAATTAGCCGAAAACCTTAATTTAGAAAGAGAGTTAGAAAAAAGGTTAGACGAACAAATTAATCAAATAATTAATCAACAAAATGAGATAGATTCTGTAAATAATGAAATTTTGAATCATAAAAGAACATTAGAAATTCAAACGAGTAACATAAAGGAAAAAACGGCCATATTAGAAGAGAAGAATATTATAATTGATACACAACGAAAGCATAATATCATCTTATCGATATTATCTGGTTTGCTATTTATCGCTTGCTTATCGTTACTATTTGCTTATGTTAAAAATAAAAAATTAAACATTCGCTTAAGTATTCAGCATAAAGAAATAAAAAAGCAATCTACCTTATTAACATCAAAAAATAAGGAATTAGAGCAATTCGCTTATATCGCAAGTCACGATTTACAAGAACCTTTGAATACTGTTTCTAGTTTTATTGATGTTTTAAGCGAAGATTATCATAACCAATTTGATGAAGATGGCCAGCAGATTTTAGGCTTCATCAAAGAGGGGAGTGTTCGTATGAAAAAGTTAATAGATGCGCTCTTACAATATTCTAGATTAGGTAGAACTAAAGTTTTTGAAGATGTTAATTGCATGCCGTTGTTAGATGTTTTAACGGCAGATTTACAGAGCACAATAAAAAATACTGAAGCAGAAATTAGTTATAAAGATTTGCCAATTATAAAAGGTAATGAAGTTGAGTTACGTTTACTCTTTCAAAACTTAATTACAAATGGTATTAAATTTAGAGACCCTAATGTAAAACCAAGAATTAATATTGAATGTACCGAAATTTCAGAAGGAGAAGAGACTGATAATGGTGCTGAGAAGTATTGGAAGTTCTCGGTGACTGATAATGGTATTGGTATCGCTAAAGAGTATCAAGATCGGGTTTTTGCCATCTTTCAAAGGTTACATTCTAGATTAGAATACGAAGGCTCCGGAATTGGTTTAGCACATTGTAAAAAAATTGTAGAATCGCATTCTGGAAAAATATGGTTTACTTCAGAAAAAGGTATGGGCACCACATTTTGTTTTTCACTGCCTATGAGTGCGTAATATTATTCATTTCTTAGCTTTAAATTTGTGCGGTTTAAATAGGGTTACTTATTTTTGCAGCATGAGCAAAGCATTATCAAAACAAGAACTTCATAATTTAGCCATGAACCATGTTGGTAAAGATTTAGAACACCGTGGTTTCGAGTTTATCGCTATAAATAGTAAACTAAAAAGACATCCGCAATTTGTTTGCATGGATAAAACTAAGCAGTATTTCTTTGTAATTGTGAGAGCAGTAATTCTTCCTGAAAATCCAAATAATTATGATGTGGTTTGGATGGAAAGCTTTAAAAAGCATGCAAGAGAAAATGATGCTAAAGTATTATATGCAGGCGTTGGAATTGGAAGTGTTAAAGGTGAAAGTGAACCACTTTATTTAAACGAAGAGTATTTATTGGAATATAACGGTATTCAGGTTTTAGAAACTAATTTAAATTAAATGAATATATTAAAATTAGTACTCTGCTGTTTAGTGATTTCTGCTTGTAAAGAGAAAGCTCCTAATAAAATAATAACCACTGCGGAAAACACACAATTAGAAGGTTCCGTCTTCGGAACTTTTTACCAAGTAACTTACGATACAGATGCTAATTATGAAGCGCAACTCGATAGTTTATTTGCTGTAATTAATACATCAATGTCTACCTATATTGATAATTCTGATATTTCAAAACTCAACCGAAATGAGTTGATTGATGTTGATCATCATTTTAAAACAGTTTTTTCTAATTCCGAAGCTATTTATAAAGCGACTAATGGTGCTTTCGACCCCACTATTGGCGCTGTAGTAAATGCATGGGATTTTGGTCCGGAAGGAAGAATAACGGATTTAGACAGCCTTAAAATCGATAAGCTTATGCAATCTGTAGGGTTGGATAAAGTCTCTTTAAAAGGAAATAAAATTATTAAACCAGAAGGAACTTTTATTGATTTCAATGCTATAGCAAAAGGCTATGGCGTGGATGTGGTTGGAGAATTTCTTGAAAGTAAAAAAGTTAAAAATTATTTAATCAATATTGGTGGAGAATTACGAGCAAGAGGTTCTAATAAAGCCAGTGGAAAGATTTGGACAGTAGGTGTAGAGAACCCCAATTTTAACGGAACCCAATCTATTAATAAAGTACTTTCTTTAAAAGATAAAGCGATGGCAACATCTGGTACTTATAGAAAATTTAAGGTAGATGCTAATGGTAACCGCTATGCACATATTATTGATACAAAAACGGGTTATCCGAGTAAAACGAACCTGTTAAGCATTTCTGTAATTGCAGATAATTGCATGACGGCAGATGCTTATGCTACCGCATTTAAAGCTATGGGAATAGAAAGGGTAAAGACTTTTTTAGAAGCGCATCCTGAATTAAAAGTGTTCCTAATATTTGAAAATGATAAAAAAGAGTTTGAAACGTTGAGTTTGAATGGCTTTGGGGAAAATTAAAATAACTGATTAGCCTTAATTTTATTAGAAAGCAGCAATGCACAAAAGCAACCAACCGGTTACTAAAAGTAAGCCTCCTAATGGTGTGATAGGTCCCAGAAATTTCAACTTCTTACCTCGAGCATCCGATAGTATTAATCCATAAATACTAAAAGAAAACAATACGATACCAATGGTAAAGCACCAATAAATTGGCATCGTTACATATTCAGGATTCAAACCCAAAGCAACTAACAGAATGGCATGATACATTTGGTATTTTACTCCAACTTCAAAACTTTGTAATTGGTCTGCAGATAGTATTTTTTTTAAAGCATGCGCTCCAAAAGCACCAAAAATTACAGATAACATACCAAAAACGGCACCTGTTGCAAGTATAATAGATTGTGTCATAATATTGAGAAAAACTAAAAATGTTATTTATAAACTACAGGAATAATTTCACCTGGAGCTAAGCAGTATTCTTTTATCGCTTCCGCGGAAAGGTTTGCGGTATAATCTACTTCATCTACTTTAAAACCTATGCTGCGTAGCTTATCAAAATAATCTCGGCCATAAACACGAACATGATCATACTGTCCGAATATTTTAGCACGTTCTGCTTTGTCGGTAATAGTATCATCTTCAAAAGTAGTAGCTCTAGATAAATCTTGAGGAATTTGAAAAACTCCCATTCCACCGGGTTTAAGCACACGGTAAAGCTCTTGCATGGCTTTGGTGTCATCTGGAATATGCTCTAGAACATGATTACAAAAAATAATATTGTAACTATTATCTTCAAAAGGTAAATCGCAAATATCAGCTTTTACATCAGCAATAGGCGATAGCAAATCGGTAGTAGTATAATTTAAGTTTTTTAATTTTCTAAAGCGCTTCAAAAAACATTGTTCGGGAGCAAAATGAAGCACTTTTTTTTCCGAAGAAAAGAAGTCGGTTTCATTTTTTAGATAAAGCCAAAGCAATCTATGGCGCTCTAAACTTAAAGTAGAAGGCGATAAAACATTATTGCGTTGTTGCCCATAACCGTATGGTAAAAAACTTTTAAAACCCTTTCCGTCTATAGGGTCGGTAAAAGTATTTCCTCTTAAAAAGAAAGCTAAAACCGGACGAATAATATAGCTTAACCTTATTAATAAAGGTCTCGGAATGGTATTCAATATAAGTTTGAAAAGTTTTTTCAATGTTTAATCTTCTAGAGCTTCTGTTGATGAAATTAAGTTTGAAATGCCATCCCAAAGCGCAATACGATATTTTAGTGCATCTTGTGCAGTTTCTAAAACATCATCCCATTTTTGAGAATCGTTTTGGCATAATTCTTCAACCATTTTTAAAGATAACGGTCCATGCTCATCACCATCTAATTCTATATGGCGCTCCAAATAATAAGTAAGTTTACTGTAAGAGGCTTTGTGTTTTTGTTCCGATTGTTTAATAATTTGAAAAAACATATCAGGAATTACATCTTCTCTTCCGAAGGTAAAAGCAGCAGCAATTTTATGCGGTGCATTAGTAGCAATGGTTTTAAAAGAGAAATCTACAAAAGCTTGAGTTTCTTTTGGTAAATTTAAAGCAGTTAGTGCATCAGAAACTGAAGCGCCAGCTACTATATTTTTTATAAATTTATCTATGTCTGCCGTGCTTGCTCCAATTTGTTGCATGGCATCTAAGTACATTTCAAAATGACTGTAAGGCTCGCCTAGCTCGTTAACATCACTTTCTTCACCTAGAACAATTTCATTTATAAAACGGGCCGTAGAAGGGTGCTTTACAGGGGTCCAAGGTACTGATGTGTTAGTTAAATGATTTTGAAGCGCTTTTAGCAAACTCATAAAATCCCAAACAGCAAAAACATGCTGTTCCATAAAGGTTTTAATATCTCTAACCGAAGCTAAATCACTGTATAATTTATGCGAATTGAGTTTTTCTCGCAACGGTTTTAGTGCGAGTTCAATAGATTTTATGGATGTATTCATTTAAAGTACTAATGCGTTTTGGCGAAATTCATCTTCTTCGTTAGAAACTATACCTAAAGCATCATAAATGTAAGCAAAAGTTGAAAGTAACTCAGGTTTACCGTCTACTAAAGCTACGTCGTGTTCAAAATGTGCCGATGGTTTTTCGTCTAAAGTTGTAATTGTCCAGCCGTCTCTATGTTGTTTAATACGGTGAGTACCTAAATTTATCATTGGCTCTATGGCAACTACCATACCGTCAACAAACTTTTTACCTCTACCGCGTTTACCATAGTTTGGCATTTCTGGATCTTCGTGCATTTTTGCACCCAATCCATGACCAACTAATTCGCGAACTACACCATAACCATGATCTTCACAATGTTTTTGAATGGCATAACCAACATCGCCCACACGGTTATTTGCCTTAAATTCGCGAATACCAACGTATAAAGATTCTTTAGTAACTTGAAGTAGTTTTTCTGTTTCAGGAGCAATTTCTCCTACTGCAAAAGTGTAAGCGTGATCGCCATAAAATCCGTTTTTTAAAGCACCACAATCTATCGAAATAATATCGCCTTCAACTAAAGGTGTATTATTAGGAATACCATGTACTACTTGAGTATTCGGACTCATGCAAAGCGTGTTCGGGAAATCGTAAAGACCTAAAAAACCAGGTATAGCACCATGGTCTCTAATATGTTCTTCGGCAATTTTATCAAGTTGAAGCGTTGTTACACCTGGCTTTAATGCCTTGGCAACTTCGCCTAATGTTTTAGATACTATTAAGGCACTTTCGCGCATTAATTCAATTTCTTCTTTTGTTTTTATTACTATCATATTCTAAAAAATAAGGGCAAAGATACTTAAATTGCTAGGATTGAATTTTGTTTGAAATGAAGAGACTTCAAATTCAAGCTATTTCAAGAAGCTAAAAAAGCCTTTTTTCTGTTTTGGAATTACTGGTGTTTCGTTGGTAAGTATTTGATAAACTTCTCCCCAACCAATAAAGCCACCAATGCTTCTGTCGTCAATAAAAATATCAGCATTAATTTTTCTACTAATATCACTAGTATATTCTTCACCAGAAAAACTATTGTTTATAGCATAAAAACTGATACCGTTTTCTTCACAAAAAGCAACGGCTTCGTCTAATCTACTACCACATCTGTAGGTCCATAAAATTAAACGATGCCCTTCTTGTTGTAACTTTTTTAAGGTTTCGAAAGCAAATATCATAGGCTTTCCTATTTTAGGATAAGCATCTTCTACTATCGTGCCATCAAAATCGACAGCAATTATTTTTGTGTTATTAAAATTCATAATTATTAACGGTAGTTTACAAAGCCTAAGTTATTGTGTTTTAAATTAAAGGATGTTGCGTCATTGCTTTTGGTTGCTCTACACCTATAAGTTTTAAAATAGTTGGAGCCATATCTCCTAAAACACCATCTTTAATACTTTTTAATTCGTTGTCTATTAAAATAACAGGCACTGGGTTTGTTGTGTGCGCTGTATTTGGAGAACCATCTGGGTTAATCATGGTTTCACAGTTACCGTGGTCGGCAATTAATAGGGTAGTGTATCCGTTTTCTAAACCTGTTGTTACTACTTTGTTTACACAAGTATCAACAGCTTCACAAGCTTTTATTGCAGCTTCCATAACACCAGTGTGTCCAACCATATCACCATTTGCAAAATTTAAGCAAACAAAATCGGCTTCTCCTTTTTGTAATTCAGGAACTAAAGCATCAGTTAATTCAAAAGCACTCATTTCTGGTTGTAAATCGTAAGTCGCTACTTTTGGCGAGTTTTTCAAAATTCGAGATTCGCCTTCAAAAGGAGTTTCTTGTCCACCTGAAAAGAAAAATGTTACGTGTGGGTATTTTTCAGTCTCGGCAATTCTAATTTGTTTTTTTCCATTTTTGGATAAAACTTCACCAAGTGTTTCTGTAATATTATCTTTATTGAAAATCACTTTTATACCTTTAAAAGCATCACTATAGTTTGTGATGGTTACATAGTATAAATCTAATTTTTGGGTATCGTATTCTGGGAAATCTTGTTGGTTTAACATTTCGGTTAACTCACGACCTCTATCTGTTCTAAAATTAAAGAAGATTACAACATCATCTTTTTCTACTTTAGCTACAGCTTTATTGTTTTCTGTGATAATTAATGGCTTGATGAACTCATCGGTAATATCATTATCATAATTAGCCTGAATTTCTGCAACAGGGTTATCTGTTTTAGTACCCACATTGTTAACAATAGCATCGTAAGCTAGTTTTACACGTTCCCAACGCGTATCTCTATCCATGGCATAATAACGCCCTGTAATGGTTGCTATTTTAGCTTTTGTACCTTCAGTATATTTTTGTAAAGCTTCAACATAACCTTTACCAGATTTTGGATCGACATCACGACCATCTGTAAAAGCGTGTACATAAGAGTTTACGCCCGCTTTGTTAGCAGCATCAATAAAACCACGTAAATGACTAGTATGCGCATGTACACCACCATCACTTAGTAAACCTAAAAAATGAACATTTTTATTATTGTCAGAAGCATATTTTAAAGCATCTATTAATACTTTTTCATCTTTAAGCGTGTCTTTTTCTATAGCTAAATTAATTTTAGCTAAATCTTGATACACAATTCTACCTGCTCCTAAATTCATGTGGCCAACTTCACTATTTCCCATTTGGCCTTCTGGCAAGCCAACATGCAGACCATCGGTCCTTAAAGTAGCGAATGGGTATTTTTTATATAAAGAGTCTATGAAAGGTGTATTTGCATGATCGATAGCTGAAACTTTTGGGTCTGGAGAGTTTCCCCAACCGTCTAGAATCATTAAGATTACTTTTTTATTCATTTTATTTAAAAATTTTATGAAACACTACAAAGATACATAACTTGGCCTAAGTGACCATTAAATATAGCCTGAAAATAGCCTATTTAATAGGGGTTTGTTAATATGTTTGAAAATGGAGGTTTTGCTTAATTATATTGAAATTAAATGATGAAAACTCAATGTTTTTTATTTTTTATGTAACACTTTTAAGTTTCCGTCGTCTTTTAAGTATATCAAAAAACATAATCAATTTAATCAAATCAAAAATCTTTCATCATGAAAAAATCAATCATTATTTCCGCAATCGCCTTATGCTTTTCTTTAGGAACCGTAAATGCAACACCTTTAAATTCAACTCCTAATACTTTAGAAAGTGTACGCTATTTTAAAGTGAATTCTTTTTGTGTCTCTATCGCTTTGGGTGATATTGATACCGTTATGAAGTTATTATCTTTAGGTGAAGATGTGAATCAAATTTCTAATGGCATGACGCCGGCTATGTATGCCGCAAAGTTTAACAGAACTGAAATTTTGGAACTTTTAATAATACATGGAGCAGATTTGAAAGCTAAGAATTCTAAAAAAATGACAGCAGCTAAATATGCCGAAATTCATGGCGCTACAGATGCGGGTTTAATAATAAAAGAAACATTAGCCTCGAAAAAGAAAAAATAATTATTAGCATACATAATTATTTTGAGTTAGTCACTCTAAAAAAAAAGCTGCCTTAATTGGTGGCTTTTTTTGTTTCAGGTTGTTAGCATTGTTCATAAAAAAAGCAGCTATAAAATATAACTGCTTATTTTCAATTAAAAAAAAACTAACTCAAACTATATAATACTTAATTTCAAACTTTATGACGGTTATCGTTTTTATATCAACTGAAATCAAAATGATATATTAACGACTTCCTTTTACAATATTATCTCATTTTAAAGTTATTGACTATAATTTATGGTTCCATATCTATAAATTATCAGTTATTTTAAGGGTTTTGAGAGGGATGAGTTAAATTTTTATAAGAAAGCAACTAATAATGTGTTTTAAAAGGAGCTACTCTTATAGTTTTAATTTGAATGGATTAAAAAGGAAACCGGCAAATCGAAATCTTCGATTTGCCGGTTTAATAAAAAAACTTTTTAAAATATTTCTATTTTATATTACCAATTTGGATTTTGTAACAAGTTTGGGTTTTGATCTATTTGATTAGTTGGAATAGCATCTAAATAGTTCTTTAATGAAAATATTCTATTACCTGACGGGTCTAAAATTAAAGCACCTGGTTTTGTTGAAGCAATTCCTGAGTATGTTGAAACAGGCTCTTCGTCTTGGGTTAAACCAAGAGGGAAAGCGCTTGGTAACCATATGTTTGTTCCTGGGTTTTTAGGGTTTTCAGCAGTTTCGTACTCTGTTCCTTCAATATAAGTTGTACAAACATTTCTAGATAATTCTTCAACAGCAGTTCCCCAACGTTTTAAGTCATCAAAACGGAAGTTTTCTCCATCTAGTTCTATAGCACGTTCACGACGAATTTCACCTAACATAGTTAAATCACTAAAAGGAGCGATTAAAGCATTTGTTAAAGGAGCCACACCTGCACGCTCTCTAATTTTATTAATAGAGATATCAAGGTCACCATCACTAATAGCTCCGTTTCCTAATTCTACGGCAGCCTCAGCATAAATAAGCATAACTTCCGCTAAGCGAATTTGTGGATAATTAAAAGACTCTTGGTTAGTTTCTCTTAGAATATATTCAGTTGTAAATTTGCGTCCTTGGTATCCGATATTACGACCAGCACCAGGAGATGTTAATTGAGGAACATAACGATAATCAAAAGCAACGCCACTTTCAGAAAATGCTACACCGTATTGAGCACCACCACCATTAGTGTTAGATCCCCATCCCCAATATTCTTTTAATGGTTCGCTAACAAAACTCTTTAAACGGAAATCTCTATTTTGGAATTCAGACAACATCGTATCATAGCCTTCAAAAACAGATGAGTGTTGAACAGGTAAACCATCTGTACATAAGTACATATCCATCATTTTTCTAGATGGAGTAATTGGTTTAGCATGTGTTAAATTCTTTCCTATTTTTCTTAAGCTAAAATCGAAAACGGTTTGAAATATAAATTCTTTATTTTCTGCTTTCGTTAAACCAATAGGGTTTGAACCTCCATCTTCTAAGTTGTATAAGTAGAATAAATGCTCTTCGCCTAGCTCATCTCTGTAATCCCAAAGTTCGAACGCGCCACTATTGATAACCTCTAAAGCCGCCTGTTTAGCCTCTGTAAACATGTTTTCAATTGATGGGTATCCAGAAGGTTTATTAGAACCTGCACCTGTAGCGCTACCATCTCCATCCGTAGTTGTTCCAACGTATTTTTCCCAAGTAGCTTCGTAAAGTAAAACACGAGCTTTTAAAGATTTTGCAGCTTCTAAGGATATTTTACCTTGATCTGATGTTGATAACGAATTTTGCGAAGGTAATAAAGCGATTGCCATATCTAAATCTTCGATCATTTGTGCAACAACTTCATAACGGCTATTTCTTGGTGCGTATAATTCTTCTGAATCAACATCAAAAGCTTTAATAGCTATAGGTACACCTCCAAAACGTTTCAATAAGTTGTTGTGGTGCCATGCTCTAAAAAAGTATGCTGTCCCAACAGGACCTTCTATATCTGATTGGTTTCCAGGGTAATCTTCTGCTTTTTCAATTAACTGATTTACAGCACGTAAATAGGTATAGTTGTTTTGCCAAATATTATCGGTAGTTGGCGTTGTCGAGTTCCCTTGTCCATAGGCATCTGTTGCAGGTATATTTCCTGATAAATCGGATGATGCATCTCCTTGTGAATCTTGATCACCTTCATAATCAAAACCTAATCTTGTATAAAGGTAATTAGCAGAGTTTTCAAATTGTTCAGCCGTTTCAAAGTACAGGGCTTCTGTTAGTGCGTCTTGTGGTTCTTGATCCAAATAGTCGTCACAACCCGTTAGCATAAAAATAGCTAAAACAGGTAAGAGACATTTGGTTCTCAAGGTTCTATTTATATTTTTCATATTCTTGATATATTTCTTTTAAACTAATTTTTATTAAAATGTAATTTCTAGTCCTAATACCATAGTAGAGGTATAAGGAACAGTGCTACCTTGTCCTGCAGAATCTCCTTTTTCAGGATCAAAACCATCTTTAATATTATCGATTACAAATAAATCATTTCCTGTTAAAGACAGTCTAATACGATCTAAGCCAACTCTGTCTAAAATATCTTGAGGTAAAGTGTAACCCAATGAAAGTACTTTAGCACGTAGATAAGATGCTTTGATAACATTAATATCATTGATATGTCTGTAGTTCCAGTTATTTCTTTGTCCGTTGTAAGAGATTACAGGGTTAGAAGCACTCGTGTTTTCTGGCGTCCAAGAAGATGTTAGGTAAGTTGGGTTTTGGTTTGTCCACCAAGAACGGAATGGGTATGCTAAAGCTCCATCACGTACAATATTCTGTTTTCCTACACCTTGAAAGAAGGCACTAAAATCAAACCCTTTATACTCTAAACCAAGGCTAAAGCTATAACTGTTGTGAGCATTGGCATCTCCAACATAAACTAAATCATCTGTCGTAATCGCATCATCACCATTTACATCTACACGTTTAACACTTCCTGGAGTTAATCGGTTTGAACTTCTATAAGCAGGTAATAAAGATCCCGATTTCATAGATTGGCTAGTAACATCGCTAAAACCAACTTGGTTGTAGTAATCTAGTATATCTTCTTCATTTTGAAATAATCCATCTGTTTTGTAAGCATAAATAGCATTCAATGGATCTCCTTCTACAACTTGGTTAACACCATAAGTAATTGCAGTTTGTCCCTCCATACGTGCAACTTCACTTTTACTATCCCAAAACATAACTCCAACTCTGTATTTAAGATCTCCTATTTGATCCCTCCAGTTTAATGAAACTTCGTAACCATCTGAAACGAAATCACCACTGTTTGTGTCTGGAGCAGAAAAACCACCTATTTGAGGGTAAGTAATTTGAACTAACATGTCGTTGTTTTCTCTATGGAAAACTTCAGCAGTACCACTTAAACGGTTATCTAAAATTGTAAAGTCTAAACCGTAATTTGTTGTTGCTACGCGCTCCCAAGAACGTTGAGTAGTTGTTAAGCCAGCAACCCATGCAGTGTTAGCTAAAGAAGGAGCAGCTCCAAAAATGGTAGAACTTGTATTGATGCTTGATAAGTAATCATAAGCACCAATTCCTGTTACAGAGCCTGTTTCTCCATAAGAAGCTCTTATTTTTAAATTATTAAAAATGTTTAAGTCGTTAACGAAACTTAATTCTGATAAACGAATACCTCCAGATGCACTAAAGAAATTTTTCCAACGATAATCAGGGTCTAATCTTGAAGATCCATCACGGCGACCTAAAGCTTCTAAAAGATAGATGCCATTATAATCATAGTTAAATTTACCAATGTAAGATATTAAACCAACTGCTTCACTACCAGAGTTAAATGTACTTCCGTTAGATTGTTTAGGAGAACCTCCTGTAACTTGAGTAGTTATATCTCCTGTATTAATATCATCCAATTCATCGCTTAACATATTGGTTCTAGCAGTATATGCTCTGTTAATTTGTTGTTGTTCTGCTGTTGTACCAACAAGAACACCGAAATTATGTTTTCCAATAGATTTTAAATAATTTGCTTGTAATACATGGTTTTGGAAACGGATATCGGTATCAAAATATTTTACACCAGAGTTTAGTAATGATGTAGGTGTACTAGAAACGTTTCCGTCCCAATCGTACATAGTAACAGATGTAGTACGTTCCATTCTAGTTCCGTTACGTGAACTCATATTACCGTTATAGGTAAGTGATAGTCCTTCAGCGTATTGGTTTAAATCTAAAGTGATTTTCGCTCCTAGTCTAAAAATTTCTTCTCTGTTTACTGTGCGCCCACCTTCATCTAATTTTGCTAACAAGTTGTTTGCTCCAAAGATATCGTAGTATTGGCCTTGTGGATTGTAAAGCGGAAATAAGTACATGTCTTGTACACCATGACCAACACCTTGAGTAGGTTCGTCAACTTTTCTACTATCATAAGATACGCTGAAATCTGTTTTCACCATATCACTCATTTTATATGTTAAGTTTGTTCTAAAGTTGTAACGTTTAGCTCCATCATAAACAAATGATATTGGAGAGCGTTCGTTAGCATAACCAAACGAGGTTCTATAAGTTGCATTTTCACTACCACCAGAAAGAGATAAATCGTGTCTTTCAGAGATTGTAGTTCCGTAAACAGCATCATATTGATTAACATCATCCAAACGGTGATCTTTACCTAACCAAAATACAGATTCTGGTGCTAGGGGATAAGTACCATCAACAATATCTTGCGTTTCTTGTTGTGTGAAAAAACGATATGTTCCTGTAGCTTGTTGTGCAACACCATTACCATCGGTATATCCAAAGGTGTCGTTTTCACCGGCAAGTAACCATAATTTACCCCAATCTTTTAAGCTAGAAACAGGCATGTCTCCAGCAAAATTCATTTGAGTTTCAGCTTTGTAATTCACTTTCATTTTACCTTGCTTCCCTTTTTTAGTGGTTACTAAAATAACACCACCAGCAGCTTTGGTTCCAAAAATAGCAGCAGCTCCATCTTTCAATACAGAATAACTTTCTATATCGTTTGCATTAATAGTTGCTAATTGCCATTCTGCAATTTCTAGTCCGTCTAGTAAAATAAGTGGCCCAATGTTATTTACTGAAATATCGCCACGAATTTGGATATTCGCACCGTCATTACCAGGACGAGATGATGTTCTAGTTACAACTAAGCCAGGAACCTCTCCTTGTAGCGCTAATGCTGCACTTGATGTTCCTTTTCCTTTAAAAACATCGTCACCCTTTACTTGGGTAACAGCACCTGTAAGGGTTGCTTTCTTCTGTGTACCGAAACCTACAACAATAACTTCATCCAAGGCTGCTATGTCTAAATCTAACGTTACATTAATAGTAGAGTTGCTTCCAACTGTAACTTCTTTACTAGAATACCCTATGTAAGAAAACGAAAGGACCGAACTGTTTGAAGGAACAGTAATGCTATAATTTCCATCAAAATCTGTTACGGCGCCAGTAGAGGTGCCTTTTACAATTACATTTACCCCAGGAATTCCGAAGTTATCTTCTGCGCTAACAACTGTTCCTGTAATAGTTCTGTTTTGTTCATTTATTGGGTTTGCGTACCCAACATTAGTCATGCTACAAACCAAAAAAGCTATCATCCAAAATAGGCTTAGTGGTTTTTTCAGACTGGTCTGATTTTTGAGTTTTTTCATCATAAATAATTAGTTTGTTTGTTTAGATACCCTTTTGTTTTTTTTACGACTTAGTAATGAAATATTCATTTTTAAATCATATCAAAATGAGAGAGTGGTTTTAATCTAGTTTTAGAATTACAATGGTATTTAAAATTTTAGTTGTTCATGATAACTTATAGACCAATCAATATAAATTATGATTCTTTTTTCTTGAAATGCCCATCTTTAGGAGGGATAGAGGTTTTATTTGTTTTCTTTAGAAGTATTCTTACGTAAAAGTGTGAAAGCTGTTTACCGTAATGAATTTTAATTTAATTTTCTTTATGCACAGCTAAAAGGTATGTTAGTGGTAAACTAGCTCTTAATGATATCAGAAATCGTAATTTTAAACGATAATTTATAGTTTTCGAATGATAATTTAACAAGAAGGAATCTTATAAATTTTAAATTGCATAAAAATTCAAAGAAACATCAGGTTGATTGATAGGTTTGATGTGAATGTTTTAAAACTGAAAAAATGCGGTTAATAAAATCAATATTGTATTTAATGTTATTTGTGTGTTTCTCCTGTAAGTCTGTAAAGAAAGAAACAGCTATAAATCAATTATCAAAGTTTGATGTAAACATGGTTTTAAATCAAAACGTAGACAAAATAAAAATAGTAACTCAAAAACTTACATTTTACGATAGTTTTCCGAGGCATATAGATAAAAATAACAAGCAATGGAGCTATGTGAAACCAAAAGATTGGTGTAGTGGCTTTTATCCTGGGATTTTATGGTATGCTTATGAAGAGTCTGGAGATGAGGTTCTTAAAAATAAAGCCGTTAAATTCACTGAAACATTAAAAACCATAGCATACAGTCCTGCGAGAAATCACGATATCGGTTTTCAATTATATTGTAGCTATGGTAATGGTTATAGATTAACTGGAAAACAAAATTACAAAGAAATTTTGTTGGCAGCAGCTGATACATTAGCAACATTATACAACCCGAAAGTTGGTAGCATTTTATCTTGGCCTTCTCAAATTAAGCGATATAAACACAACACCATTATAGATAATATGATGAATTTAGAGTTGCTTTTTTGGGCAGCTAAAAATGGTGGAGATAAAAGTTTGTACGATATAGCTAAAAGTCATGCAGAACAAACTATGAAGTATTTGGTTAGGGAAGACGGTTCTGCATTTCATGTTGGATCTTTTGATATAGAAACAGGAGCGTTTTTACAAGGCTATACACATCAAGGTTATGCTAACGAATCGATGTGGGCGAGAGGGCAAGGTTGGGGAATTTATGGTTTTGCAATGGCATATCGTGAAACTGGTGATTCTAATTTTTTGAATACTGCCATAAAACTTTCAGATAAATTTTTAGAGCGTTTACCGGAAGATGGTATTCCGTTTTGGGATTTCGACGATCCTAAAATTCCAAATGCACCAAAAGATGCTTCTGCGGCAGCGGTTGCAGCATGTGGTTTAATGGAATTGTCAGGTTTGGTTCAAGATGAAAAGTTAAAATCTAAATATTTCAACGCAGGCAAAAAACTCGTTGAAATACTATCATCTAGTGCTTATTTGAGTCATGCTAAAAATGATGCCTTGCTATTACATTCCACAGGAAATCATCCAAAGAATAAAGAAATCGATATGCCAATTATTTATGCCGATTATTATTACATGGAAGCTTTGTTACGTTTACAGAAACTTGAAAATATTTAATAAATACCACATTTTAAAATGAAAAAGCTTGCTTTTATTCTTATTTGTATCACACTAACTTTTAGTTCTAATATTTTCGCACAAACTGTACCGTATTCTATTGGTCGTATTGTGGTAAGTTCTGATGGCAATGAGCACGATCATGATGATTGGGCTGCTACACCCTTTACACTAGCGCTGTTGGCAGCAAAAGGACTTCAAGATAAACTTACAGTTTACACGTTTAGTGATCATATTTGGGGGAGCGATTATCAAAAGAAAAAAGGAAAAGCCGAAATGTTAATAAGTGCTTTAGAAGGTCAAAAAATATATAATTTTAAAAAAAGTAATTTCTTAGAAGCGGTTGCCGATTCTACCAAAGCCATTAATGCCATTGTAAAAGAAATTAATAAATCTAAGGCGAGCAACCCGTTAACTATTGTGGCTGCTGGGCCTATGCATGTTGTGGGCTCTGCAATTTCACAATCAAAAAAAGTAAAATTAAAATATGTGAGAATTATTTCTCATTCGAATTGGAATGATAGACACTCTGATAAACCTTACGATTGGGAAGAACATTCTGGTTGGACTTGGAACGAAATTAAAGCGAATTTTGAGTCTTTCGGATTGATTTGTGATAGAATATCCGATCAAAATGGCGGGAAAGATTACGAAGGTATGAAAGCACCAAAAGCCATGTTCGATTGGATAAATACTTCACCGATAAGAAATACTTCAGAAGAAGCGAAAAATCAATTAGATTGGTTGTATCAAAGGCAATTAACTTGTGTTAAAAAGGGTGATTTCGATCCGTCGGATGCTGGTATGATTATTTATCTGTTAACCGGAAAACAAAAAACAAGTCCTGAGGATGCAAGAGCAATTATCGAAAATCCAGTACATTAAACCAAATCCAAAAATGAAAAGAAATTTCAGCCTATTTATCATCATATTTATTAGTTTTCATTGTTTTTCTTCTGAAATAAGTTCTGCGGAAGCAAAGGCTAATTTTGAAACTTCAATTAGAAATAATTCCGAAGAAAATGAAGCCGTAAAAAAGGAGTGGAATGGTTTTAAAATAAAGGAAGCAATGTTAAATGGCGTGGCTTATAAAGTGGTGTTTCCGAAGAAGGCGAACGCAAGTAAAAACTGGATTTGGCGTGCTCGATTCTGGGGTCATGAACCACAAACAGATATCGCGCTCTTGAATGCAGGCTTTCATGTGGTTTATATTGAAGTTGCTAATTTATTCGGAAGCCCGAAGGCTATTAATATTTGGAATGATTTTTACGATTTCATAATAAAAAAATATAAATTAAACCCTAAAGTCGTGCTAGAAGGCATGAGTAGAGGTGGTTTAATTATCTTTAATTGGGCGAACCAAAATGCCGAAAAAGTAGCCTGTATTTATGCCGATGCGCCAGTTTGCGATTTTAAAAGTTGGCCTGCTGGACAAGGCACTGGCGATGGCTCTAAAAAAGCATGGGAAGCCTGCTTAGATAGCTATGGTTTTACTGAAGAAGTAGCGTCTCAATTTTCTGGAAATCCTATAAATCATATGGAGTATATTGCTGTCCAAAAAGTGCCGATTTTAATTGTTGTTGGCGATGCAGATAAGGTTGTTCCTGTAGCAGAAAACAGTGCTTTATTAGAGCGGCGTTTAAATAGTTTAGGTTGGGAGTTAAACATGATTCATAAACCTGAAGTAGGGCATCATCCACATTCTTTAAAAAATCCAAAACCTATTGTCGATTTTATTTTGAAGGCAACTAATCCTTAATTTTATTGGGTTCTTTTTGTGTAGAAAACCCATAAAAAGGTTTACTTAATTTCATATAAAATGTAACGTTTTATTTTTGTTTAAAATCGTTCAACGGCTTGTTAGTAGCCTATTTCATTAATATAGCGCATAAATAAGCTATAGTTTATATGGAAAGGCTCATGATTTATACCGTAAAAAGTCTATTATTTTTATTATTGTATCTATTATGTTTTTTTAGAATAAATAATAAAAAATTCAAGGATGAAAAAATCAGGTATTTGTGCAATGTTGTTTGTTTTTCTATTAGGAACAGCATGTGGTTCTAAAGTAGAAAAAGCTGTATTTGCCGAGGCGAATATCGATCCGGAAAATATAACAGATGAAGCGCGTATGGAATGGTGGCAAGACGCCCGATTTGGTATGTTTATTCACTGGGGGATTTATACGGTTCCTGCTGGTTTTTATAACGGCGAAGCACAAACAAATAGTGCCGAGTGGATTATGAATAAAGGCAAAATTCCGGTAGCTGAATATGAGAAATTTGCCGACGAATTTAATCCCACTAAATTTAATGCCGACGAGTTTGTGGCTTTAGCTAAACAAGCCGGAATGAAATACATGATTATCACGGCTAAACATCACGATGGATTCTCCATGTTCGATTCTAAAGCCACCGATTATAACATTGTAGATGCCACGCCTTTTAAGCGTGATATTTTAAAAGAATTATCTATCGCCTGCCAAGAGCAAGGCCTTAAATTCGGTTTTTATTACTCGCAAGCTCAAGATTGGCACCATCCGGGTGGTTTAGGGAATAGCTGGGATAAATCTTTTGAACGTGTTAGTAGCGACGAGTATGTTTACGAAAAAGCACTTCCAGAAGTAAAACAATTACTTACAGAATACGGACCGATATCAAATTTTTGGTGGGATACACCTCGCGAAATGACAAAATCTGTTGTCGATAGCCTGCACCACATTACTACAGCATTACAACCATGGATTATTACAAACGACCGTTTGGGCGACGATTATCCTGGAGATCACAAAACTTTTGAAAGAAATGGTCCAAGACATCAACCCGAAGCGAAATACTGGGAATTATGCCAACCCGTTAGTGGCAGTTGGGGTTACCGTAGCGACGATGATAATTTTAAATCGATACCAACTTTAATTCATAATTTAATAGACCAGAGTAGTAAAGGCGGAAATTATTTATTGAATGTCAGTCCAACACGAGAAGGCATTTTAAGAATTGAGGCTGTAGAGCGCATGAAAGCCATTGGTGCTTGGATGGATACAAATTCCGAAGCGATTTACGGTACACATGCGAGTCCAATTTCTACCGAACCAGATTGGGGACGTATTACCATGAAAACTATTGACGGTAAAGCATTACTTTATCTTCATGTTTACAATTGGGAAGATGGAGCAGCGTTGCCAATTCGATTAAAAAATAATGTAGAATCTTGTTATTTACTTACAGATGAAAGCAGAACGTTTAAAACCGAAACTTTAGATCATGGAATTCAGGTGAAATTAACAGGAAAAGCGCCAGATAGCGTAGCTTCTGTTATTGTTTTAAAGTTGAAAGAAATGCCTAATGCATTACCTATAAAAGCTTTAGGTCAAGATGAAAACGGATTAGCTGTACTTACAGCATACAGAGCGCAATATGAAAACTTACAAGGACCAGGCGCCCTATACAAAGAAGAGTGGGATTGCGTTAGCCATTGGGATAGCGAAACGGCTCGAGTATATTGGTCTTTCGAAATTGATAAACCAGGCACGTTTAATGTGGAGCTTGGCTATTCAGGAAGTGAATCTACTGAAATTACAGTAGCACTTGCAGGAACTTCTAAAAAGGTAAACGTTGCCGCAACAGGAAGTAATCCAAAACGATTTAAAAAAGCAGACTTAGGACAATTTACAGTGGATAAACCTGGTAAATATGAGTTTTCTCTAATGCCTGTAGCCGGAAAATGGAATGCCATTAATTTGAAGGATATTAAACTTCAACCCTTAAAAAAATAATCACCGTTTAATTGAGTTTATAAAATGATGAAATATATTTTTCTTTTGTTTATTGGATGTTTGTTCTCTTGCGGTGCACAAAATAGTCTTTATAATAATTTAGATGAAGCGCCTATTGATGGTGGTTTACAAATGGACGATTATTGGGTTTGGGGCAGTTCTGTTATTAAGGGAGACGATGGTTTGTACCATATGTACGCATCGCGCTGGCCAAAAATGTTACCGTTTCATCCAGGCTGGATGGTGGCTTCAGAAATTGTACATGCTACATCAAAAACTCCAGAAGGACCTTATCAGTTTCAAGATGTCGCTTTAGGCGATCGTGGTACTCAATATTGGGATGGAAAATCTTGCCATAACCCTAAAATTGTAAAATATAAAGACACTTACATTCTGTACTACATGGGATCTACACATCCTTTTGAGGCAGTTACGGAAGCCAATGTTAGCGATTTCGATTTATCAAGTAAATGGTGTATTGCTGCGCGTTGGGGAAAACGTATTGGTATAGCAACATCTAAAAGTCCGAACGGCCCATGGAAACGTCAGAATGCACCAATTTTAGAAGTGGAACCAAATTCATATTACAGCTTTTTAACCTCCAATCCGTCACCTTTAATTAAAGGAGATGGTTCGGTAGTTTTACTTTTTAAAGGAAGAAGTTATAAAGATGATGGCGTTTCGCAAAGCGATATGAGCATTGGTGTGGCTACTGCGCCGAGCTATGATGGAGAATATACCGTAATTGGTGACGAGCCATTATTTTCTATGGAACGTTTTGGAGAGGTTGAAGATCCACATTTATGGAGTGATGATGCCGGTTATCACATGATAGCAAAAGACCAAAGAGGTTTAATTACTGGAGGAAAAGGTGATGGATTGGTAGCGCATTCTGAAAACGGTATCGACTGGATAATAGATGAAAATCCAAGAGCTTATACAAAAACAGTAAAATGGAACAACGGAAAAACTATTAAACAAGGGCAGTTGGAGCGACCTTTTGTTTTTGTAGAAAACGGAAAGCCTACACATATTTTCTTTGCTACAATGGATGGCCCTGGCGGATTTAGTAACGGTACAAAAACATGGAATATGGTTATTCCTCTCAAAAAATAACATAACTAATTAAATATTTAAATAAAACTAACACAAACATATCATGAACAAAAAAATATTATTATGGTCCATTACCGCAGCACTTGCAGGTTTTCTATTTGGATTTGATGTTGTAGTAATTTCGGGTGCCGATAAAAAATTACAAGCTTTATGGGGTTCATCAGAAGCTTTTCATGGGGCTGTAGTTATGGGTATGGCACTTTGGGGAACTGTTGTCGGAGCCATTTTTGGAGGTATTCCAACTAATAAATACGGACGTAAAAGTACGTTAATTGTTATTGGTATTTTGTTTGCTCTTTCGGCTATAGGTTCAGCCTTTGCTAACGATCCTTATGTATTTGCCTTTGCGCGATTTATTGGTGGTTTAGGAGTAGGAGCATCTACAATTGCCGCACCTGCTTACATTTCTGAAATTGCACCAGCAAAAGACAGAGGACGTTTGGTGGCGATGTACCAGTTTAATATTGTTTTTGGTATCATGATCGCTTATCTATCGAATTACCTATTAAGTGATATTGGTGAAAATGCATGGCGATGGATGCTTGGCGTAGAAGCTATTCCTGCAGTGTTATACATTTTATTCGCTTTAAAATTACCTAAAAGTCCACGTTGGTTATTATCTCAATCAAGAGAAACAGAAGCAAGAGAGGTATTACAAATAATAGATCCAGCTGCAGATGTTGATGCTCAAATTAAAGAGTTTAACTCACATGCAGAAAAAAGTGATAAGTCTGAAACTATATTCATTAAAAAATATAGATTTCCGTTAATGTTAGCCTTTTTTATCGCCTTTTTTAATCAATTTTCAGGAATTAATGCGGTATTATATTATGCGCCACGTATTTTTGAAGAGGCAGGATTAGGAGAAAGTTCGGCATTATTAAATAGTATCGGTTTAGGGGTAACCAATCTTGTGTTTACATTATTAGGTGTGTTTTTAATTGATAAATTAGGAAGAAAAACCTTAATGTACATAGGTTCTGTAGCTTATATTACATCATTAGGTCTTTTAGCTGCGGCATTCTTATTGGGATGGACAGGCATGGCTGTTCCAGCTTTCTTGTTTTTATTTATAGCAGCTCACGCTGTAGGTCAAGGCGCTGTAATTTGGGTGTTTATTTCTGAAATTTTCCCGAATCATTTACGTGCTTCTGGTCAAGCTTTTGGTAGTTCAACACACTGGGTTTTAGCGGCAGTTATTCCATCATTATTTCCTTTTTTATTGAAATTAGTAGGAGGTGGTCTTGTTTTCCTTGTGTTTGCTATAATGATGGTGTTCCAATTGTTATTCGTTGCCTTTATGATGCCAGAAACTAAAGGGAAAACTTTGGAAGAGTTAGAAGATATCATGTTAAAGAAAAAATAATAAGTCAGTTTATATGAAAAAGTTAATTGGATTTTTACTCGTCTTTTGTGCATCATTATCGCTTTATGCATCAAAAATTGATACGTTGGTTGTGCATAGTACAGTTATGAATAAAGACATAAAAAACGTAGTAATAACTCCTGATTCTTATAAAAAAAACGGACCAGATTTACCAGTCGTGTATTTACTTCATGGCGCAGGTGGAGATCATAAAGCTTGGTTAGGTAAGGCTCCAAAGATTGAAGCTTATGCCGATTTATACAATGTAATTATTGTGTGTCCCGATGGGCATAAAACCAGTTGGTATTTTGATAGCCCAAAAGAAAGTAATATGCAATATGAAACTTATATTTCTAAAGAGCTTGTTGCAGAGGTTGATAGCAATTACAATACTATAGCCGATAAAAATCATCGTGCCATTACGGGGTATAGTATGGGCGGTCATGGCGCTTTATATTTAGCTTTTAAACATAACGATATTTGGGGTGTTGCCGCTAGCATGAGTGGTGGTTTAGACATAAGAGGCTTTCCATTACAATGGGAAATCGCAAAGCGTTTAGGCGTTTATGCCGAAGAACCAGAAATTTGGGAGCAAAATACGGTTATTAACATGACGCATTTGCTTGATGGTAAAAACTTAAAATTTATGTTCGATTGTGGTGTAGACGATTTTTTCTACGATGCTAATGTGCGTTTGCATAAAAAACTCTTAGAACGCAGAATTCCTCACGATTATATCGAAAGACCTGGCGCACATACCAATCAATATTGGGCGAATTCAATAACCTATCAAATGGTATTTTTTAAAGACTTTTTTAATTCAACTAAAAAATAAGTATGCATTTTAATTTTGTAAAATATCTAGCCTTTGTTTTTCTTTTAGGAAGTTTTTCTTGTAAAAATGAAACAAAAGCAACGATTGATATTAAAGTTCAAGAGGAAAACAATCAACCTAATATCGTTCTGCTTTTGTGTGACGATTTAGGGTATGGAGATTTATCGTCTTTTGGGCATTCCATTATACAAACACAGCATTTAGACGCATTGGCTAAAACAGGAATTAAATTAACTAATTTCTATTCTACAGCTCCGGTTTGTTCGCCTTCTCGTGTAGGTTTACTTACCGGAAGAAGCCCAAATAAAGCTGGTGTTTACGATTTTATTCCTGGCCCTAAAAAGAGTGAGGATAATCGTGATTTAGTGCACATGCAGGCCGATGAGGTTACTATTCCTGCCTTGTTAAAAAAGGCGGGTTATGATACTTGCTTATCAGGAAAATGGCATTGTAATTCTCGTTTTAATTCTAAAGAACAGCCACAACCTAACGATTTCGGATTCGATCATTGGTTTTCAACACATAATAATGCGTCTCCAAGTCATCAAAACCCAAAGAATTTTGTTAGAAACGGCGAAAAAGTTGGCGAAATAGAAGGATTTAGTAGTCAAATTGTAGTGAACGAGGCTATTAATTGGCTTGAAAACAAAAAAAGCGATAAACCATTTTTCTTAGAAGTCGCGTTTCACGAACCGCACGAACCTATTGCTTCTCCAGAAGATTTAGTTCAAAAATATTTACCATTAGCAGAGAATCTTCAACAAGCAGAATATTTTGCCAATGTTGAAAATGTGGACATTGCTGTGGGACGTTTAGTGGCATTTTTAAAAGAAAAATATGGTGATAATACTTTAGTGGTTTTTACTTCGGATAACGGACCAGAAACCTTTATGAGGTATGCAAAAGCAAAAAAATCTTACGGTACACCTGGAGAATTAAAAGGTATGAAACTTTGGACTAACGAAGCTGGTTTTAGAGTGCCTTGCATTGTAAACTGGTTAGGAAAAGAAACTTTTACCGGAACCTCAGAAAAAGTGGTGTCTGCCTTAGATTTTTTACCAACGTTTGTTGATATCGCTGGTGCTGAATTACCTAAAAGAACCCTAGATGGGCAATCCATTAAAAAGTTTTTAAATACAGGTGATTTAGAGCGCGAAAAGCCATTAATATGGGCATTTTATGATGCTATTAATGAGCGTCGAGTAGCAATGAGAAGCGGCGATTGGAAAATTATGGCACGTTTGGAGTCGGACAATAAAGTGCTTCCAAATATTCATAACCTATACGATGGTAACGAAGCTTTTGTTAAAAATGCTGAACTCACCAATTTTGTATTATTCAATTTGAAAAATGACATTAGTGAATCTGAAGATTTAGCTTCGAAAGAACCAGAAGTTTTTGAGAAAATGAAAGCAGAATTTTTAGTGCAGTATAAAGATTTATTAAACGAAAGTCATATTTGGGTTCGTAACGAATAGATATTTAGTGAAATGAAAAAAATAGTCCTATTTATTAGTGTTAGTTTCTGTTTTATACAGGCAAATTATGGGCAATTTATATTTCCTAAGAGTATTGAGCGCGAACATCCGCGTTTAATTTCATCTAAAGTTTCCAAAGAAGATATTCTTCGAAATATAGAAAACTCTAAAGATGTTAATCAATCTTATGAAGCTATAAAAAGCAAAATTTCTAAATATGTAGTGCAGTATAAAACGGATCCAGAATGGTTATCATCTCGTTTTCAAATGTATTGGAATTCTCATGCTACAGATGTTTATGTAGATGGCGAGTTTTATTCACATGCCAAAGGAAAAGCTCCGGTGCCAACTGTTCGGTTTACAGGACAAAGAGATTATGTTACCGATTACAACACGCCGAGTTTAGAAGATGTAAAGCCGTATTTTGAAGATGATCGAGGTTTATTTCTTCAGCATAAAGAAACAAAGACGTGGGAGTGGGTAAAACCATCTAAAACCGGAAGAATTATTGAAAATACTAATGAGAAAATTATGCGCATTGCTCGCGATGCTGCGTTGGTTTATTTCATTGAAGGCGATGCAGATTATGCCAAACTAGCTGCCCATTTATTCGATGTGTATATGCAAGGTTTGTATTACAGAAACGAACCTATCGATATGCAAAAAGGGAACGTTCAAAACATTATTGGTTTAACTTCTTTTCAGGTTATTAAAGAAAACATTGTAGATGAATTAACTCAATGTTACGATTTTCTCTACCATTATATTCAAAAGAAACATAAACCTAATAACGAAATTTACGCAACATCTTTAAAGAAGTTAGCCGAAATAATTATAAAAAATGGCGTTCCAGATAATAACTGGAATCTGCACCAAGCCAATTTTGTAATACAAATTGCTTTAGTTTTAGATGAAGATAAAATGTATGCCGATGGCAAAGGCTGTCAATATTACTTAAACCGTATTTTTAACGAATCGGAAGCCAGACAATGGTCGGTTAAAGATGTTTTAGACTATGGATACGATCAAGATAATGGCGTTTGGAACGAGAGTTCTAGTTACGCATTAAGTGTAGCAAAAGGCTATACGCATTTGGCGCGCACATTACAAAGCGCTTTGGATATTGATGTGATGCAGTTTATGCCAGTAATACCTGAAGCTGTTGCGGTTATGCCTCAATATTTATATCCTAATAATTATATTGTTGCTTTTGGCGATTCGCATTATGGACCGCTGGAAACAGAACCTTTTATAGACCTTGTTGCCAATGCGCAGCAGTTTAATAACCGTGAGCAAGAAGAAACGTTTACGGCGTTACTTTATATGCTTCAAGATAAAAATGAAGATGAGCATAAAAGGAATGAAAAAAACTCCATTCACGATATTTTACATCACACTAAAGTGCCTTTAGATAAAAGTATAGCGCCTGCGAATAAAGGTGATTTTATGACGAATTCCTTTTACGCACCAACGGTAAGTTGGGTGACTATGCGAAACGGATTAAGTTCAAAGCACGGCCTAATGGTGTCTCAAGTTGGGGCTTTAGGGAATCATGCACATTCCAACGGGATTGCCATGGAACTTTATGGAAAAAACTATGTTTTAGCTCCCGAAGGTGGTCGTGGTTCTAGTTATTTTAGACCCGATTATAAAGAATATTATTCGCAATTTCCTGCGCACAATACGGTTTCCGTTAACGGAAAATCGCAGTACAATAAAATGCGTAGCTATTATCCTTTTGAAGTGAAGCGTTTATATCCCGCATCGGAGCGTAAAACAGGATATTATCCAAATATTAATTTTTCTGATATTTATTTTAATGAACCGAGTACAAATTCCGATCAAAATCGTGTGATGAGTATTGTGCGTACAGGAGAAACTTCGGGCTATTATATTGATGTGTTTCGATCTAAACAAAATGATGGAAAAGATGAATATCACGATTATTTCTATCATAATTTAGGTCAGGAATTAAATTTAACATCCGAAAATGGAGCGCTTTTAAATCTAGTTGAAAGTTCTAAGCTCACATCCAAAGTTGGTAATATTAAAGCTTACGATTATATGTGGGACGAAGTTTCAATAAAAACGAATAAAACTTTAAATGCGACCTATAATTTATCTGTTGAAGGGGAAGAGCAGGTACATATGAATATGTGGATGCAAGGCAATGAAAACCGTGAGATTTTTAAAGTAAAATCGCCGCCTTCTGAAGCTTTTCGTCACGGTATAATTCCGAAGAATATTGAAGAAGCACCGCTTTTAACAACAGTGGTTAGACAATATGGAGAAGCTTGGAATCGTCCGTTTGTAGCCATATACGAGCCTTCAACAACGAGTGAACCTTCAACAATAAAGCAGGTTGATACCTTTACAAGTCCTTTAAATAAAAGCTTCGTTGGGTTAAAAATAGAGAGTATTCAGGACAGAACGGATATTATGTTTTCATCCGATGTTATTGGTAAATACGCTTTTCAAAACATCAATTTTAACGGCACATTCGGGATGGTGACTTCCGAAGAAAACAAAACAACACTTTTTTTAGGCTCAGGGAAGTTTATTGAGAAAGATGGTTTTTCTATTCGAATTTTAGGTAAAACATCAGGCACAGCAACTTTAGTTTATGGAAATAACATGCAATTAACTTGTGATGATGTTATGCTGCTAACCGTACCAGATACCTATAAAAAAGGCGAAGTGATTTTAACTTTTGGTTTTAAAGAATTAAGAGGTGAGCGTTTAAAAATGAATGGTGAAAATGTGGTTAACTTTAAAGTACCAGCCATGAATTTTCAAGAGATTTCAATAGGATTAAAATAAAAATAATAATGGACAGAGTTCTAAAGGGATATAGTTTCGGATTGCTTTGTTTGATGTTGTTTGTTAGTTGTAAAAAAGCTGAAATAACAACGGTTGTTTCTCCTAACGGTATTAATAATATCACATTTTTGAATAATGAAAATAGTGATGCGATTACCTTTTTAGTAAAATACGGTGAGCAAGAGGTTATTCAATCTTCAATATTGGAGTTATTATCTAATGAGATTGATTTTTCTGGTGATTTGTCCATATTAAAAACCGAAATATCCACAGAAAATAACGAGTGGAAATCTAATTTTGCTGAGTTAAGCACAATTACAGACCATTATAATCAAATAAAAATATTTTTAAAATTGGGTGAAGCTCAGGTAAATATTATTGGTAGAGCATACAACGAAGGTGTTGCCTTTGCCTATGAAATTCCTGAGCAACAAAATATAGAAGAAATTGGACTAGCTGAAAATATTCATTATAATTTTAAAGAAGATTATAACGTTTGGGCTACACCAAAGCGTGGTCCTGGTGTTTTAACGGCGCAAGGTGAGTATAAAAAAATCCCATTATCTATACTCGAAAAAGGTTGTGAGCGTCCGCTTGTAATCGAAATTCACGATAGTTTAAAAATTGCTTTAGCTGAAGCAAAGTTGGTGGATTATGCACGTTTAAGTTTCGATAAAGGGACGTCTTCAAAATATAGTATTCTTTCTAATTTAGATGGTAAAATGGGGAAACAAGAACAGGATACCATTTCTGGAGCTATCATTTCTAAACGCTTAGAAGTTGGGGCCAAAGTGCATAAAAAATTACCTTTTCAATCTCCTTGGCGTGTAGTAATGATGGCGAAAAATGAAGGTGAATTATTAGAGAATAATTATTTAATTCAAAATTTAAACACCCCTTCTGCTATTGCTGATGAATCTTGGATTAAGCCAGGTAAAGTTTTAAGAGAAACCACGCTTACCACGCAAGGTGCTTTTGCTGCTATCGATTTTGTGGCCGCTCATAATATGCAATACATTATGTTCGATGCCGGTTGGTATGGCGATGAAATGAAAAACAGTTCGGATGCGACAACGGTAACTTTAGACCCAAAAAGATCTAAAGGCCCATTGGATATGGAAGCTGTAACAGCTTATGGAAAAGAAAAAGGCATTGGTCTAATTTTATATATAAACCGTCGTGCTTTAGAAAAGCAAATAGATGAGGTTTTACCATTATTGAAAAAATGGGGTGTTGCCGGAATTAAATACGGTTTTGTTCGTGTAGGTGATCAAGATGCGACGGCATGGATGCACGAAGCTGTGAAGAAAACGGCGCAATATGAAATGATTATTGATGTACACGATGAATATAGACCAACAGGTTTTTCTAGAACGTATCCAAACTTTCTAACTCAAGAAGGTATTCGAGGAGACGAAGAAACGGTACCTAACGCGCACACCCTAATTAGTATGTTTACACGTACACTTGCTGGCGCATCGGATAATACGGTTTGTTATTACAGTTCTCGAGTGAATGCCATGGGATCTCACGCATCTCAACTAGCAAAAACGGTTTGTATTTTTAGTCCGTTACAGTTTTTGTATTGGTATGATAAAGCACCATTAGCTCCAGTTAAAGAAGATGGACTTTGGGGAGATACCAAGACTATTGGTAACGAGCCAGAATTAGAGTTTTTTGATAATGTACCAACCACTTGGGACGAAACTAAAGTACTAGAAGCAGAAATTGGAGAGATAGGTGTTATTGCTAGAAGAAAAGATAACGACTGGTATATTGGTGGAATTAATGGGGAAACGGCACGAAATGTATTATTAGATTTTTCTTTTTTAGAGGATAATCAAAATTACAAAGCCAAATTATATACAGACGACGAGACTATCGAAACTAGAACTCATGTTAAAATTGAAGAGATTGAAGTTTCAAATAAATCTAAATTAAACTTAAACGTAAAAAGCAATAATGGTTTTGCTATGCGTATTACTAAACTATAACTAACTAGAATGATGAGCCAAAAATCTATTTTAAAATTATTAACGGTATTTCTTTTAATAGGAATTGTTTCCTGTAAATCAGAAGAAAAAAAAGAGGTCGTAGTGGTTAAAAAAGAACTTCCTGCTAAACGACCAAATATTATTTTTATGATGTCTGATGATCATGCATATCAGGCCATTAGTGCGTACAGCAATCATTTAATTGAAACACCAAATATAGATCGTATTGCAGACGAAGGAATTAAATTCACCAATGCCTGTGTTTCAAACTCTATTTGTGCGCCATCTAGAGCTACTATTTTAACGGGTAAACATTGCCATATTCATGGTAAAGTGGATAACGTATTTCCTTTCGATGAGTCGCAAACTACCTTTCCACAGTTAATGCAACAGGCAGGCTATAAAACGGCTATGTTCGGTAAATTACACTTTGGTAACAATCCAAAAGGTGTAGATGAATTTAAAATTCTACCAGGGCAAGGGCGTTACTACAATCCTATTTTTAACACCAACGATGGCCAAATTACAGTAGAAGGTTATGTAACGGATATTATAATGGACATGACTTTAGAATGGCTAGAGAAAAACAAAGACGACGAGCAACCATTCATGTTATTTTCAATGCAGAAAGCGCCACATAGAGAGTGGTTACCAGCACCAAGACATTTTAAAGAATATACTAAAAAGACATTTGTTGAGCCAGAAACGTTGTTTGATGATTACGAAGGTAGAGGTACTGCGGCAAAAACTGCAGAAATGAATTTATTAAAGCACATGAATTGGGCTGGAGATGCTAAAATCTATCCAGAGCTTATGGCAGAACTCGGTTTAAAAGATGAGTCTGGTTGGGATTTAGAAGCTTTTGAGCGTGAAGTAGGTGCCATGAATGAAGAACAACGTGCTGTTTGGGATTCTGTTTATCGTCCTGTTATGGAAGATTTCAAAACCAAATATCCAGAAATGGATGATAAGGAATTAATGAAATGGCGTTACCAACGCTACATGCAAGATTACTTAGGTTGTATAGCATCTGTTGATGAAAATGTTGGGCGTTTATTAGATTACATGGAAGATTCTGGTTTAGATGAAAATACTATGGTGATTTATACTTCCGATCAAGGATTTTATTTAGGAGAGCACGGTTGGTTCGATAAGCGTTTTGTTTATGATGAATCGTTTAAAACACCATTATTAATTAAATGGCCAAATGTTATCGAGCCAGGAATTACAAATACCGAAATGGTACAGAATTTAGATTTTGCGCAAACCATTTTAGAAGCTGCTCAAATTGAAGCACCTAGCGATATGCAAGGTGAAAGTTTAGTACCTCTTTTATTAGGGAACGAAGACGAATGGACAAGAGAAGCCGTGTATTATCATTATTACGAATATCCTGGTATTCACATGGTGAAAAGACATTATGCCATTATTACACAAGAATATAAGCTAGCACATTTTTATTATGATGTGGATGAATGGGAACTTTACGATCGTAAAAATGATCCGCAAGAAATGAAAAATGTAGTAAACGATCCTGCTTATGCTGATGTAGTTGTAAAGCTTAAAAAACAACTAGCGGAACTACGTGAACAGTATGGTGATAGTTCGGAGTTAGATCAAGAAATTCTTAGAAAATATCTTGAAGCTCAAAACAACCCAGATATTGAAACGGTGCCGTTGCATTAGAAATAATATTTAAAATATGAAGTCTAAATTTATATTTAGACTTCATACAATAGAAATCATAAAATAGCTTTTAGTTAGATGAAATTATCAAAATTAACCCCCTTATTAATCCTTTTATTTTTAGTAGGAAGCTCTAGCTATGGACAAAAAGCAACAAGCCATCCGAAACTCTATGCTACTAAATCGGATAAGGCTTCAATAGTTGCTAAAATTAAGAATGAAACTTGGGCAAAAGCCTCTTGGGAAAACTTGCTTTCAACAATAGATCCGCATGTAAATCGCCATGTTGAAGATCCAGAATGGATAGTTTCAAGATTAGCGATGTATTGGAAAGATGGAGCTCATTTTACACAGTGCTATATTAAAAATCAAAACTGGGATTATGGTGAAGGCAATGCGCCATTACCAACCGTGCGTTTACCAGGTATGCGTACTTGGAACGATTATATAAACGTGCCATTAGAAGATAGAATTCCGTATAACGAATCGGGAGATTTACTAGGTGTTAGCCGTTCTAGTGCTGATAAAACGCCTGTTTTAATTCCGTATAAGGAAACCGGACACATGATACGTGCTAATAATATGGAAATATTAACGCTAGCCGAACAAGCTGCGTTTGCTTATTATGTAACCGAAGATGAAAAATATGCTAAGTTTTCTTCAGATATTTTATGGGCTTGGTTATTAGGTACCTACTACATGGAGCCACCTTTAGACCCTGAAAAATCAACAAAAGGTCCTGGAGGTTACGAGCCAGGTGGTATTATGGGGTATTATGATTATGAAGTAATTCACGATGATAGACAAATGCCAACTGCTATTGCTTACGATTTTCTTTATGACTATTTAAATGAAAACCCGCACGAGCATTTAAAAGCTATTAATAAAACACCAGCTGATGTTGCAGGTGTTGTTTTTAAGCGTTTTATAGATATCGGACTTATTCGTGGTGGTAAAAAAGGAAACTGGAACGTAAACCGTTATAAGAATGTATTGGGTAGCATGCTTGTTTTAGAGTCTGACGATTTTTATGAAGACGGAAAAGGAAAGGAGTATTACATTCCGTTTTACACCGAAAAGTCTAGTGATTACTGTGCGGCTTTGCCAGAGATAATGGATTATTACAATACAACAACTGGCTTATGGCCAGAATCTCCAGGCTATGCTTCGTCTATGATTCCTTTGGTTTTAGAAATGGGTGTTAAACTTTATAAATCGGGAATCAATACTTTGGCCGGAAATCCAATTATTTCTAAAGCAGCCTTGGCAAATCTTGGTTGGCTTGATGCTCGCGGAAATTTAGTGGTTTTTGGTGATATGCGTGGCGGTCCTGCAAATATTTCATCTTTTGAATCTTTATTAACCTATGCCACTTGGGAAGGCGATACGGAAACGGCCGAAAAAATGGCAACCGTAATCCGTAAAAATATAGCTTCTGGTCAATACGATAGAAATGTGTCTAACTGGCAAGGTATTGTGTTAAACCAACCATTACAAGGTTCAGGAAGCGATTTGCCTTTTCATAAAGCGGCCTATTCTCCTTTTCATAAACACATTATTATGAGAAACGGAAACGATGAAAACAATGGTTTAATGTTTACTTTGTATGGAGGGAAATACCAGTCGCATTTGGCAGAAAATGGTTTGGCTATGCAATTCTATGGTAAAGGTTGGGCTTTAGCGCCTGATGCTTCAGCTTACGAATCGTATTGGTCTTCAGATGCAGGTTATCACAGAGGAATTACAGGTTCTAATACCATTGTTCCTGGATATGGAAAAGGCGATATTACCATAAACGCTATGGATCCAGCTGTAGACACTACAAATGGATTTTATAATACTTCGGAAACATCTCAGAATGTTTCATTTTCTGATGTTTCTGCTGATGAAAAACGACGCTTAGTAGCTATGATTCGTACTTCGGAAACCTCTGGATATTATGTAGATGTATTTAGATCGGATCAAGCTGATAACGATTATATTCATCATAACTTAGGAAATACCGTTACACTTAAAAACACATCAAATAAGGCGTTAAACTTAGAGAACGTTGATGATTTAGGTGTGAAATATGATGACAATTATAGGTTCTTCAAAAATCAAAGAAAGGTAAACTATTCAGAAGATTTTAATGCCACTTGGGATATCAACAGCGTATCACCTGCATTACATGTTAACATGTGGATGATGGGGCAAAACAAAAGAGCACTTTACGCGGTAGATGCACCACCAACAACATTACGTAGTGACATTACGCCTGGGCAAGTAAATAAAAGCCCTGAAACAACACCAACATTAATTATACGTCAAAATGGAATTAACGGAGTTAAAAATCCGTTTGTATCTGTTTTTGAATCTTACGAAACGGGAGAGAAATCAATTAAAACCATTAAAAAAATCAAAACTTCAGAGCATTTTGTGAGTATCGCTGTAAACTCTAAAAATAGCACACAATATATTTTGAATGCTACAGATAGTCAGGTTTATCAAACACCCCAAGATATAGCGTTTCAAGGTACATTTGCGGTTGTTTCCGAAGAAAATAATGCGTTTCAATATTTGTATTTAGGAAAAGGAAAATATATCCAAAAAGGTGATTTAAAAATTGAAGCGGTTAATGATACGGTTACGGCAGAATTAAAAATTGAAAATGGTAAATATTTCTATTCTTCTAATCAACCTGTTTTAATTCAACTAAAAAAAGGGAAGTCTAAAACATATCCTGCGGGACAACATATCGAAATTAAATAGCAAAAAAAGAGTATGAAAATGAGAACGAAATTTTTTTTAATTCCCCTAATGGTTGGTATCATGTGTTGTGCTTCTATGTTGCAAGCACAAGAATCTGGACATCCTAGAATTTATGCTACCAATGCCGCTAAAAAGGATTTTTTAAACAGCATAAAATCTATTGAGTGGAAAAAAAGCTTAGTCGATAAGAAAATTGCTAATCTAGAAAAGTATTTAAAATATGTGGAGAACGACCCAACATGGCTAGTTTCTAGGTTACAAATGAATTGGAAAACAAAGCATAATAAAGTATTTTTAAAAGGAGGGGAGTTTGCTTATTCTGAAGGAACTGCGCCTGTGCCAACCGTTCGTTTTTCTGGAACGCGAGATTGGGCTACCGAATATTCTTCACCTAAATTAGAAGACGTTGAACCTTATTTTGATGATCCTCGTGGTTATTATTTAGCTGATAAAAAAACAAAGAAAAAAGAATGGGTTCACCCATCAAAAATTGGGCATGCCATTGAAGGCACTAACCGCCATATTATGAGTTTGGTTGAAGATGCTTCTTTTTTGTATTGGGTTACTGGCGATAAAAAATATGCTGAATTTGCAAAGCCAGTTTTCGAAACCTATATAGAAGGCATGTATTACAGAGATGCGCCTATCGATTTAGAAAACGGAACACAACAGCGTATTTCTGGATTGGCAACTTTTGAAGTGATTCATGAAAAAATTCTAATTAGTTTACTAACCACATACGATTTTCTGTATGATTATTTTGAAGATGAAAAAGTAAATTTAGATCATAGTGCAGTGGTATTTCAAAAATGGGGCGATCAAATTATTACTAACGGTATACCAGATAATAACTGGAATCTTTTTCAGGCTCGGTTTTTAACCTACGTCGCTTTAACTTTAGATAATAATGATGCTTACAAAAACGGAAAAGGTCGTGAGTACTTTTTAGATCATACGTTTACTACATCTACAGAACGTCAATTATCAATTGAAGAATCGTTGCTAGTTTACGATCAAGAAAATGGTATGTGGCCAGAGTGTGCTTCATATTCTGTGCATGTTATTACCACTTTACTTAATATTTTTACTTTATTAGATAACTCGACTAACAATAATGAGCTTTCTAAATTTCCTATTATAGAGAAAGCAGCATTAGCGTCGTTTCAATATTTATTTCCTAGTGGTTACACGGTAGGTTTTGGCGATTCGAATCATAAAACATTACCTCCAGAAAATTTCGAACTTTTAATTTCAAATTATAGTAAATATAACAATGAAGAAAAAGAAGCGGTTATTTCTGGCTTGTTAGACCAAATGATTTCTAAAGGGGAATATGAGCGTGAGGCAAACGATTTATTTCAATTGTTTTTTTATGTTGATCATTTGAAAAAGGGAGATGCGAACGAAAATGGTTTAGAGAAGTTAACCTCACCAACATTTTATGCATCTAACGTGAGTATGTTTAATCAAAGATTAGGCAAAGGCGATGATGCTATGATGATTTCTACGGCTGGTTCCTTCGGAAACCATTCCCATGTAAATGGTATTTCAATCGAATTATTTGCTAATAAATATGCTTTAGGTCTCGATATGGGTAAAGGTTCTAGTTATTGGCATACAGACCATAGAGAATATTATTCTAGATTTCCGGCTCACAATACGGTTGTAGTCAATGGGGTGTCAGATTATAATGCCATGCGTGGTTACCATCCTTTTAAATTGGATAATAACTTCCCGGAGGTTAGTACAACACCTACTTTTGATAAGTTAACTTTTTCTAAGGTGTCGTTTTTTGAACCAAAGACAAAAGCAAACCAACAACGTTTTACGGCTCTTATAAAATCGAATAGTGAAAAAGGATATATTTTAGATGTATTTCGTTCTAAAAAAGAAGAAGGTGGTAAACAACGTCACGATTATTTTTATCATAATTTAGGACAATCGCTTCAAATTTTAGATTCGAATTCTAAAGCACTTGCTTTAAAATCAACTTCAGATTTTGGAAGTAAACAGGGAGATATTAAAGCTTACGATTATATCACAAATAAAAAGAAGTTGGAAACAACCAAAGATGTTCAGGCACTTTTTAGATTGAAAACTAGCGACGCACCAGATAATTTAATGAAAATTTGGATTAAAGGAAGTGCGGACCAAAGTATTTACACAGCTTTGGCTCCAAAATCTAACGTGTTAAAAAGAGGTTCTGGTACGGCACCTGCTGAGGTTATTGGCGATTCTATACAAACTTTAATTGTAAAGCGTAATGCATCGGCTTGGGTAAACCCATTCGCGATGGTTTTTAATCCTTATTTCGAAGGTGAAGAAAATTCGGTTAATGCAGTATCATATTCAACTATTAGAGACTACCCAAATACGCAAGTTATTGATGTGTTAATGAATGATAAAACGGCTAAGGATCATATCATTCTTAATGCTTCAGAATCTGATATTGTTAAAAATGATGCCCTATATCAAAAAGGGTTACTTTCTGTTACAAGACAATCGGAACAAAGTGATAAATTAGAGTTTTTATTCCTTTCAGGAATGTATAAATTTGAAAATAACGGTTGGGATATTGTAGCAGCTGGCGAGCCATTTACTCTATCTATTGAAAAAACAGACCAAGGGTTTAAGTTTCAAACCGATAAAGCAATCACTATAAACATGCCTTTTGTAAAAGGAGACAAACCTGCGGAATTACGTTTATACGAAAACGGTAAATTAGTAGGAAGTCGAAAAGGAACAACCAATCGTAATAGAGACGATCAGTTAGTTTTTAAAATAGAGAAAGGTTATGAAAACGCAGAAATTGTATTCGATAAAAATTAAAAATATATAGACAATGAATTTTAGAAAAGCGCTTATTACAGTATTAGGTTTAATGATTTTTGCATCATGTAATGGTCAAGAGAATCAAGATGTTGTTACTAAAGATGCGATTTACAAAGTGGTTAATAACGATTCTTTAATGCTTCGTGTTTATTTTCCTGATAACTTTAAAAAGAAGAAAAAATATCCAACTATAGTTTTCTTTTTTGGAGGCGGATGGAATGGAGGAACTATTACGCAGTTTGAAGATCAATCTAAATATTTTGCATCACGAGGTATGGTGACTGCGGTTGTAGATTATCGTGTAAAGAGTCGTAATAAAACCACCCCTTTTGATGCTGTAAAAGATGCGAAGTCGGCTATGCGTTATTTAAAAATTCATGCTAAAGACTTCGGAATCGATACCAAGAAAATGGTTGCTTCTGGAGGATCTGCAGGAGGACATTTAGCAGCTGCAACAACATTGCTTCCTGGGTTAAATGAATCTACAGATGATCTTTCTGTAAGTCCAAAAGCGACTGCTTTAATCTTGTTTAACCCGGTAATAGATAATGGCGAAGGCGGTTATGGTTACGAGCGTATAGGCAATCGTTATATGGAAATTTCACCAATGCATAATATCACAAAAGGCGTACCACCAACTATTTTCTTTTTAGGAGATAATGATAAACACATACCGGTTGCAACAGGAAAAGAATATAAATCTAGAATGGAGGCAGTAGGAAGTCGATGTGATTTTTTAATATATGAAGGGCAAGAACATGGCTTTTTTAATAAGTCTAAAAAGAAAGGTAAATATTACTATGAAACGGTTTATGAAGCCGATTTATTTTTACAATCGCTGGGCTATTTAAACGGAAAAGCAACAATAACTAAAGCTGAAAATTAAGATGAAAAAACTAAGTATAATTGTAATAATTTTTGTTTTTATGATGTCTTGTTCGTCGACCACGGACATTACGGAAATTTATGTGTCTCAAAATGAAGTCGCAAATGCAAACGGAAGTAAAGACGCGCCTTTTTCAAATATTTCTGAAGCTATAAAAAAAGCAACTGAAATAAAATCGGCTAATGCGGGTGCTCAGGTTGTTATTAATATTTTACCAGGAGCATATCGTTTATCGGAAGCTATAAACATACCAGCCTCATTAAGTGGTTTAACGATAAAAGGAGCAGGTGCTTCAGAAGTTAGTATAAAAGGATCTCAGGTTTTAGAGGCTAAATGGAAGGCTTTTAGCAATAATGTTTTTGTAACTAATGTTCCTGCAGGTTTAGATTTCGATCAGTTTTTAGTAAACGGAAAACCACAAATTTTAGCACGTTATCCAAATTATGATGAGAGTGCTCAATATTGGCAAGGCTATGCTGCCGATGCTATTTCTAAAGAGCGTGTTGCAACTTGGGCAAATCCTGAAGGTGCAATTTTTAATGCATTACACAACGGAAGATGGGGCGGTTTTCATTTTGAAATAACAGGAGTTAATGATGATGGAACACCCATTTTAAGTGGAGGACAACAAAACAATAGAGGTTCAAAACCGCACGAAGAATACCGTATGGTAGAAAATGTGTTTGAAGAGCTTGATAGTGCAGGCGAGTGGTTTTTAGATAAAAAACGAAATAAATTATTCTATTGGCCAGAAAGTATAAGTGCTATTAACGATTTAAATCTTGAGGTTTCAGTATTAAAAGATTTAATTCAAGTGGTTGGAACTTTGGAAAATCCTGTAAAAGATGTTACCATTTCGGGTATTAAATTCGAAAATACTACACGTACATTTATGGAAGATTTCGAGCCGTTATTACGTAGCGACTGGACGATTTATCGTGGTGCTGTAGTCTTTTTTGAAGGCACCGAAAACTGTAAACTAGAGCATAGTGAATTTACCAACTTAGGTGGTAACGTTATTATGGCGAGTAAATACAATAAAGGTTTAGAAATTAAAGATAATTACATTCACGATTGTGGAGCGAGTGCTGTTTCATTTGTGGGCGATGTGTCGGCTGTAAGATCACCAGCTTTAACTTATAGAGAGTTTGTGCCTGTAGCAGAAATGGATACTGTTTCTGGACCTAAAGGTGAATTGTATCCGCGTGAATGTTTGGTGGATAATAATTTAATTCACCGTATTGGTCGTGTAGAAAAACAAACGGCCGGTGTGCAAATTGCTATGGCGATGGATATTACGGTAAGTCGTAACAGTATTTACGATGTGCCAAGAGCAGGTATTAATATTGGTGATGGTACTTGGGGCGGACATATTTTAGAGTTTAACGATGTATTTAATACCGTTTTAGAAACTAGCGACCATGGTTCGTTTAACTCATGGGGAAGAGACCGTTTTTGGCATCCAAACCGTCGTATTATGGATAGCTTAACTACAGCTAATCCAGATATGCCAAAATGGGACGCTATAAAAACGACAATTATTAGAAATAACCGTTTTCGTTGCGATCATGGTTGGGATGTTGATTTAGACGATGGTTCATCGAATTATCATATTTATAATAATTTGATGCTAAATAGTGGATTAAAACTGCGTGAAGGTTTTAATCGTGTAGCCGAAAATAATATTATGGTGAATAATTCTCTGCATCCACATGTTTGGTTTGTTAATAGTGAAGATGTTTTTAAACATAATATTGTTCAAAAAAGCTATCAAGATGTAAGATTATCTGGTTGGGGAAAAGAGATGGATTACAACTTTTTTCCGAATGAAGAATCGATGTTGAAAGCACAAATTTACAATAGAGATTTACATAGTGCTTTTGGCGATCCGATGTTTAAAGATCCAGCATCATTAGATTTTTCGGTTGCTGAAAATTCGCCTGCATTAAAAATAGGTTTCAAAAACTTTCCTATGGATCAATTTGGAGTTCAGAATGCAGAGTTGAAAAAAATGGCCAAAACACCAGAAATTCCAGTGATGAGAGATCCTTCCGAAGAAAATAAAAAAGGAAATCTTGTTGTGGCTTGGTTACGTAACGACTTAAAAAGTGTAGAGTCTGAGCAAGAACAATCGGCTTATGGTTTAAATACTCCAGAAGGTGTTATTCTTTTAAAAGTTTGGTCGGGTAGCCCTGCTGTGAAAAATGACGGACTTAAAAAAGGCGATGTGATTCTTGAGGCTGACGGTAAAAAGGTAAAAACTGTAAAAGACTTTTTTCAAATTAATGTTGAAAATAAAACGGATAAATTAGACTTGGTTATCATGCGTAATCAATCGGAAAAGAAAATAACTATTAACACTAAATAAGGATAGCTCTAAAAAATAATATAATGGTTTACGGTAATAACGTTCTAATACTTTGCTTAATCTTAATTTTTAGCCAATTATCATTTGCTTTTCAAGAAAAACAAGAGTTTCCTAACATTGTTTTAATTAATGCCGATGATCTTGGTTATGGTGATTTGAGTTGTTATGGTGCTAGAAAACTTCATACCCCAAATATCGATAAATTAGCTAAAGAAGGACGAATGTTTACAGATGCACATGCAGCCTCGGCAGTTTGTACACCATCACGTTATGCTTTACTTACGGGGGAATATCCTGTTAGACATGGAAGTTTAAATAGTCCTGTTTTTCTTAAGAATAAGTTAGTGATTGATACTCAAAAAGAAACTATAGCTTCCATCCTTAAAAAAGCGGGTTATGCAACTGCTTGTGTTGGAAAGTGGCATCTTGGTTTTGGAACAACTGAACCTGTAGATTGGAATAAACCATTAACACCTGGTCCAAACGAACTTGGTTTTGATTACTATTATGGCGTACCTGTTGTAAATAGTCATCCGCCTTTTGTATATGTTGAAAATCATGATGTAGTAGGATTGACAGAAGATGATCCGTTTGTTTATGGGCAAAAAGCAAAAACAAAAAAAGTTTTTGAGAAAATGCACTTAAATGCTATTGGAGGTGCAGATAAAGCACATGTATTATATGTGGATGATCAAGTAGGAACTCATTTAAAAGATAAAGCCGTTAGTTGGATGAAATCGCAAAAAGAAAACCCTTTCTTTATGTATTTTGCCACAACGAATATTCACCATCCTTTTACACCTGCACCACAATTTATAGGAACTAGTGAAAGTGGTTTGTATGGCGATTTTGTTCATGAATTAGATTGGATTGTTGGTGAAGTTATGCAGACCCTTGAAGAAATGGGCGTAGCGGAAAACACTTTAGTGCTATTTACTAGTGATAATGGAGGTATGTTTAATGCTACAGGACAAGAGGCATGGAAAGATGGACACCGATTAAATGGTGATTTATTAGGGTTTAAGTTTGATGCTTGGGAAGGCGGTCATCGTATTCCATTTATAGCACATTGGCCAAATAAAATAAAGGCAGCCGAAGTTTCTAATCAGTTAATTTGTAATGTTGATATGTTAGCAACTTTTGCAGCGCTTACGGAACAAGAACTTGAAGCAGGACAAGGCATGGATAGTAAAAATTTTTTAGCAGCAATAACTGGTCAAACCAATAAGCAAATAAGAAATGAAGTGTTATTAGCTCCTCAAAAAAAATCACACCTTACTTTACGTAAAGGAAAATGGCTATATATTGGAGCACAAGGTGGTGGAGGTTTTACCTCCAGTAAACAAGGTACCCATGGTTTTGGAGGACCAGCCGCAATAACTTTTGCCGGAGAAATTAATAGTGATATTGAAAATGGTAAAATAAAAAAGGATGCACCTATAGGACAACTTTATAACCTTGAAATAGATATTTCTCAAGCTAATAATCTGTATGCACAATATCCAGAAGTAGTAAAAGAAATGCAAAACAGTTTAGATACATATAAAACAGAAAAGAAAATAACTATAAACACTAAATAAAAGAAAATGAAAAATTTAAACAAAATACTATTGCTAGCATTGGTGATTGCATTAAACACTAATGTGGGTTTTGCTCAAAGTTCTAGCAAGAAAAAATTGTCTGATGACGAACGTATGGAATGGTGGCGCGATTCTAAATTCGGAATGTTCATCCACTGGGGAGCGTATTCTATCATTGGTGGAGAACGTGGTACAAAAATAGCTGGAGGTGGTGCAGAGTGGGCCATGGATAAGTTGGATTACACCGTTAAAGATTACGAGAAATTTCCAGAAATGTTTAATCCTGTTATGTTTGATGCTGATGCTTGGGTAAGTATGGCTAAAAATGCTGGGATGAAGTATATTGTATTGACTTCTAAGCATCATGAAGGTTTTGGATTATGGGATTCTAAAGTGTCTGATTATGACGTGATGGATACGGCACCTTTTAAGCGTGATATTGTGAAAGAACTATCTGAAGCTTGTAAAAAACAAGGTATTAAATTTTGTTTATACTATTCTATCGTAGATTGGCACCATCCGCAAGCACAAGGAAACTTGTATCCAAATTACAACATTGCACAGCATGATGATCCATCGGTTGTAAATCCTGAATTTCCAGAGTATTTTAAAAACTATATGAAACCTCAGGTTAAAGAACTTTTATCTAACTATGGAGACATTGGAGTGGTTTGGTTTGATGGTGATTGGATTTCAGATTATACTACCGAAATGGGAAAAGAACTTTACAGTTTTATTCGTGATATTCAACCTAACACTATTGTAAATAATAGAGTTGATAAAGGTAGAACAGGTATGGATGGTATGAACAATCATCCAGGAGAATTTGCTGGAGATTTTGGAACACCAGAACAAGAAATTCCAGATACAGGAATTGATTCGGATTGGGAAGCTTGTATGACTATGAATGGGTCTTGGGGTTACAAACCATCGGATAATAACTGGAAAAGTAGTGAAGATTTAATAGAGAAATTAGTTGATATCGTTTCTAAAGGTGGTAACTTCTTATTAAACATTGGCCCTGATGGTTTTGGTAGATTTCCTGCTGAAAGTATTAGACGTTTAAATGCTATGGGAGAATGGACAAAAATAAATGGTGAAGCTGTTTATGGTGCTTCTGCAAGTCCTTATGAGAAACCAAAATGGGGTCGTTATACTAAAAAAGATAATGTTGTTTATGCACATGTTTTCGATTGGCCAACAGATGGTGTTTTAAAATTAAATAAAGGTATTAAGGTTAAAAAAGCAACGTTATTATCTGCTCCTGGTAAAACATTAAATGCTTTAGCAACATCTAGAGATGTATTAGTAGATGTTCCAATGTTAGCGCCAGACGCTACGGTTTCTGTTGTTAAAATTGAATTAGCAAACTAATTGAAGTATTAAGTAGATTATATAGTGATTAATAGATAGACAACCTTTGGGTTGTTTGTCTGTTTAAACTAAAAAACATAAAATATATAAAAGATGAATGTTTATAAGGCGTTAATAATTTTTACAATTGCTTTTACATTAAATGTTGGTATTGGGTTTTCTCAAACCATGCCTTATGAAAAACCAGAATGGGGCGCATATACTGAAGGTGAAGAAGGTTTTTTAATGGCACATGTTGTTAATTGGCCAGAAGATGGTAAACTAGTTATAGATAGAGCCATTAAACCAAGAGAGGCAAGATTACTTTCTGATCCTGATAAAAAAATAAAAATAAAAATAAAATTAATTGATGATAAATTAACTGTTTTATTACCTGAAAAGGCACCTAGCTCTCAAATTTCAGTTGTTAAAATTCAATTAATACCAAATGATGATTGGGCAAATTTTGGAAGGTACAGAAAAGCAAATAAAGAATTAAAAGCACCAACTAAAAAGGAAAATAGAGTGGTGTTTATGGGGAACTCTATCACCGAAAAATGGGTGATGTTTCATGCCGATTTCTTCACTGAAAACAATTATGTAGGTCGTGGTATTAGCGGGCAAACTTCATCTCAAATGTTATTAAGGTTCAAGCCCGATGTGGTTAATTTAAATCCGAAAGCAGTAGTGATACATGCAGGAACTAATGATATTGCAGGAAATAGAGGTCCTATTTCTATCGCAGAAATTGCAGATAATATTTTTTCAATGGCCGAAATTGCTAAAGCCAATAACATAAAAGTAGTTTTAGCTTCTGTACTTCCTGCTAGTAGCTATTCTTGGAGTCCGTCGGTAGAACCTATAGAAAAAATTAGCGAACTTAATGGCTTAATTAAAGCATATGCTAAAAAGAATAACATTGTGTATTTAGATTATTACACACCAATGGTAAATGCAGATAAAGGTTTAATAAAGGCTTATGGTAGAGATACGGTACATCCAAATTTAGATGGTTATGCTATTATGGAACCTTTGGTTAAAGCGGCTATAAAGAAGGCTTTGAAGAAGTAGAATTATAAAATCGTTAGTTTAGACTAATATTTTATATTAGTTATATTAAAAAAACATGATTATTACAATATTTGTAATAATCATGTTTTTTTTTGTTTAAAAAGCAATGAAAATTTCACAAAATGCAATGTATAAAATCACTTATTGTTCAAAGTAAGAATTTTATAGTTATATACACCTTTTAGTAATCTTAAAACATAAATAACATATTCTTTATTTTTTTTGGATAAAAACATCATTCATCTAATATTTTGGGGTTTATCTTATTAAAACGGCTATAATTTATACTGAAAAAGTTATAATTAATACTCGCGTATCTACAATAAGTGTAGGTTTATCCTTTATTTTAACTATAAGTGTAGGATCGCCCTTTTTTTAGGTTAATTAATTACTAATCAATAAAATATAATATATGGGAAAGAACAACTAAAAACTAACCAACTAATACAAAACCAAAAAAGTATTCAACTAACTTTATTAAACAAAACAATATGAATAAAATTTATTCTTTAATTCATCTATTTCGTCCTTGTAAATACAAGGGGTTTAAGGTGATTAAATCAATATTAATATGTACTTCCTTTATTGTCAGTGGTTATGCTAACGCAAAAACTCCATTTTTAACCATTACAGCAGAGCTAACCGAAAAAGAAGATAAAATAGATCTTAAAGATTATCAACAAATTGAAGTGTCAGGAATCGTTCTTGACGAAAAAGGGATACCAATACCCGGTGTTAATATACTTGTTCAAGGTACAAACAGAGGTACACAAACCGATTTTGATGGCAATTTTAAATTAATTGCAAAAAAAGGAGAAGTTCTGGTTGTTTCTTCAATAGGCTTTAAAACTCAAGAAATTAAAATAGGAAATTTTACAAGTTTAAATATTACAATGATAGAAGACCTTACTGGGTTGGATGAAGTTGTTGTAGTTGGTTTTGGTACGCAAACGAAAGAAGCTTTGGTGGGAGCCGTATCTACTGTCAAACCTGAAGATTTAAAAATACCATCGAGTAATTTAACGGCCTCTTTTGCTGGTCGGGTTCCAGGAGTTATTGCTTTTCAAAGTTCTGGTGAACCTGGGGGCGGATCTGATAATGCAGAGTTTTTTATTAGGGGGGCAACTACTTTTGGAGCTTATTCTTCTCCGTTAATATTAATAGATAATATAGAATTAACAGCAGACGATTTAGCTAGAATATCACCAGATGATATTGAAAGTTTTTCTGTATTTAAAGATGCGACAGCAACTGCTATTTATGGAGCTAGAGGGGCTAATGGAGTTATAGCTGTTAAAACGAAAACAGGCGAATTAGGAAAGCCAAGAGTATCTGTTAGGTATGAAACTACTTATTCTCAGGCTACTCAGAATTTAGAAATAGCAGACCCACTTGAATATTTAAGATTACATATGGACGCTGTTAATACTAGAAATGTGTCGCCAAATAGAAATGATAGGTTGCCATATTTGCAAAACAAGATAGATAATACTCTTGCCGGTAACATTAATCCTTTTGTTTACCCTGTTACAAATTGGCAAGATGAGTTGTTGCAAGATTTTACTAAGAATCAAAGATTAAATTTTAGTGTTTCTGGTGGAGGAAAAGTAGCTAGGTATTATGTGTCAGGTTCTGTTGCTCAAGATAACGGTATACTAAAAGTTGATAATCAAGCAAATTATAACAATAACATTGATAATAAAGTTTATAATTTAAGATCTAATGTTAATATAGATTTAACTTCAAGCACAGAATTGATAGTAAATTTAAATGCGACAGTAGATGATTATAGAGGTCCTGTGCCAACAGGAAACCAAGTATATAACATGATTAATAGAACTAATCCTGTAAGGTACCCAGCTTATTATGAGGCTGATGAGGCTAACCAATTTACAGAGCATCTTTTGTTTGGTAATGTAGATACTGGAGATGGAGAATTAGCAGGTTATTTAAATCCTTATGCCGAATTAGTAAGGGGGTATCGTGACTATAGTAGATCTGTAAATGTTTTAAGTTTACAAGTTAAGCAAGACTTAGGAGGTATTGTTGAGGGACTTAAATGGAGAGCTTTGGGGAATATTACAAGTACGTCTTCTTATAATATTACTAGAGAATATGAGCCTTATTATTATGCTATAGGTGATACTGATTATAATAGAGCAGATAATACATATGCATTAACTAGTCTTAACCCAGATTCAGGAACAGAGTATTTAAATTTCACAGAGAATGAAGACTCTAGAGTTGTTAATAGAAATATCTATTTTGAGTCTGCATTAAACTATGATAGAACCTTTAACGATAAACATGCTGTTAGCGGCTTGCTAGTTGGTATTTTAAGAGAATCTGTTGATGGAAATGCGGATGATTTGCAGGCATCACTTCCTAGTAGAAACGTCGGTTTATCTGGCCGTTTTACTTATAGCTTTGATAGAAGATATTTTATAGAAGGGAATTTTGGTTATAATGGATCAGAACGTTTTGCTGAAAAAAACAGGTACGGTTTCTTCCCGTCTGTTGGAGCGGCATGGGTAATATCTAATGAGAACTTTTTTGATAATATAGATTTAATAAGTAGGCTTAAATTAAGAGGGTCTTATGGCGTAGTTGGTAATGCTAATATTGGAAATAGTAATGATAGGTTTTTCTATTTATCTAATGTTAATTTAAACGATTCAGGAGCAGGAGCCCAGTTTGGAACGTTTGGTCAAGAATCTAGTGCAGGTGTTAGTATCAGTAGATATGAGAACCCACATATTTCTTGGGAAAGAGCCTATAAGCAGAACTATGGTTTAGAAATAAACCTTCTTAAAGATGCTATTCAATTGCAAGCCGAGTATTTTAAACAAACAACAACTGATATTTTACAAACTCGTTCAGATATACCTTCTTTTTTAGGTTTACAAGCGTCTCCAGTAGCAAATTTAGGCGAAGGAAAATCCAATGGTTTTGAGTTTACATTATTGGTAAACCATAATTTCAATAAAGATTGGTGGTTACAGGCGACTGCAAATTTTGTAAAAACGAGTAGTGAATATACTGTATATGAAGAGTCTGATTTATCGGCAACACCTTGGTTGTCTAAATTAGGAAACCCTTTTAATCAAGCTTACGGTTTAATCGCAGAGCGTTTGTTTATTGATGACGCCGATGTAGCTAATTCACCAGAACAACAATTTGGGGAAGTTATGCCAGGAGATATAAAGTATACTGATATCAATGGTGATGGTATTGTGTCTAATTTAGATATAGTTCCAATTGGAGAGCCTACTCAAGCTGAAGTAAGTTATGGTTTTGGATTTTCTGTAGGGTATAAGAATCTTGATATATCAGCATTTTTTGCAGGTTTAGATAATGTATCCTTTTTTATTGATTCAGCAGGAATAACACCATTTGCGGATACTGATGCTAATGGAGATTATTTACCAGATGCTATTTCTGAAAATCAAATTTTACAAGCTTTTGCTGAGAGCCACTGGTCTGAAGAGAACCAAGATATTTATGCCTTATGGCCGCGTTTGTCTACTTATGCTGTACAGAATAATAACCAAACAAGTAGTTGGTGGATGAGAGATGGAGCATTTATGAGATTAAAATCTTTAGAGATCGGGTATAATTTTAAACCAGAAAATGGAGCTGTATTCGGACAGGCAAGTGTGCGTTTATATCTCAGTGGAACAAATTTAGTGCATTGGAGTAAATTCAAACTTTGGGACCCAGAGTTAAGAGGGAATGGATTAAATTATCCTTTACAGAAAACGATAAACATTGGAGCTAGAGTTAATTTATAAAAAAAAAGAAAATGAAGAAAACGAATAAAATTATATATTCTATAATATTCATATGTATAATGTCATGTGATTCTTATATTGATATAGTACCAGATAACGTAGCTACTTTCGATTTGGTTTTTAATAATAGAGCAAATGCTAAGAAATTCTTTTATACATTATATGGTTATTTACCACATTTTTCTGATGTAAATAGTAATATTGGATTAGTAGGGGGAGATGAGGTTTGGACACATCAAACTTGGGATGGAATGCGACTTTCTATCGGAGAACAATCAAAAGCAAATCCAATATATAATCTATGGGGAAACGGAGGCCGTTTAGAGCCGCATGTAGCTTTGAGAGATTGTAATATTTTCTTAAATAGAATTAGCGATGTTAGGGATATGACTGAAGATGAAAAAACAAGATGGATTGCAGAGGTTAAATTTTTAAAGGCTTATTATCATTTTTATTTATTAAAAATGTATGGTCCTATTCCTATTATCGATGAAAATATTGAGGTCAGTGAAGATGTTATTTCGGTGCGTATAGAAAGAGATGGGGTCGATGAGGTAGTAGATTATATTGTATCTGTTTTAGATGAAGCAATAGAAAATTTACCACCACGTATAACTTTGGAAGGTGAAGAACTTGGTAGAGCCACTAAACCAATTGCTGCGATGTTAAAAGCAAAAGTTTTAGCTTTTAGTGCGAGCCCTTTAGTAAATGGTAATTCAGTATACTCATCTTGGACTAATAATGCAGGAACACCATATATAAATCAAACGTATGATGCTAATAAATGGACTTTAGCCGCAGATGCTTGCAGAGAAGCGATAGACTTAGCGCACGAAGCAGGTAATAATTTATATAAGTTTTCAACAGCATACAATTTATCAGAGGAGACAATAACAAAAATGAATCTTAGAGGAGCCATTACAGATAGATGGAATAATGAGATTATTTGGGGGCAAGCTAACCCAACCACAAATACAATTCAAAATAATAGTTTTGCAAGGATTGACGATGAATTTTCAGGTTCAAGTTCAGGGCAAGTCAACTCTTATTATTCTATACCATTGCATATGGCAGAAATATTTTATTCTAAAAATGGAGTGCCTATAGAAGAAGATAGTTCTTATGATTATAGTAGTAGATTCGACTTAAAAACTGGAGATGAAGCTAATAAGTTTTATGTAAAACAAGGGTATGAAACAATTGGTTTGCATTTAGATAGAGAATCTAGGTTTTATGCCTCTTTAGCGGGAGATGGTATTCTATCTTATGATGTAAATAATGAAGCAGATGACACTAGTTTATTTGTTGTAGATGCCAAGAATGGTGGTATGGCAGGTTACCTCAATGAAAGACAATTTAACCAAACAGGATATTGGCCAAAAAAATTAGTGCACTATAAATCAGCAATAGGAAATAATAGTTTTACTGCTGAAAATTATTCATGGCCAGTATATAGATTAGCAGACTTATATTTATTGTATGCAGAATGTTTAAATGAAGTATCAGGGCCTGCTGCAGAAGTTTTTCAATATGTTGATGATGTAAGAGAAAGATCTGGTTTAGAGGGAGTTCAAGCTTCTTGGACAGCGTCTTCAAATAATCCAACAAAGCCAAGTACAAAAGAAGGTTTGAGAGAAATTATTCATCAAGAACGTTCAATAGAACTAGCTTTTGAAGGACACCGTTTTTGGGACTTAAGAAGATGGTTTAAAGCTCACGTTTTATTAAATAGTACGTCAATGAGAGGTTGGAGTTATGAAAAAGCAACGGCAGAAACTTTTTATAACCAAGTAGAATACGGTGTAACAGAATTTTCAATAAGAGATTATTTTTGGCCTATAGCTGAAGATGACATACTAGCAAACCCTAATTTAGATCAGGCTTTTGGTTGGTAATTAAAAATTAGTATTAACAATTAAATAAAATTATGATGAAAAATTTAAAGTCATTTATAGTGCTTCTGTGCATAGCAACTGTATTTAGTTGCGAAGAAGATAAGATGTCATCGTTAATTACTGACGATGGTATCGCTCCCGGTCCTGTGGTTGTAGATGCAAGTTCTGTTGAAAATTTAGCGGGAGCATCAAAAATAACATATAATCTTCCTGATGATGAAGATTTGTTATATGTAGTTGCAGAATATCAGAGAGGGGCTAATGAAGAAATATCTAGTGTGAAATCATCAGTTTTTAATAGTAGTTTAACAGTTGAAGGCTTTTCTGAAGCTTCAGAATATAATGTAACGCTATATGCTGTTGATCAATCAGGAAATAAATCTGTAGGTGCTTCTGTTGTTATAAACCCAGAAGAACCTCCTTACAAATCTGTTTGTGGAACATTAACCTATGCACCAGATTATGGTGGAATTAGATTGAAGTGGGAAAACCCAGAGGAAGGCGACGTTACTATCGAAATTTATTCTGAAAATGAGTCTGGAGGTTTAATTTTTAAGGATGCTGTATATTCATCAGCTCAAGATGGAGAACGTTTAGTCTTAGGATTAGAAGCTGTAGAAACCAATTTCGTATTTATAATTAGAGATAGGTTTAATAATAAATGTGGTCAAATTAAGGCAACAATAACTCCGCTATATATAGAGTTATTTGATAGGGTTAACTATCAAGCTGTTTATCAAACGCATGACACACCTTCAGATTATGGTTGGATACTACCAAGAGTTTATGATGGAACTAAAGGAGATAATGGATATCACTCACCTCCAAACTGGAAAGATCCGGATGGAGTTTTACCAGAATATATAGACTGGTCTTATAATGGAGTTCCTATTACGCCTGCAATGATTACATTAGATATAGGTTCAATATCTCAAGTATACAGATTTAAATTTTGGCCAAGACTAGGTAATTATATGTACCGTCATGGAAATCCTTGGTTATTTGATCTTTGGGGTAGCGATCATTTAAATGCAGACGGAAGTCTTGATGGTTGGACACTTTTATTAGAAGATGCCATGGTTATTAAGCCTTCTGGACAGCCTGATAATGAGAATACTGCTGAAGATATTGAAGCAGCAGAAGCGGGCTTTAATTTTGATATTTCTCCTGATATGCCGAAGGTTCGTTATATCAGATTTGTTCAGAAAGTAGCGCAGAACAGAACTAATTCACTATTACACATTAGTGAAATGGAGTTCTACGGTGATAATCGATAAAAATTTAATAAAATAAAATATTATAAAAATTATGATTAATAATTTTAAGAATAAAACCACTAATTTTATAGGAATTGGTGTGTTTACAGCTGTATTACTGTGTTTTTCTTGTGAGAATACAGATTTGGTTGAAACATATAAACAGTATGTTCCTGAAAACGTAGTAAGTTTGGCTATGCCAGATTCTGTGTCTACAATATCTAGTGGACATAATAAGTTGTTATTTAGAGTGTTTGTTAACTCAGATCCAAAAATAAAGAAAGTCGTTATTGCTTTATTTGATGATGATTTAACAGATAACGATGAAAAAATACTTAAAACTTTAGATATAAATAGAACGGTTTATGAACCAGAAATTTATGAACTGGAAGCAGAGTTGCCAGAAGGAGGAAATGAGTATTTTGTTCATATAGAAGGTCTGGAAGGCCGAAAATCTATAAAGTATGATGTTTTTGGTACAGTTCTAGGTGATGAATATAAGGAGTCGCTACAAGCTCGGCAAAATTCCGGAGCTAGCGCTTATTCTGATTCCGAAGCTATTATTACTTGGGTGTCAAATAAAGTTCCGGATACTGATGGAGAGGTTATTGATAATTTATTAGTTAAAACCGAACTAACTTACATTAGTAGTACAGATGGGGCTATAAAGACTATAGTTATTGATGAATCTGAGGATGAAACAATTATTCCAGATTTTATTTCAGAAGGGACTTATACTTACACTACGTTTTACAAAGCCGTAGTAGATTCTCCTTATTTATTTGAAAGTAACTCTACAGAAGGTGTTTTTCCAGAAAAAATATAAGTATTAGTAATTGATTAAAACTTGAAGTCTCCTTAGGCAATATATTGAATAAGGAGGCTTTTTGTTTTTAATCTAAATGTCTGTCAAAATAAATTCATTTTAAAAGCATTGATATTGTGTTGTTTATGTGTTAAGTAAACACTTTTTGTCATGCTTTAATTTCAACAAAAAACATCAAATAATGAAAAAATATATACAATTATTAATTCTCCCTGTCTTGTTTTTATGGGTTGGACACTTAGAAGCCCAAACAACAATAAATACGCTTGTGGAGTTAAGGAGTCACTTAGGAGACAATGATGGAGATTTTGTAATGACTCCCGGGACATATTACTTTAATGAAACTAATTGCGGACCAGATAAATTATTTTCAAATCCAAAATTACTCTTGTTTACTGGAAATGACTGTAAATTTGACTTTACCGATGTGAAATTTGAAATTGATACTAAAATATTCAAATTATACGGAAACACTGATATTATTGAGTTTTGGGCAGCCGGAAATGATAATGTTTACTTGAATTTAACCATGGAAGATATTGGGATGACTGTACCTTCTAAAGGAGCAGCTTCAATACATCTTGATGGTGCAGATAATTTAATAGAAGGTTTTAAAACAACCGTAAGAGGTTCTTTTCCTTATGGATATGGCGATACTTTTGGTAAAGGAGGAGGTTCTGTTATTGCTCATCAAAAACATGCAGGTATTTTGGTTAGAGGAGACAGAAACCATATAAAAAATTGTAGTGTTATTATGAGAGCTTACGGCCATGGTATATTTGTACAAGGTTCTCATAATGCAATAATAGAAGGTTGTTATGTTGAGGGAGAATTACGTACCGTTGGAGAAATGCTACAAGAAGAAGGTACAGATTCTCCTGCGGATAATGTAGATTTTGAAACCGTTTGGGGTTTTAATTTAAAAGATCATACAAGTGATTATACCTTCAGTCTTCAAGAAGCTGGTATTAGAGCTTATTCTACCGGAGTTATACACGATTCTAATGGGGATTCTACAGGTGTAAGTAGAGGTACTGAAAATACAACAGTTATAGATTGTACCATTGTTAAAATGCGTGTAGGTGTAAATACAGGAGCTGAAGGTGGAGATAATAAACGAATTGAGAACTGTACAGCACTTGCTTGCGAAGGTGGTTTTTGGTTAGGTAATGATGGTGATGTTATTAATTGTCGTGCAGATGCATCAGTTGGGCCAATTCTATCAGAAGATATTTCTCGTTCTAACGCTTCTTATGAAGTTACTATCCTAGATAATTATATTCCTAAAATTGGAGATACACCTTATTTTTATGCAGGAGGAACCAATCATAATATTACAATACACGATGGTACAACTTACTATAATCCAGATATTAAAATTGTGTTAGGAGGTACAAGACCTGCAAATAGGTTTTTAGCAGGTTCTGTAGAGCCAATACCTTCTAGAAACGCTAACAATATTACATTTACAAACAATACACCTTATCCTTTGATTTTAGAGAGTGCTACAGATTGTAATGTTTTTTCTTGTGGACCAGTTGAAGATAATGGATCTAATAATACAATTACTCAGTTAACCGATTGTATTACAACAAAGCCTTGTAATAATACGGTAAACAAACTTGAAGCTGAATGCTATGATACCATGTCTGGTATAGGCACTAGAGAAATAAATGGTAATCCAAATATAAAAGAGGTCTATGGTATACATACAGGAGATTGGATAAATTTTAATGCTATTGATTTAACTGATATGACTTCAATTGAAGCCATAGTATCTAGTATACATAATGATGTGTCTATAGAAGTTAGAACAGGTAGTAATACCGGAGCTTTACTCGCTACAATACCCATAACTAGTACCAGTAGCGAATCTAATTATTTAGAGTTTTCTGCAAACTTAAATCAAGTTGCTAACGGGGAAACCGATATCTGTTTTGTATTCACCAGTGTGAGCCAAACAGGATGGCTATTTAATTTGGATAAATTATCTTTTAATAAAGACGCTTGTTCTCAGGCTTCATACAATCCGTTTCTTCCAATAAGTGCCGAGAATTTCTGTGCTTCATCAGGAATAACAGTGTATGATTTGTCTATCTTTAATAAATCAATTGGAGATATTGATAACGACGATTATATAAGATTTAATAATGTTCATTTTGGAAATGACGATGTTTACAATGAAATTGAAGTTTTAGCATCCTCTACCAGTGGGGGTATTATTGAAGTTAGAAGTGGAGCAGTAGACGGTACATTATTAACAAGTGTAGTAGTAGGAAATACAGGAAGCAATGATAATTATGAAATATTTTCTAGCTATACGACTTCTGAAATAACAGGAACACACGATTTATACTTTGTTTTTAAAGGGACGGGGTCTTCTTTTTTAAATATGGATAACTTCTTTTTTAATAATGATGAATGTAGCGGTGTAAATTACAATGCATATTCTCAAATAGATGCATTAACATATTGTGATATGTTTGGAGTGGTTCCAATAAATAATGAATACCTAGGAGGGATAAACGATAATGAATGGATTCGATATGGTAGTGTAGATTTTACTTCGGAAGCTCCAACACAAATTACTTTTAATGTAGCAGGTTATCCTACTGATGAAACTGAAGAAAACGGTTTTGTAAATGTTATGCTAGGACACCCAACAGAAGGTACTTTAATAGCTCAAACTACCGTTCCAAAAACAGGCGGATGGGAAGTTTGGGAGCAGGTTACAGAATCTTTACTTCAAAATGTTACGGGTACCCATGAGGTTTATTTATATTTTGGAAATGGCGCTTTCAATTTAGATTGGTTTGAGTTTCATCAAGAAACACCTGAATTAGTTAACCTAGCTTTAGCTTCAAATGGAGGCATTGCTTCACAATCTACAACGGCATACGATGGAGATGCTACTCGCGGTAACGATGGAAATACTAATGGTAATTATGGAAGTGGTTCCGTAACACATACCGAACATGGAAGCACTGGGTCTAATACATCTAAATGGTGGCAAGTAGATTTAGGCGCCAATAATGTTATTTGGGAAATTGTAATTTATGGTAGAACAGGTAGTAATTATGTTAATGATTTGAACAATTTTACTGTAGAAATTTTAAACAATAATGGGGATGTTACGTTTACACAATTTTATGAAAACTATCCGTCTTCGCGACCATTAACTATAGATGTTGATAATAAAGTAGGGCGAATTATAAAAATATCAAAAACATCAGATCGAGGATTGTCTTTAGCAGAGGTTGAGGTTTATGGAACAACGACTTTAAGCGTTAGTGATTTTAACTTACCTCAAATAATTCTATATCCAAATCCAGCAAACGAAGTGCTTACTGTGGTAAATGGATCTAATTTATCGTTAGAAATATATAATATTAATGGTGTTTTAGAATCGAGATTTTTTCTATCTGAAAACAATATGGAAGTTTCATTGAAAAACTTGAGTACAGGAGTTTATTTTATAAAATTTACAGGTGATCAAGGAACAACCGTGAAAAAACTAGTTAAGTTATAATATGACGTTATGGTCCAACGATTAAATTTGTTTGTTTAGAAAGCGTTGTTGATTCTAATGTTTAAGCCAAGATGCTCTAAAAGTAATTTTAGTTAGTCTTGGCTTTTTTTATGACTTATTATGATTCAAAAAAATGAGAATCGATATATAAAAGCTATAATTTACAGACAATGGTTAATGGTTTATATTCATTTAATGCATAAATAAGTAATATTGAATAGAATATAAATATTAAACATTAATGTTTCATTTTAGAACTATGAAAAAAGGAATCTCATTTATTATTTGCTGCTTTTTTGTGATGATAGTCACAGCCCAAAAAAGAAATTATCTGTTGTACACCGATAGTAATATTGCTAATTTAAAACAGCAAATTAAAGTTGATAACGACATAAAAAATAGCTGGGAAAAGCAATTAAAACATGCAGACGAATTAGTTTTAAAAGATCGATTTAAGGCCGATAATTGTCAAGTGTTAGGATTAGCTTATCGTATGACGGGCGATGAGAAATACGCCAAAACGATTAAAAAAATATTGATAGATTATACATCAAAAGCTACTTGGGAAGGCGCTAATTTATTAAACAGAACACCAGCTTGGAAAGGAGGTTTAAATACTTCGCATACTAGTTTTTTCATTTCAATAGGGTTCGATTGTATTTATAATTACCTAACTAAAAAAGAACGAAAGGATATTGCTGAAAATTTAGTGCGCGTTGGTATTCAACCTGCTTTAGACGATTGGTTATTACCAAATTCAAACTTTCATACGTTTGATACTATGGGGCATAACTGGTGGAGTGCTTGTGTTTATATGGCTGGTTTTAGCTCCTTAGCAATTAGAAACGAAGTTCCGGAGGCTAAAAACTGGGTGAATGATATTGCTCAGACCGCTACCGAATTTGTTAACTATTCGGGTAGTGTATTACAGAATAAACCGCCAACATTCGATCAGGACGGTGGCTTTTACGAAAGTATAAACTATGCGTCTTACGGTATTTCTCAATATTTATTGTTTCGTTTTGCGTTGCAATCGGCATTACCAAATACGAAACAGGTCGATTTACCAATTTTGGATAAAATAGGCGATTTCTTTATTCAAACCACTTATTACGTTGATGGAGGAAAACCGATGTCTGTAAACTTTGGAGATAGTTTTATCAATAAAACAGGAAACGCATGCCTAACATTACTATGGCAATTGGGATATAAGAAAAACGATTATGCTTGGTACATCAATCAAACCAAAGCAGGAAATGATAAAGAGGGTTTGCAATTAGATACACCTAACGGACTCGTTTTACATCCTAAATTACCAGAAATAGCAAGTAATTATACGCCTAAATTAGCAACATCACATTTGTTTAAAGATATGGGGTGGGCAACCATGCGTAATTCTTGGGATAAAAATGCTACCATGTTAGCCGTGAAATCTGGTTTTACTTGGAACCATACGCATGCCGATGCAGGATCGTATATTTTATTTCATAACGGAAAAAATTTAATTATCGATTCAGGAAATGCATCTTATGGAAATCCGCTTTACACTCAATATTACTGCCAAAGTGAAGCGCATAATGTAGTACTTTTTAATGGTGAAGGGCAGAATAGAAAAGATCCTTATTTTGGAGTTGCAAACCCAGGGTCGCTACATAATTTAATAGAAGGCGACAATTTTAAATACATTTTAGCTAATGCCACAGGGCCTTATGCGCAAACACTAGCTCGTAATTATCGTAATTTTATTTGGGTTGGTGATGTTATTTTAGTGATAGACGATTTATTGGCTCATAAACCAGGTAAATTTGAGTGGCTGCTGCATTACAATGGAGAATCTAAACGTAAAGATTTAGACCTATCAATTAAAGATGGCGATGCTGAGGTTATAGTAAATTCGCTATATCCAGAAACCTTTCCTGAAGGAGGATTACCTCACGATTTTCCCGAGCAAATGCGTCTAGAAGAAAAGTTGGGATATGAAGATCATCATCCAGAAAACAGATCAAAATATTGGTCTATCAGTCATTTTGAAGAAACAGCTAGAACCAAATTTATTTCAGCAATCACTCTAAAAACCGAAGAAAATAAAGAGAACTTACCAATTATCAAACGTTTTGAAGGGAAAGATTTTTTAGGTGTTTCTATCACCCAAAATGGTGAAACAACAGAAGTATATTTTAATCTTTTAGCCGATGGTAGATTAAAGCATCGTAATAGTGTAAATAATATGAATGGTTGGGAAACCGATGCTTATTTAACGGTTTTAAAATTTAAAGTTGAAGCTGATAAAACAAAAATTAATAATGTTGATGAAATGTTTATCGGGCATGGCAGTTATTTGCGTCGAGATAATCAAGTTTTAATACATTCTTTATCGAAATACACGGCTTTAGTAGAAGATTTTTCAGCAACACCAAAAGTAATCTATCAAGGTCAAGAAAAAGCAACAGTGAGTTTGTATAGCTCTAAGAAGACATCAGTACTTAAAGTGAATGGAGTTTCTAAAAATGGGCGTTACGATTCATCAAATAAAATAGTAAAAGTAACTCTAAAGTAAAGCTGAATATGTTGGTTAAAAAGAAAAGCTTCAATAGAAAAAAATATGTTTTTGTTTTATTGTTTTTGCTTGTTTTTAGAGTATTCACCTTTAATGGTTTTGCTCAAAATCATGAAGTTTTAGATATTAAAGCTTATTTGGAACAAGCTGACGGAGAAACTATTTACCCTTCGGATAAGCAAATAGAAATGCTTAAAAATGTCATTCCAAATGAAGTCTTTCAACCCGCGCCAAAAATTAGTGATAGAACATTCTGGAATGAAGTCGCCCAAACCGAATCGGGTAAAACTTATTTAAAAAAAGCATTGTCTTTTTTAGATGAAACTCCAGAGGTTCCAATTTCTGATGAAATTTATAGAAGAGCCAATAAAGAAGGAAATCGGGCTATTTATAAACCGAGGTATTACGATACCATGATACGTTTAGAGCATTTTATTTTAGCTGAATGTTTAGAAAATAAAGGACGGTTTGTTCCTCAAATTAAAACATACCTAAGAGCTATTATGGATATGAAATCGTGGTTACACCCTAATCATGACGACAGAAACAATAGTGTTCTAGAAGGAAAACGAGTTTCGATAGATTTAGGAGCAAGACGTTTTGGTTCGGTTTTAACTGTAGCTGAAATACTTCTGGAAGACCAATTACCACAAGAATTAAGAGGTGAAATTAAAGCACAACTTCAATACAGAATCACGGATAATTATTTGCAAAGTTGTAAGGTTCCCGATAAAAACAACCATTGGATTGATGGCAAAAGTAACTGGAATGCCGTGTGCACTAGTGGTGCTGTTTTTACGTCTATAGCGAATGCAATAGATGGAGATGAGCGTATTGGGGCAATTGGTTCTGCTATTAATAGTATGAAACATTATATCAGTGGTTTTGGTGCCGATGGTTATTGCTCGGAAGGTGTTGGGTATTGGCGTTATGGTTTCGGCCATTACTTATATTTGGCCGAAATACTTTTCGATTACACCGATGGGGAAATTAATTTGTTTGAAGGTCATGATCCTGATAAACTGAATAGAGTAGCCGATTTTCCTGAGAATTTCCATATTCAAAATGAAAAATTTGCACCTTTTGCCGATGGTAGCTCTATCGTTAAAAATAACGAAGGAAATTTTGCTTATGTATTGGCAGCAAAGCAATATGGGGCAAGAAAACCTATTGAAAATATTTTAGATCAAGCTGTAGAACAACTTATTTTTTGGAAAAACCTAGAAGATTTTACAACTAGAAACACTACAAATACAGAACCATTTGAAGTGCCAAATCATTCTTATTTTAACGATTTTGGAATGGTTATTTCGCGAGGAAAACAAAACACACCATTTTCTGTGGCGGTTAAAGCTGGACACAATAAAGAAAACCACAATCATAGTGATGTAGGAACTTATATTTTAGTTTTAGGAGAAGATTTAATTTCAGGAGATATTGGTGCGCCATCATATCGTGCGGGGTCTTTTTCTCCAACCAATAAAGCTAGAAGTTCTTGGGGACATCCTGTTCCTCGAATTAATAATACTTTACAATCTAACGGACGCCAGTTTGAAGGAAAAATAACAGAAACTAAACTTACCGCTTCGGAAGATAAAGTGGTTATGGATATTAGCGCGGCGTATGAATTGGCTGTGCTAGAATCTTTATCTAGAATAATGGTGAATGATAAGTCTGGTGCTGGGGCAATAACCATTCAAGACGATTTTAAAACATCTAAACCCGTAATTTTTGGAACGGCAATTACGACGTTTTCTAAATATGAAATTGTTGATGCCAACACTATAATCCTTACCGGAAAAAATCAAAAGATAAAAGTTGAAATAAAAAGCAGAGGAGGTAAGGTTGTTATTAATCCAGAGCCTGTTCCTGTAGAGCATCTGCGAGAAGGAAAAGGTGCTTTTAGAATAGGTATTGATTTTGAGAAGCCTTTAGCTAGCGGAAGCATAACAATGAAGTATGCACCTCTGTTTAATTAAAAATGTGATTTTGGTTTTGTTCTAAAATCAGTTTTAGTTGTCTTAAGAAAAGGTGCTATTCATAAATATTAGAATCTCTAATCAGGTATTTTAATCGGTTTAATTTATGGAGAAGTTTTATAGCTCGATATTCTGAAATATCACTTAAAGCGGAATCGGTTTGGCGGAAATTATAAGCTTGCTCTATGAGTTCTTTATAGCGTTGGCTTAATCTGTGCTGGTCTGTTTTAATACTGTCAACTCGGTTCATAACGATTAAAGGGAATTAAGTAGAACATAAATATACACTTTTTTGTTTAATTATTTAATTCTTTTTAATTGATTTTCAGATGAATACGTTTTTTGTTTAAGCCGGTTGTGTTTTTGCAACAATTGATTCCATAAAAAAAGCCGCATACAATTTAAAACTGTATGCGGCTTTTATTTATGTTTAAAAATCTAGTCTTGCAAAGCAAAAACCTTTTTTAATAAATCTGTAGATCTAGAAGATACTTTAGTTCTAATTTCAGTTTCTTCAACGGCAATCATTGTAAAAACACCTTTTAAAGCTTCACCTGTTACGTAATCTGTTAAATCTGGATTAACATCACTAGTAAATGGTAATGCGTTGTATTTAGTAATTAAATTACTCCATACTTGATCGGCACCTACTTTTCCAAACGAGCTTTTAATTACAGGATTAAATTTATCGTAAAGCGCTGTTTGTGTTTTAGATGTTAAATACTGCGTTGCAGCATCGTTGCTACCGAGTAAAATGTTTTTAGCATCTGCAAACGTAATGTCTTTTACAGCGTCAACAAAAATAGGAGTTGCTTCTTTTACAGCATCTTCTGCCGCTCTATTAAGTACTTTTAAACCTTCGTCTGCAAGGCTGCTTAAGCCTATGTCTCTAAGGGCTTTGTCTACTTTTTGTAATTCTTCTGGTAATAAAATTTTAACTAAATCGTTTTTAAAGAAACCATCGGTTTGTGTTAGTTTTGTTACTTGCTTGTCAATACCTAAATCTAGAGCTTCACGTAAGCCTGATGCTATTTCGGTAGTGCCTAATGCGCCACCTGCTTGTGGTAGTTGACTAACTACTTGTTGAAGTTCGGCACATGCCGTAAGATTAAATATTAATAAGAAAACGAGTGCTTTGCGAATCATGATATTGGGTTTTATATTAAAAGACAAAGATATATTTTACAAATGAAAACCATTCTCTTTTTTTAAAATACTATTTTAGCACAATTATTGTGTGTATCACAATATATTATTAAATTGACTCTATATTAAGCTGTATTATAATGAAAATAAGAAAATTAGTACTTTGCTTGTTATGTGTTTTAACTCCAATGATTTTTTTTGGGCAAATACATATATCAAAGAACATTAAAAAATCTTCGATTGCAACCACGGATGAAAACGCGTTGTATTTTGTAGATTTTTGGGCAACATGGTGTGGCCCGTGTATTCATGTTTCTAAATATTTAGAATCGTTACAACAGCAGTTTCCTAAAAACTTTTACATTCTGTCTTTAACTCAAGAAAGTGCAGAAGTTGTAAATAAGTTTATGGTTAAACACAATACAGGTTTGGCCGTTGCCACAGATTATGAAGGCGAAACTTTTGCTTTAAACAATATTGCTAGTCTACCTTATGGTATTTTATTTAATGCTGATGGACAAAAACTATGGGAAGGGCATGCAGCCGATTTAAAGGCTTATAGAATTGGTGGTTTTTTAGCTAGAAATCAAAAAACTATTGCTGTTGATGATTTTTTTAAGCTAGAAGAATACAAACAAGAGGTCGCTATAGAGAACCCTATAAAGCGAAGAAGAGATTTCGATTTTCTAGAAATGGAAGTAGATCATAGTGTTAGTTCCGGAATTCAGGCTGTTAATAGAAATGGATATTTAGAGATTGAAGGGCGTTTACAAGATATTATGGCTTATGCGTTACATAGTAATAAAGCGCAAATTAAAATTTCTAAAGAAGATAATAAGTATTACAAGATGTATTTTGAAGAAGGCTCTAAAGCCTTTGAAAATAAAGAAAACAGTATTAGTAAAGCTTTAAAGTTACGCCGAAAGGAGTATGAAAAGGAAGGAGATGTATTGGTTTTTAATATTGATGATGCTAAGTTTTGGGATACTAACCAAATAGACTGGGGGATAAATAATTCTAAATATTTAATAGGCGATTCAGATATACAGGCAGATAACGCTTCTGTAACGGATATTGCTTATCAATTATCTTTTTTGTTAGAAACTCCCATTGTTTTTGATAAGAAGTTTAAAAATGAAGAGTTACATGATTGGCAAATTCATTACAAATATTTTGAGTTTATGTCTTCTAATCTTGGAGAATACGGAATAAAGGTAGAAAAGAAAGTTACAACATACCCAGAGTATGTTTACAATAAGCGTTAGTTTTATTAGAGAACTAATTCCTTTAAAACAAAAAAGCTCAGGATATAAACCCTGAGTTTTTTTGTTTTGTAAAAGGAAATTATTTATTCTTTAATATAAACATCAGCTAAGTTGTGTATTAATAAATAGGTTTCATCACCTTGTATATCTGTAATATTCTCGTAATTATGGAAATTTACAGAGTTGTCAAAAGTTGTTGGAAAATATGGTATATCTCCGGCATCTTCGTAAGCACTGGCAGATCCGCTACTTCCGTTTTCTACTTTTAAAACTATTGAAGAGTATAGGTATTCTAATTTATTAAGGTCGCCCTTACCTAGTAACAGTTTAATGATCTCTCCATCCTCATCTTCGTCTTCATAATAGACGTGAAGAAATCCGTCTTCAAATACGTAATCTACATTATAGATTTCGCCATATTGAGCAACTACCACCTCTGTGTCACTTATAAATTTAAAATAATCGTCTTTATTTTCTTCTTCTATTTCGGCTTTGTTGCGTCCTATTCCTGTGTTTTCGTAATAAGCGGCTAAAACATCATCGGGTACTTCTTCGGTTTCTGTTCCATCTTTAATATAAGAGAAGCTCTCTTCTACATGAGAGAATTTAAGGATAATTGGGTATTGAATTCCCGAGGTGTCATCTTTATCATCATTACTATCGCAAGATGTGTTGATAATGGCTAGAAACATTAATGTTGCTGCAAAAATTACTTTTTTCATGTTGTTTTATTTGAGTGTTTTAATTGAATTAAGGATTAAATATAGAGATATACCTTAGGTTAAAAAATAAGAATTGAAGTTTTTTCTTATTTTAATTAAAACTTTACCGTTGGTCTATTAGTGCTCATAGATTTTTATTTTAATAATCATGAAGAACTGGTTTAGCTAAATGTTAATGCTGAATTGAGAATGAATTTGGTTGGCAAATACTTGCGTTAGGGATTGCAGTGTAAAACCCACAGCGTGGCCGATGATAATCGGTGGCGCGAGGATTTGCAACGTAAAGCCCGACCCTTGTGGTAACGCCCAAAATATTGAAAAATAAAAAAGGCATCTTAATTAAAAGATGCCCTTTTCGATAATTAAACTAACCCCTCAGTTTAAAATTGTAATAGAATTTACAATGTTTTTATTGTATAACTCTAAATTCTGTACGTCTGTTCTTTTGGTGTTCGTTATCTGAACAATCAACACCATTAGCACAACGGTTTACTAATCTTGTTTCTCCGTATCCTTTTGCAGTTAAACGGTTTCTAGAGATTCCTTTAGATACTAAGTAGTTTACTACTGAGTTAGCACGTTGTTGAGATAAAGACATGTTGAAATCATCATTTCCTCTAGCATCTGTATGAGACATTAGTTCGATGCTCACAGGCTTGCTGTTTAATAATGGTAATAATGTTTCGTCAATAATTTTTTTAGATGCTGGAGTGATACGAGCGCTACCTGTTTCGTAAAAAATTGGTAATACGTTAGATTTTAATAATCCACAATCAACTTCTTCCCATGTAGTAATTCCACCTTTCTTAGCTAATACAGTTCTAGTAACAGTTTGCATTTTTGCAGGTACAGTTACAGTTCTAGTAGATGCTGGAGTGTTAACAACTTGACGTTTGATAGTTGAGTATTCTGCAGGAATTTCAATTTCGTCCATTCTTGCTGGAGTTTTGATAACACGTTTTTTGTATACTGTGTTTACTTCTGTAACTGGCACTTGGCTAGTTGAAGCATCTGTAGCTAAAGTTGTAAAGCTTACATCTCTAGATTGAGCAGGATATTCAACAAAACATGCTACAACACAATCTTCCTTGTTAGGAGAATCACAAGCAGTTTCCTTGTATTCCCATCCAGAAGTTTTTGGGTAAGTTTCGAAAGTTCTAGAGCTAGAACCGAAAGTTGCAGGATTGATGTTTAAATCTGTTCTACCTTCTTTCTTTACGTAAGGTACTTCAACAGTTTCGTAAGTTGCAGGAACGTAAACGAATTTCTTAGCAGCTTCTTTTACTAATACACGATCTTCTACAGTTCTGTATGTTGCAGGAACTACTTCTAAAACAGAATATGCTGGATATACTTCGATAGTTTCTTCGATGTCTTTGAATTCATCTTTTGTAATACATTTTACATAACATTTCCCTGGATCAGGATTTGCTGGTAAGTTTTGAGCTTGGGTAAACCCGATTCCGAAAATTAAAGCTAGGCTTAAAAATAAATTTGTTTTCATAAAAATTAAAATTTAGTTAATGGTTGTTTTTCCACATTATTAAGACACAGGAAAAACTGATAAGTCACAAGTTATATTGATAAAAAATTAAAAAGTGTTAGTTAAGAGCACTTTTTTGAGGGGTTTTAAGGGTTCTAAGTGTTGATTATTAATGGATTAAAAAGTTACGAAAAAATTACGGTTTTATTGTTATACACCATAACTTTTCTGTTTGAATGTGATTTTATCGCATTGGCTAGCACTATTTTTTCTAAATCTCTTCCTTTGGCAATAAGTGCATCTATAGTATATGTATGCGATACGTGTGCAACATCTTGCTCAATAATTGGTCCGGCATCTAGCTCCTCGGTTACGTAGTGACTTGTAGCTCCAATAATTTTAACACCGCGTTTGTAAGCAGAGTGATAAGGTTTGGCGCCCACAAAGGCTGGTAAAAAGGAGTGATGTATGTTTATTATTTTATTTGGGTATTTATTTATTAATGTACCAGAAACTATTTGCATGTAGCGAGCCAGTACAATAAAATCGATATTATGTGCTTCTAGCAACTCTAATTGCTTGACTTCGGCCTGTGCTTTAGTGTCTTTGGTAACAGGAATATGGTAAAACGGTATTTTAAAACTATCGGCAATAGGTTTTAAGTCGTTATGGTTACTTATTATAAAAGGAATCTCTAAATTAAGTTCACCAGAATTATAACGGCCTAACAAATCGTAAAGGCAATGGTCGTATTTAGAAACAAAAAGCGCCATTTTAGGTTTCTTTTCAGAAGAATATATGCGCCATTTCATATTAAACTCATCAGCAATATTACTTTTAAAACAATCTTTAAAAGTTTCTGTTGAAAAGTTAACGTCTTGAAATTCACTTTCTAAACGCATGAAAAATATGTTCTGTTCCCGGTCTACATGCTGATCTAAGTAAATAACATTACCTTGTTTTTCAGTAATAAAGTTGGTAACCGATGCAATGATGCCAGGTAAATCTTTACAGTGAATGAGTATGGTGATTTTATTCATTAAAACGTACTTGTTAATTTTTGTTAAATGTAAGTTAAAATTAGATAAATTGGAGTTTGCATTTTAAAATTAGATTATCTGTTGCAAATTGTTGATATTTTTGAATATTCCGTAAATTCGCAGTTCTAATCATAAGATTTTTTAAGAATGAAACAAATTCCTTCCTACAAACCAAAATATAAAGTTCGAATAGTTACAGCAGCATCATTATTTGATGGTCATGATGCTTCTATTAATATTATGCGTCGAATTATTCAGTCTACTGGAGTGGAAGTGATTCATTTAGGCCACGATAGAAGTGTGGAAGAAGTTGTAAATACAGCCATTCAAGAAGATGTTAATGCTATTTGTTTAACATCGTACCAAGGTGGGCATAACGAGTATTTTAAATACATGTTCGATTTGTTGAAGGAACGCGGCGCAGAGCATATCAAAATTTTTGGCGGCGGTGGCGGTGTTATTTTACCTTCGGAAATAAAAGATTTAATGGATTATGGTATTTCCAGAATCTATTCTCCAGATGATGGCCGTGAAATGGGCTTGCAGGGCATGATTAATGATTTGGTACAACAATCAGATTTCGCCATTGGCGATCAACTCGATATAGATGTTGATACTTTGAAGAATAAAAATGATAAAACTATAGCTAGAGTTATTTCTTCTGCAGAGAATTTTCCGGAGATTTCAAAAGTAGTTTTAGATCAAATTCATAATAAAAATAAAAATTCAAAAACACCAGTTTTGGGTATTACCGGAACTGGTGGTGCAGGAAAATCGAGTTTGGTAGACGAGCTTGTACGCAGGTTTTTAATAGATTTTCCCGAAAAAACAGTTGGTATTGTTTCTGTAGATCCTTCTAAAAGGAAAACAGGTGGAGCACTTCTAGGTGATAGAATCCGTATGAATGCTATTAACAATTCGCGTGTTTATATGCGAAGTTTGGCAACGAGACAGTCTAATTTAGCACTTTCAAAATATGTAAATGAAGCGGTTGAGGTTTTAAAAGCCGCGGAGTTCGATCTTATTATATTAGAAACTTCGGGAATTGGGCAAAGTGATACGGAAATTATTGAACATTCTGATGTGTCCTTATATGTAATGACGCCAGAATTTGGAGCAGCTACTCAACTTGAAAAAATTGATATGCTAGATTTTGCCGATTTGGTGGCTATTAATAAATTTGATAAACGTGGTTCGCTAGATGCTTTACGCGATGTAAAAAAACAATACATGCGTAATAATAATTTGTGGGATACCCATCAGGACGATTTACCGGTTTTCGGAACCATTGCATCGCAGTTTAACGATCCGGGAATGAATACGCTTTACAAAGCTATTATGGATACTTTGGTTGAAAAAGCGAGTGCAGATTTAAAATCAACCTTTACCATTTCTAATGAAATGAGTGAAAAGATTTTTGTAATTCCGCCAAATAGAACACGTTACTTATCTGAAATTGCTGAAAACAACCGTGCTTACGATAAAAAAGGCTTGGAACAGTTTGAAGTGGCACAGAAGCTATACGGCATCTATAAAACCATTTGTTCTGTAATGAATGTGTCATCGAACGAAGTTGAGATGTCGCTTATTGGAAAATTAGGATTAAATGATGATGAAATTCTTCGACAAGCAGAGAATGACAAAGGAATTGTGATTCCGACAGGAGGAGGGACCTCTGACGAGGAATCTCAAAGAAGTTTATTGAAACTACTTATAAAAGAATTTGATAGAGTAAAATTAAACCTCGATCCTTACAACTGGGAAATTATTACCACTTGGGACGAGAAAGTAAAAAAATATAAAAATCCAATCTATAGCTTTAAAGTTAGAGATAAGGATATTAATATTGAAACACATTCCGAGTCATTATCGCATTTGCAGATTCCTAAAATTGCCTTACCAAAATATCAAGCTTGGGGCGATCTACTAAAATGGTGCTTACAAGAAAATGTACCTGGAGAATTTCCATACACATCTGGTTTGTATCCATTTAAAAGAACGGGAGAAGATCCGGCCAGAATGTTTGCTGGCGAAGGCGGACCAGAACGTACCAATAAACGTTTTCATTATGTAAGTGCAGGGTTGCCGGCAAAACGTTTGTCTACTGCTTTTGATAGTGTTACACTTTACGGAAACGATCCGGATTTACGTCCAGATATTTACGGTAAAATTGGAAATGCAGGAGTTTCCATTTGTTGTTTAGACGATGCTAAGAAACTATATTCTGGTTTCGATTTGGCACACGTAATGACTTCGGTTAGTATGACGATTAATGGGCCAGCTCCAATGTTACTTGGCTTTTTTATGAATGCGGCCATAGACCAACAATGTGAGGTTTATATAAAAGAAAATAATTTAGAAACTGAGGTAGAGGCTAAAATAGCTAAAATTTATAAAGGTAAAGAGCGCCCAAAATACAACGGCGATTTACCTGAAAGTAACAACGGTTTAGGTTTAATGCTTTTAGGTGTAACTGGAGATCAGGTGTTACCCTCAGATGTTTATGCAGAAATTAAAATAAATACCATTGCTCAAGTTCGTGGTACCGTTCAGGCCGATATTTTAAAAGAAGACCAAGCACAAAACACCTGTATTTTTTCAACAGAGTTTGCATTACGACTTATGGGCGATGTGCAAGAGTATTTTATAGATAATAATGTACGTAATTTTTATTCGGTTTCTATTTCTGGATATCATATTGCCGAAGCAGGAGCAAACCCCATTACTCAATTGGCATTAACCTTATCTAACGGTTTCACTTACGTGGAATATTATTTAAGCCGTGGCATGGATATTAATAAATTCGGACCAAACTTGTCGTTCTTCTTCTCCAATGGTATCGATCCGGAATATGCGGTAATTGGTCGTGTAGCTCGTAAAATTTGGGCAAAAGCCATGAAACATAAGTATGGTGCAAACGCTAGAGCACAAATGCTTAAATACCATATTCAAACATCTGGTAGAAGCTTACATGCTCAAGAAATTGATTTTAACGATATCCGTACAACACTTCAGGCTCTATACGCTATTTACGACAACTGTAACTCGCTACACACAAATGCTTATGATGAAGCGATTACAACGCCAACAGAGGAGTCCGTACGTCGTGCTATGGCTATTCAGCTTATCATTAATAAAGAGTTAGGATTGAATAAAAATGAAAATCCAATACAAGGCTCGTTTATTATTGAGGAATTAACCGATTTGGTAGAGGAAGCCGTATTGTTAGAGTTTGATAGAATAACAGAACGTGGTGGAGTTTTAGGAGCCATGGAAACCATGTATCAACGTAGTAAAATACAAGAAGAAAGTTTGTATTATGAAACTTTAAAACATAATGGTGATTTTCCGATAATTGGAGTAAACACCTTTTTAAGTAGCCAAGGTTCGCCAACGGTTCTACCTGCGGAAGTTATTCGTGCTACTGAAGAAGAAAAACAATTTCAAATTAAAACATTAAAAAATCTGCATAGCGCACACAAAACAGAAGCTTTATTAAAAGAGCTTCAACATAAAGCAGTGAATAATGAAAATATATTCGAAGCCTTAATGGAGGTTTGTAAAGTGTGTTCTTTAGGGCAAATTACAAATGCCTTGTTTGAAGTAGGAGGGCAGTATCGCCGAAATATGTAAACAGCACATTTAAATAGTTAATAGAATACTTTTAGGATAGTTTTTGAGACCTTAAAATAGTTTGAGGTCTCGAAGCTTCTGTTTTATTAAAAAGTGCTTAGAGCGAAATACAAGAAACTTATAAAAAGCAAAAAACCTTTAAATCAAAAGATTTAAAGGTTTTTTTTGTGACCGGGCTGGGGCTCGAACCCAGGACCCTCTCCTTAAAAGGGAGATGCTCTACCAACTGAGCTACCAGGTCATTATTTTAAAATAAATACTAACAGTAATTGTTAGCGGGTGCAAATATAACATCTTTAATTAGAAAAACAATTATATTTGTAATTAAACTTAAGTTTTTTTTAATAAAAACCTTAATAAAAAAACCTACAAATTTTTCAATCTATAGGTTTTTGTGACCGGGCTGGGGCTCGAACCCAGGACCCTCTCCTTAAAAGGGAGATGCTCTACCAACTGAGCTACCAGGTCATTATTTCAAAGTTGTTAACATTGCTGTTAGCGGGTGCAAATATAAAACCTTTCTTTAATAAAACAACACTTTTTTTAAATAAATTTCGTTTTTTTGCATCTGTAAATCGTATGTTTTTAAAAATCAATTCTTAACGAAAAAATGATAATAGTTTTAATGGGGTATATGGCTTCCGGAAAGTCAACAATTGGAAAAAGATTAGCGAAAAAACTAAATTATAATTTTATTGATTTAGATGATTTAATTGAATCTAAAGAAAATGCTTCGGTTTCCGAGGTGTTTAAATCTAAAGGTGAAATCTATTTCAGAAAACAAGAAGCATTTTATTTGCGTGAGCAACTTCAATCTAAAGAAGATATTATTTTATCTGTTGGTGGAGGTACGCCTTGCTACAGTAGGAATATGGATGCTATTTTAAGTGCCGAGAATGCAAAGAGTGTGTATTTAAAGGCGTCTATACCTACATTAATTGAAAAGTTAATGAAGAAAAAGGCAACACGCCCTTTAATAGCGCATATTGAAACCGAGGAGGCTATGGCCGAATTTATAGGTAAACACTTATTTGAACGTGCTTATTACTACAATCAGGCCAATGTTAAGGTGTCTATTGATGGTAGATCTAAAAAGGAAGTTACAAAAGATGTTTTTGATAGCTTATTCTAAAATAGCTTCAAAGTTTTTACCTTCTAAAATAACATTAACGTGTTCATGCAACGAGGTAGAAAGCGAAATACCTTTATAATCTGCCTTTACAGGGTATTTTTTATGGTTTCTGTTTACTAAAACAGCCGTTTTAAATTGCTTTAAAGGCACATTTAAAAAGTGTTTAACGCCATAAATTAGTGTGGTTCCGGAGTTTAAAACATCATCTACTAATACAATAGATTTGTTTTTGTAATCTTCGGGATCCATAGACGTTTTAATCTCCTGCCACGGATTTTTTTTATCGATACTTACTTTACATAGTGAAACATTAATTTCAGAAATTTTTTGCAATGCTAATTTTAGTTTTTTTGCAAAAACATAGCCGTTACTGTCTATTCCTGCTAAAATCACCTCCGTTTCATCTATGTTACTTTCATAAATTTGAAAAGCAATTCGACGTATTTTGTGGTTAATTTCGGTGTGATTTAAAATAATGTTGCTTGTGGCAGTCATAATAGATAGCGTTTAAAGTATAAAATTAAGTTTTTTAATTCGTTTTAGCAGTTTTATATCAATCAAAGTTGACGATATAAGCGTTCGGTTTAAACCTTTTTTTAGAAAAATAATTATTCTTCTTCATCAAAAAGAGGATCTTCAGTATAGCCATCAATATCTCTACGATCTTTTTTAGTAGGGCGACCCACTCCTTTTTTTCTATAATAATCTTTCGAGTATTTTAAAAGTTCTTGAGCTTCAAATTGTTCCTTTGGAGTTGAGTCTGTTCTATAAAGATCTACAAGCTTTGCTCCAACACGGCTTTCTGGAATATCGTTAACCTTTAAACGATAGTTAATTTGGTTCTTTCGGAGTTCAACAATATCCTGAGGATAAACATCTCTACTTGGTTTTACTTGGTCGTTATTTATTCTAACCTGACCCTTTTTGCAAGCCGTTGTAGCCAAGGTTCTCGTTTTATAATATCTAATACACCATAAATACTTATCAATCCGCATACAATTATTGTAAAAACTTCGTTAATGTTGTTGTGCAAGATTAAATATTCTTGAATAAAGTGTATCTTGCGCGTCAAAAATACGCAATAATGAGTTTAAGAAAAATAAGTTTTTTAATATTAAGTTTAGTTTTAGTTTTTTCGGCCTGTAAGAAGGATGACGACGCTGATGACGTTGTTGTTGTTGAAGAAAATGATAGAACAGAACAGCAAGTTGAAGATAATGAAGCCTTACTTACGTATTTAGAAAGCCATTACTTTAATGCAAGTGATTTTCAAGGAGAAGATGTAAACCCTAATATTGGTGATTTAGAATTAACAGAATTATTAGATGGTGAGACTTTGCCTGAAGGTAGCATTTTGCTAAGTTCTTTATTGAACAATGCCGATGCCGATTTTGTACTAGATGCGAAAGAAGTGGTTTATGCAGAAACTGATTATATTGTATACATATTACATTTAAATGATGGTGGTGGCGATGAATCTCCTAACTTTTGTGATGATGTGAGAGTGAGATATGAAGGATCTGGATTAGATGGTACTGTTTTCGATAGCGCTGTTAACCCTGTGAATTTAGATTTAATAGATTTAATTCCAGCTTGGAGAAAAGTTTTAACCGACTTTAATTCAGCTGAAACTATTGCAGATGGAGCAGATGGTACTGTAGCTTACTCTAACCATGGAGCGGGCGTTATGTTTCTTCCTTCAGGACTTGGTTATTTTTCTTCTAGTTTAACAGATATTTCAGCTTACTCACCTTTAATTTTTAAATTCGATTTATTACAGACTACTGTAAACGATCATGATTTTGATGGTGTGCCATCTTATCTTGAAGATTTAAATGGTGATGGTGAATTTACAGTTAATTATGATGATTTAGAAGATACTACAGACGATGATACTGATGGTGATGGAACACCAGATTATGCTGATACGGATGATGATAATGATGGTGTTTTCTCTATATATGAAGATATAGACGAAGATGGTAACCCAGGAAATGATATTGGTGCTAATGGCATTGCAAAATATCTAGATATTACAGAAACAGAATCTAATCAAGATTAATTAGATTTTTAATTCATAAAAAAAAGGAGTAGCTAATCGCTACTCCTTTTTTTGTGGTTTCTTTTCTCCTTTTTTAGGCATTGGTCCTCTTAAATGAATTACTAAGCCATTAAGGAAATTACGTAAAACTTGATCGCCGCATTCCATATACTTCGGGTGATCGTCGCGTCTAAAGAACGCACCCAATTCACTTTTAGAAATTCTGAAATCTACAAGTTCTAAAATTTTTACAATTTCATCATCACGTAGTTTTAATGCCACGCGTAACTTTTTTAAAATGTCGTTATTTGTCATATTTTGAATAGCAATTGCTGTTTTTACAGTTTAAATTAGGTTTGAAATAGTCCTTTTATCGAGAAATGTAAAATTAAGATATTAAAATTTAAGTTAACTTAATATTTTAAATAGAATTTTAGTTAGTATTTCTTACTTCATTAAAAAAAATAATCATTTTATCGGGTGAACTTAGCAATGCTGTGCATTTCATCGATTTTTACTTTTGAAATAGTACGACCTGATGTTTTTGTTTTCTATCTGTGAATTAATTCTGTAAAATACTGAAACGAGGAGGGTTGTGTGTAGTATTCCTTTGGAACCTCTTGATTTATTAGGCTGTTTGAAAGGTTCTTAATATTCTGTTAATAAGGACTATAAAAGATAAAACGCAATTTTATTAGATGAAATTTTTTGAAACATTGATGAAATAAAGAAAAACACGATAAAATACCATAGTCTTTTCGATAAGCTACATTATATCCTCGATTAGTTTTTAATGTTTCTGCTTAAATTTATGGTATAACCCTCAAAATTAGTTTAAAAATGATTAATAGAGCCCAGAAATTGCATCTCTTGTCCGAAATGATTGCTTTTGCGAAGCACGACAAGGATATAAAAAATATAGAATATAATTTTTTGCTAGGCGTTGCCAAGCAATTAGAGATAGAACGTGAAGATTTTGAATATTTAATTAAAAATCCAATAAACTATACCCACTTAAAATCGCATAGCGAACGTATTGTACAATTCCATAGACTTGTGCTATTAATGAATATAGAGCAAGAACATGGTGGAGGAAACAATTCTAAAGGTGTAATTAAATTATACAATTTTGGTTTACGTATGGGCTTAAGTCACGAGTCTATCACTAAAGTACTTTATTTAATGGAGAGTTTCCCGAATAAAATTGTACCACCAGATGTTTTAATAGATATATTTAAAACACAGTATAATTAAAAACACAGTATAATTAAAAAGACAGTATACTTTATAAAATAACATCCTATCACTCATTCTTTTTTCCTTTAAGGAAAAGCTATTAAGTGTTAATTTTAGTTGAAAAGTATAGGATTATAGAAAAGCTAAAGATTTAATTCTTTAGCTTTTCTAGTTTATCTTGAGATGCTTTAATTTCGTCACGTAGTTTAGCTGCAACTAAAAAGTCTAATGCTTTTGCAGCTTCTTCCATAAGTTTGCGTTTCTCTCTAATTTTCTTTTCTAATTCACCTTTGGTTAAATACTCACTCTCTGGCTCAGCGGCTTTAGCAGCTTCTAGCTCATAACTGTAAGTACTTACCGAATTTTTGGTTAATACATTATCTAAACTTTTGTTTAGTGCTGTTGGTGTGATGTTGAATTTGGTATTGTAGGCAATTTGTTTCTCACGACGGTAATCGGTTTCGTCCATCGTTTTCTGCATACTTTTAGTGATTTTATCTGCATACATTATGGCTCTTCCGTTAAGGTTTCTAGCGGCACGACCAACGGTTTGCGTTAAAGATCTTGCCGAACGCAAGAAGCCTTCTTTATCGGCATCTAAAATAGCGACTAGAGATACTTCTGGTAAATCTAAACCTTCACGAAGTAAGTTTACACCAACCAAAACATCAAATAAGCCTTTACGTAAATCTTGCATAATTTCAACACGCTCCAAAGTATCAACATCACTATGGATGTAACGACAACGTATTTGAATACGGTCTAAATATTTGGTTAACTCCTCTGCCATACGTTTGGTAAGTGTGGTAACCAAAGTACGCTCATCTTTTTCTACACGTATTTGTATTTCTTCAATTAAATCATCAATTTGATTTAAACTTGGTCTAATTTCAATAATAGGGTCTAAAAGTCCGGTAGGTCTAATAACTTGCTCTACATAAACACCATCGGTTTTCTGTAATTCGTAATCGGCTGGTGTGGCACTTACGTATATTACTTGGTTTTGTATGGCTTCAAACTCTTCAAATTTTAAAGGTCTGTTGTCCATAGCGGCAGGTAATCTAAAGCCGTATTCTACTAAATTTTCTTTTCGACTTCTATCACCACCATACATGGCGTGAACTTGAGAAACGGTAACGTGACTTTCGTCTACAACCATTAAATAATCGTCTGGAAAATAATCGAGTAAACAGAAAGGTCGTGTTCCTGGCTGTCTGCGGTCTAAATAGCGCGAATAGTTTTCAATACCAGAACAGTAGCCTAATTCGCGTATCATTTCTAAATCGAATTCTGTGCGTTCTTTTAGACGTTTGGCTTCAAGATGTTTGCCTATTTCTTTAAAATAATCGTGCTGCTTAACTAAATCATCCTGAATTTCCGAAATGGCATTTTGCAAAACATCGGGAGATGTTACAAACATGTTTGCAGGATAAATAGTTATTTGTTCGTATTTTTCAACAATTTCATTAGTTTGAATATTGAAAGACTCGATTTCTTCAATCTCATCTCCAAAAAAGTGTATTCTAAAAGCATCATCCGCATAACTCGGAAAAATATCGACAGTATCACCTTTTATTCTGAAATTTCCATGTCTAAAATCGGCTTCGGTTCTAGAATATAAACTTTGTACTAGGGTATGAAGGAGTTTGGTTCGTGAAATTTCTTGATCTTGCTTTAATGAAATTACGTTTTTCTGAAATTCGACAGGGTTTCCAATACCGTAAATACAAGATACCGATGCAATAACAATAACATCACGACGTCCAGAAAGTAGGGAAGAGGTTGCGCTTAAACGCATTTTCTCTATTTCTTCATTTATAGATAAATCTTTTTCGATGTACACTCCAGAAACAGGAATGTAAGCTTCTGGTTGATAATAATCGTAATAAGACACAAAATACTCAACAGCATTATTAGGAAAAAACTGTTTAAACTCGGAGTATAACTGCGCTGCCAAAGTTTTATTATGCGCTAAAATTAGAGTTGGGCGTTGTACTTCTTCTATAACATTTGCAATAGTAAATGTTTTACCAGACCCAGTAACCCCTAATAAAGTTTGATATTTTTCATCGGCATTTAAACCTGCCGCTAATTGTTTAATTGCGTTTGGTTGATCGCCTGTTGGCTTAAATTCTGATTCAATTTTAAACTTCATTTTACAAAATTACGCAAAATAAATGTGTTATCTTTTTAAAGTGAAATGTCCGCTAAAATGTCGTCCATCTTCTAGCTGAACATTAAACCAATAATCATCAGAAGGTAAAGGATTTCCATTAAATGTACCATCCCAACCTGTTGAACCTGCTAAGAATTGTTTAAGTAGTTTTCCATAACGATCGTAAATAAAGATTAACGAGTTTGGTTGTGTTTGAGCGTTTAAGCCTTTTACTTGCCAATAATCATTATAACTATCGCCGTTTGGTGTAAAGAATTTAGCATAGCCAATTACCGAAATATCTAATTCTGTAGTTCCGCAAACATCATCCTTTACATAAATGGTGTAAAAGCCTGGACGTACATTTGTAAACACGGGTTCTGCTTGGTAAGTAATAAAGTTTGAGCCCTCATCGCGTAAGGCATACTCATAATCTCCAGAACCTAAATTTTTAGTATCGATAGTAACGGAGTTGTTGTTAGAGATATCTACAATAGTAACATCGTCTTGAGTAATATTTGCAGACTCCGAAGCTGTAACTATAATATCACGTGTGCGTGAGCATCCTGTTCCATCTGTTTTAGTAAGCGTTACCGTATATGTTCCGGCAACAGATACATTGTCTAGAGTAGGCTGGTTAGATAAAAATGTACCATCCTCAAAATACCACTCGTAAGTAAAACTATCGATTACACTAGCTTCAATAGGATCTAAGTTTACACTGAAAGTTGGGTCTGAGGTACAAACAATTAAGGGAGAATCTACAGTGAAATCTGGAAGTGGGTTTACAACTAATTCTATAGTAGTTATTGCGATACAGTTTGTGTTAGCCGAATTAGTAACTTCAACTAAAATATTTTGAGATTCTGAATTTAAAGGATTTGGTAAAGATGAATTTGTTACAGAAAGGCCAGATTCGTCTAAATATGTATAATTGATATTCATACCGGTTTGCGCTCCTAAAACGGTACTAGAAAAGTTAGAGGTGTCAAAAGGAAATATACCATCATCATCAATGTCTCCAACTTCACCATCGCATACAATAATTGGGGTTATCGGGTTAGCAATAGGGCTTTCGTCTACTATAAATTCTACTGCGGTTTCATCGAAACATGGTCCGTCGGGAGCCGAAGATGTTGCATTTGTAACTCGAATCGTTATGGTTTGATTGCTTGTTAGAAATGTAGATGAAATTGGACTAATAACAGGAGTGCCATCAGAATATAATAGAGGGTCTCCAGCGGTATCAAAATACGAAATATTAAAATTCGCACGGTTTTGTGTTCCTAAAATATCGCTTTCTAAATTAGAAGTATCGAAAGGGTAGGCGCCATCAGAATCATCATCGCATGCTCTGGTAATTGTAACAGGATTCGCAATTGGTAAAGTTTCTACGGTTAATAAAATATGGCCGCCTAAACCTAAACAATCATTAGATATAGAGCTATCTACACGTACGTAAATTATTTGCGAATTTGGATACCCAATATTTCTGTAATTCGAGATATCTGTAATTTCATTTATTTCTGCTAAAGCATCTGCTTCATTTCTATAATATCTTGGTGGTAAAGGGTTTTGTCCAGCAGGAATTAAACTTAATAAAGTTGTATTTACACTACTAAAATCGAATGTGGCTATACCATCTCTTTGGTTATTGTTTGCTGTATCATTTCCGTCAATATCAAGAAAATCATCACATTGATTAAACGTAATGGATAGGCTGGAAGGGATTATTGTAGTTGAAACATTAAGTTGAATTTCTGCAATATTCCCGCAGTTAAGTGCATTTTCGACCCTGGACCAAACTATATCGTTACTAATTGTTCTATTTATAAAAGTAGTTGGGTCTGCAATAAAATCAGGGCTCGTCTCATCTCCTAATTTAGCGGAAGCTTCAGTTAAATAATAGCTGAATGTTTCGTTTATAGCATTTGATGAAATTTCATCATTAGCTTCGGTTAAATTGAAATAACTATAACCAAGTGTTGATGGATCGTCGTCGTCACATTGAATTAAAACAACAGGTGTATTTACTGTAGGTAGTGTATTTACAGTAAGGGACATACTTTCTGAATATAAGCCACAGCTATTTCCCGTTCTATCTAATTTTAGACGGTATTGATTGTTGTTAAATGTTAAAGGTGTATTAATAATAGTTAGAGTTGTGGTTTGTGAGTTGCTGTAACTGGTATCATCAACAACGGTGTTCCAAGTGGTGCCATCAGTACTTATTTCCCATTGAAATGTTTCAGCCTCATCTGAATTTACTGTAATAGAAGCATCATAAGATTCACAAACGGTAACATCGAGAGGTTGAGTTGTAATCGATAAGGGAGCAATAGTTGAATAATTTGAATTAGGAAGCGTGTATCCGTCTGAAGCATTAGTTACTAGTCCGTTAATGTCTACTGTAATCGTTGCAGTGTCTCCAAGGTAGTTATCCGTATTTGCATCTGAAAACCCGGCCTCAATAACATCGAAACATGTATCTCCGTCGGCATCTAAATCAATATAGCTAAATACAGTGTCGTTGTCAAAATCACTTAGAGTATATCCTATTTGGTTACTGTCAGCTGAGGTTTCTGCGGTATCTGCCCATCCGTTTGTTCCAAAGTTAGGGCTATCATCAATACCGTTTAAATCGCTATCGGATAAATTTGTGCCTAATACACCCGTTTCAACTAAATCATAAATACCATCATTATCACTATCTAAATCATGATAATCAGTTACACCATCGTTGTCTGTGTCTATTGGTAATGCTGTAATGTCATAAACATCATCCAATCCGTTAGAATCTGCATCAATATTAGACAACGCTGCAAATTGACCTTGGTTTTCTATAAAATCTGGAATACCATCGTTATCACTATCTAAATCTAAACTGTCTTCTATGCCGTCTAAGTCATTATCTTTTCCAACGCAAGTTGCAGCAATTTGAAAAGCGGCTTGGTTACTATTAGTATCTGAAATGTTTTTATGAATGTAAGTTATCTGGTCTACACCATTTGCTGAAAAACTGAACGTTCCTGTTCCAAAAGCTAGTGTTGATGCTGGTTTAAATCGAATTTCAAAAGCTGAAATTTGGGTGATTCCTGTTTCGTAAACGCCATCAAAATTAGTGTCTATTAAAAGTTGATCATCAGTATCTAAAAGAGTAATAGTTCTTGTATTAGGTACACGGATAATAAATTCTTGATTGGTACCGAGTGTGCCACCACCTGTAAAGGTGTTACTAGGATAGTCTATGAGTAAATTAAGAGCGTGATTAAAATTAAGTTGGTAGGTTATACTACTTTCTGGATTCCCGTTTTTAGGAGATGTATCACTGATGAAAACACCATCGTTAGTTCCTGAAATTGGAGTTGCAGCTGTGTTGTCAATTACTGTTGTGTTTCCTGTAAAAGAATATGATCCTACTGGAATAATACCACTGTTAATATTTGATAAATTTATAATTTGATTGCCATAAGATTCGGAACAGTTTAAAATACCATCGTTATCATTGTCAATATCGATATTGTCAGGAATGCCATCACTATCCACGTCATCTGGGCATATACTAACAGGTACCTCTAGAGATTCGAGAGTAAGACCGGAGCATAATAATTGGCCAACAAGTTTATAGGTTCCAGAAAGTGTAGGTGTGTATTGAAGCGAAGTCGCTCCTGTTGAAGTGTAACCACTGCTAGAACCATCATCAAAAAACCATTCAACACTATCAAAATTACCCATATTAGCAACTTCTAATGTTACGTTTGGGATACAGTTTCCTAAAGTTTCAAAAACAGCGTTAAAATTAATTTCAGGAGGTGTAGGGAAACCTGAATAAAAACTTCCCGAAGTTGCAGAACCATTAGAGTTAAAATAGGCGCAGTACAATTCGTCTGTACTTTGAACAGAAATGTTTCCGGTTAAGCCTAACACTTTATATGTTACGTAGTCCGGTTTTCCTGTAACTGCAATTGGGCCGGTTGTAGAAAAATTACTTAAAGCAGTATTATTAACAGTAACTGTTGCTCCAACCTTGGTAACAATAGAAATTCCTCCATCGAAAATGGTACTTCCTATAGATTCAATAGCTGCAATATTATTTAGATTACCACGTGTTTCGCAACTTAATGGTGGTACAAAATACATACCTTGGTTAGCTTCGTTAGTTGTAGCTCCAACTCCTTGATAAGCAAAAACGGGCTGAGAGGTTTCTACATACATATTACCATTGAGATATTGGTCGCCTTCAATTAAATAATAATCTCCTGCATTAATAGTAACAACGGCTGTATTACCATTTATACTTACAGAAGTATTATTGTAGTGTGCTACAAGTAGAATATTTTCCCAATTATTACTACCTCCTCCTTTTACAAAAATATATTCGGTGCCTACTTTATCTAGACCCACAATTTGATCGATACCATAATCTCTACCGTTTCCGTTATGGAAACTACCATTTGCAGATCCGCAGTTTACAACAATGGGTTTGTCAGCATTAATTAAAGCTCCAATTAACCCATCTTTGTTAATCGTGCTTTCGTTGCTATTTGTTGCTATTGTATAACTTTCTCCTTTGTTTAAAGTTGTTGTTATAGGTGTTGTTCCAGAATAATTTTCAATAATTAAACCAGTTGGCAAATCGCTAAATATAACTTCAGTATTATCTTCTGTCGCCATTACGGAAACAAAGTTGAGGTAATTATCTTGTGGATTCTCGTTGGTATAACTTCCGACTCTAAAAGTTTGACCAAGAGCAGCTGCTCCTTTACTAACTAAAGCTCCTGCTTGTGCATTATTACCAGCATTCATTCTAACCGAAACATAAATTACTCCTTCGGCTTCAACAATGTATCCACGATTGTTAACAACGGTACTTGTTTGTGATGAAGGAATAAATAACTGTCCATTACCAGAACCAAGTGATATTACTTGAGGTGATGCATTAGAAACAATGCCCGTTATATATGCTGATGCTGGCTGACCGATAGGCGTGATAGTATATGATACATTTGTTGCCGAAGGTGTCGATACATAAATATATTGATCTAAAGGAGCTGAATTATCTGGATTTGCAGATGTTAAAGGTGGTATAAAGTGTGTTTTACTTAATTGAGCAAAACCTGATAAAGAGAAAAGAAATATAACTAAAAATGATACTTTTTTTAAAAACGCCAATTTATTCATTTACAGTTATGGTAGTTAATGTTAATCTTTATTTTGAGAGCCTCGAAAGGTTAAATATAACCTTTAATAATATTAGACTGAAAAAATATAGTTTGGTTTATTCTTAATTTTGATAAATTTAATAAAGAGTAAATATTTCTGTAACTTTATGTTTTTGAGTAGTTTAGAATTGAGTTTGACTTTAGGTTCTGTATGTGTTTGATTTAAAGTGATTTATGGGTGTGTGCTTAATGTAAAACAAAAAAAAGGTAGCGTTTCTCAGAAAGCTACCTTAATTAATTTTGTGTTGAATTATTTTACTTTTTTCTGAATTTTAGATGTGTTCGCTAGTTTGTTTACAATAATTTGAGGATCATTGTAAAGATACAGCGAACTTGCTCCAGAAATTTCTACAGCTATAGTATCTGTAACTTCTAATATGGCTTCACTAGCAATTTCAGAAATTAAATCACAATTTTTAATAGTGAAGTTTTTACCTGTAAACTGTGCGTTATTGTCTGTTCTAAGTGTTAAGTTATCACAGCTACCTTCAATTTCAGCATTTGCTCTTTGATATAAATCGGCTTTCAAAATTGGTGAATTGATTAAAGCTTCTAATCTGCTGTTTCCGTTTAAAATAACTTTAGATGTTTTTGCAGTTACATTCAATTTCGTTTTAGATTTATCTAATCCTTCAAAATTGAAGTTTTCCGTTTTTATTGTCAGCCCAGCTTCAGAATTACCCGATGTAATTAATGTCATGTTATCTGCATTAATTGTAGATAGACCATGTACTTCCGCATCATCGCGAGTTTCAATGGTTGTTAAAAAATCATCGTAAGCAATTTTTATGTTCAATCTTTTTTTTGAGGTAACACGTTTTGTTAAATCGATATTAAGTACGCTATCTCTAACGTTAAGAACAAAAAACTCATGCAAGTTTTCATCAGTCTCTATTTCAACATATGGTTCTTTGGAGTAAACTAAATCAATTTCAAAATCTTCATCAACTATAACGGTTTTAAAAGAGTTTACGGGAGTTTGTTGTATTGTTACATTTCTATTACCTTTTACTTTTTCTACACTTTGGGCTTGGCCCAAAAAACAAATACTTATTACTATTAGTAGTGTAAGGGATTTTTGTTTCATTTTGTACATTAATTAAATATCTGAACAAAGATAAAACAAAAACCATCCCAAACTTATATTTAGTCCGGAATGGCTCTATTTTAAAGGCAAATAATGGCCTAAATTACTTCTTAGTTATGTTTCCTGAAGAGTTTTTCGATTTATCTACTTTTTCCGGATCACCATAATATTTGATATCACCACCGCTTGTAGCTTTGGCAACTAATATTTTTTCGGTGTTTACACTTATATCTGCACCGCTAGTAACTTTTACATTACTGTATTGTGCAATAAGTTCTTCGGCTTCAATATCACTTCCGCTAGTCGCTTCTGCATTAAGTTTTTCTGTTTTGCCAGATAAATTTAAATCGCTTCCACTTGTAGATTTACAGTTTAAAACTTTGGTGTTTAGTTTTAAAGACATATCGCTACCGCTTGTTGTTTTTAAATCTAGTTCTTCTACTGTAATAGTGTTGGTCGATACCACATCACTACCACTAGTTGCTATAATATTAGCGATTGTTTTAAAACTTACCGTTACTTTTTTTGCAACAGATTTACCAATGCTTTCTGCAGTATGGATTTTTAAAACACCATCTACAACTTCAGTAATAATAAGCTCTTGTAAATTTTCATCGGTTTCAACAATAATACTTTCGTTGTCACTTTGTGTAAGGTAAACGTCTAAGCCTTCGGTGGCTTTAATGGTTGAAAACGGTTCGGTAACCATTCGAGTTTCTGTTTTTACGTTACCATTTCCTTTAACGCCAGAATGCATGTTGATGTTGAAGTTACACGAGAATAAGCATAAACTTAAAAGTGTTGTGACTATAATTTTTGTTAGAGTTGCCATAGTTATTCGTTTTTTGATTGATGAAAGTTTGTGTTGTACTTTATTTATAATTCAAATATCTTTTAAAAAGCGTTTGATTAAAACTTTAAATACCTGAATTGTTGTTTTAGGTTGATGAATTGATGTTTAGCAATCTTTTGATATAAAACATTGCAATTATTAATCTTCTGTGTTAATATGTATTCCGTTTTTGTCAATGTTGAGTTTAACTTCGTCCGATTCTGCTTTAATACCATTTTCATTTATTTTTAAATGGTTCTGGTCAGATCTTACTTCAATACCATCCTCGTTTATTTTAATGTTAGGCATATTAATTTCAATTTCCATGTCTTCATTTTCTTCAACAGGACAATCTAGACATTCAACTTCATTGTCAAGAATTTTAAGATCTTGGTTTACATGTTGTCTTCTAATAATATTACCATCATAATTTCTGTAATAAATAAAAGGCTCTGTGTTTTTCTTAAAGTTTACAACCATGTTTTCCGGAATGTAAAGAACCACATCTACTTTTTGGTCGCTAAACTTGTTTTTTGGATCGGTTGTAAAATAGGAGTTTAGCAGCAAAACATTGTTTTTAAGCTCGAAGTTGTAATCAATATTTTTAGCACGAGTTCTTGCTTTCTGGTAATCGCGGCCATCGGCACTTTTTTCTAAAGCAACTGTAATTACACTATCTGTGGTAGATTTTACTCTAATATCAATATCCGAAGAATAAATTATTTTATTCCCTTCATCATCATGAGCTAATTTAAAATCACTGTGGTCGCGGTAAAAGCTCGAACTTAAATTATCGTTACCAACCATTTTAATACTTAGAGTATCTATAGCTGTAATGGGTAGTTCTGTTTTTTCAATATACGTTTCATCAAAAGCATGCTCGCTAGCTTGGCGAATACCAATAACAATTAAACCAATTACAGATATAATCCAAAGCCCTAGTAAGGTGAATTTAGCAACATTACCAATAGATTTTAAGTTGTTTACCAAAATTTTTAAGCCTAAATAGAACAGGAAAAAGAAAGGAATACCAACAGCAAATAGTGTAAGTAGAGAAACAAACCAAATAGGTGTTTCGCCAGCATTAACAATATCCACCAAATCTAAACCAGGTATGTGCACAAAGTTGGCAACACCAACCGAGAATAGGCCAATAATTAAGGCAATTAAAGCAGCGGCACCAATAAAAATAAGGAGTACACCAATAAATTTAGCAATCACTTTAAAAAAGAACATAATAATGTCTCCAATAGCTTCAAAAAACGATCTAGAAGTCGATTTTATTCTACTACCTTGTTTTTCGAAATCGATATTTTTTGTCGCGTTAGATACCGAATCTGAAACATTTTTAGCAACATCCGTCACCGTTTCCGATACGTTTTCAAAACCGTCTTTAATTTTTTTTTCAATGTTACTAATGTTAACCGGTTCGCCAGTCATCATTATTTTTTCTGCCGTTGTTTTAGCTTCAGGTACTAATACCCAAAGTAAAATATAAAGTAGAATCCCTGTTCCAAATCCAAAAAATAATAAAACCCAGACCAAACGAATCCAAATAGCATCTATACCTAAATAATGAGCTAACCCAGCAGATACGCCACCGATATAAGAGTTGTTAGTATCACGAAATAACTTTCTAGAACTCGATTTTTTCCTTCTAGGTGTGGGTTGCGGTTCATCTTCAAAAATCTCATCGTCCACCAAATAATCTTCCGGTTGGCCCATAATAGAGATTACTTCGTCCACTTCTTTTACTCTAATCACTTGGCGGTCCATTTGCACGCGTTCGTTAAAAAGCTCGGCAATTCGCGCTTCAATATCAGCTATAATCTCCGATCGACCTTGCGAGTCTGTAAACGAACGTTTAATAGCCTCCAGGTAACGTTGCAGTTTTATGTAAGCATCTTCATCAATATGAAAAAATATACCTGCTAAATTTATATTTACTGTTTTATTCATTTTTTTGGTGGTTTTTGGCTAGTTACTATGGTTACTGCATGGTGTAATTCACTCCAAGTGGTGTCTAATTCTGTTAAAAATAGCTTGCCTGTTTCGGTTAAGCCATAATATTTCCGTGGTGGTCCAGAGGTCGATTCTTCCCATCTGTAGTTTAAAAGTCCCGCATTTTTAAGTCGCGTAAGCAACGGATAAATGGTACCTTCCACAACCAGCAATTTTGCATCTTTTAAGGTGCTTAGAATTTCGGCAACATAAGCATCCTCGTCTTTTAAAACCGAGAGTATGCAGAATTCTAATACCCCTTTACGCATTTGTGCTTTTGTGTTTTCTATCTTCATATTCTAAAGCATTTTAATTTTGTGAAACTGTTCATTTTTTGATTGATTTTGATGATTGATTATTGATGAAATTTAATTTTTTATTTTGGGCGTTACCCTTTATCCTGAAAAAAGTTCAGGATAAAGGGTCGGGCTTTCCGTTACAAGTCCTCGTGCACCCGATTACCATCGGGAGCCCTGTGGGGTTTTCACTGCAGTCCCTAACGCGGGCATGTTTGCTAGGTTTTGTTTTAACATCATTGGTTTGTTTATTTCAAAAACTGAATGGTTAGCGGGTAATTATAAACCTTGCCATCTCTAGCCTTTAAGCTCGCATTTACAATACAAATGAGTTCTATAATAAAACCAATAACAGCAACCGCACCTAGAAATCCACCTATGTAAAGTAGAGCAGAAGGTTTGCCAATAGTGATATGGAAATTTTGGAATCCGTTGAAATCTATAAAATCAAAACCATTAAATATTTTGAAAATAAAAAACGGAACCGATAACGTACCCAAGATTATAGCGTAAAGCAAAATGCTAATTTGAAAATTAATAGCTTGCTTACCATGGCAATCTATAAAATCCGATTTATCCTTATTGGCTGCCCATAAAATAATAGGTCCAATAAAATTTCCGAAAGGTAAAAAGAACCGACTAAATGTCGATAAATGAATAAAAGTTGCGATGTTTTTTTGATGGTTGTCTGGCATAATATTAAAACATATAATAGTTTCTTATGCAAATATATGTCTAAAAGAAGGTACTTTGTAACGCATAGTACTGTAATTTAACATAAAATTAACAAATACGCGACGTTAAAATTTTTCATAACTTCGTGAAAACTAAAATAAATAAATATGACTTTAACACCTAGAAAACTAAATACTTACACTATGTTTAAGCTTCCTGCGGCCTTCTTGTGTGGCGTTAGAACAAAACATATAGATAAAGATAAGTGCTTGGTAACTGTTAAACATAAATGGATAAACCAGAACCCATTTAAGTCTATGTTTTGGGCAGTACAAGGTATGGCAGCCGAGTTTTCTACAGGTGCTTTAATGATTTCTAAAATCCAAGATTCAGGAAAACGTATATCTATGCTAGTTACTGCGCAAACAGCAACCTTTACAAAAAAAGCTACTGGGCGTATTACATTTACTTGTAACGACGGACATTTAATAGACGAAGCTTTAGAGAAAACAATAGCAACAGGCGAGGGGCAAACCCTTTGGATGGAATCTGTAGGTGTAAACCAAGATGGTGTTGCGGTATCTACCTTTAAATTTCAATGGAGTGTAAAGGTGAAGGGATAATATTCAGTACTCAGTGTTCAGTCGCTGTATTCAGTGTTTACTCTTGTAGATAAAACTTTTTCTAGAAAGGGATTTAATAAAACTATTAAGCCATTTCACGAATAAACTTTTTTTAAATCTGTAACAAACTCACAATTACTGCAACAAACAAGTAAATGAATTAATTTTTAATCAAATAAAACCTTTTAAAAATGACAGCACACGAAATTGACTATAGAATCTACGGTGAAGAAATGCAATATGTAGAAATAGAACTAGATCCAGAAGAAGGTGTAATTGCCGAAGCCGGTAGTTTCATGATGATGGACGACGGTATAAAAATGGAAACTATTTTTGGCGATGGATCTCAAAAAGATTCAGGATTTCTTGGTAAAATTTTAGGTGCAGGTAAACGTATATTAACAGGGGAAAGCTTGTTCATGACTGCTTTTTATAATAATCTAGTAGGTAAACGTAATGTATCGTTTGCATCGCCATACCCAGGAAAAATAATACCAATAGATTTATCGGAATTTGGGGGTAAATTTATCTGCCAGAAAGATGCGTTTTTATGTGCGGCTAAAGGTGTTAGCGTAGGTATAGAGTTTTCTAAAAAACTAGGAAGAGGTCTTTTTGGAGGCGAAGGTTTTATTATGCAAAAATTAGAAGGTGATGGTATGGCCTTTGTGCACGCCGGAGGAACCATGGCGAAGAAAGAATTAAAAGCAGGAGAAATCCTTAGGGTAGATACGGGGTGTATTGTTGGTTTCGATCAAACTATAAATTACGATATCGAGTTTATAGGAGGAATAAAAAACACGGTTTTTGGAGGCGAAGGTTTATTTTTTGCAAAACTCCAAGGTCCAGGGACGGTCTATGTTCAGTCTTTACCATTCAGCAGGTTAGCAGGTCGTGTATTGGCATCGGCGCCACAAAGCGGAGGTAGTCAAAAAGGAGAAGGTAGTATATTGGGCGGTATTGGTAATATATTAGATGGCGATAATAGATTTTAATTTTTAATAGATATAAGAGTTTAAAAAAGCTGTGTTTTAACACAGCTTTTTTTTATTTAATAGTTATTTTTGTTCAACCAACGCATAAACTAATTAACCCCCTCTAATTATTTTGAATTTTAAATTCTTAAATAAGTTTATATTATTAATCCCTTTCTTTGTTGCTTTTAGTGTCTTTTCTCAGCACAATCATGAAGATAAATATTTAAGGTTTTTAGAATTGGCAAGCGATTCATTCTCCGAGAACCCTAAAATAGCGCGTGAGTATTTAGATTCTATTCCTAGCCCTATAAAAAAAAATGTAAAGAATCATTTGGCTTGTTATTACGAGCTAAAGGCTTTAATTAACGATAAATTTAATGAGACAGCTAAACGCTACCAAAACTATACGTTAGCTTTAAAATATGCGGAGTTAGAGAAAAATTACGACGCTGCCGGTGCCGCTTCATTAGAGCTTTTTTATAATACTTATTTAATTAAAAAAGATTCTAGCGCCTATAAATATTTAGATAACGCCAAAACGTACTATGAACTAAGCGAAAATAAAAATGGTTTAGTAGAAGTTATGCAAATGCCTGCTTATGTTGAGTTTTTTAGTGGGAATTTTAAAAAAAGTAATAAACTTATTCTAGAGCAATTAGATAATTATAAAAGCATAAAAGATGATGCGTACTATTATATGTACGCGCTTTTTATGTTAAGCTCCAATTATATTGATTTAGGAGATATTGGTAAAAGTCATAAATATTTCAATATTCTAAAATCTTTAGAAGGAAACCCAACGCTTTCTAAATCATTATATCAGTCGCATTTGGCAACGATACAGATTGGTTTAGCCGATTTTTATTTAGAAAAAAAGCAAGTAGACTCTACGTTTCATTACATATCTCAATCTAAATTGCTAAAGCGCGCAATGAACGATTATGACTTAAGAAACTACTTCAATCTAAAAATTAATTATTACGATTTAAAGGAGAACCACGAAGCTAAAACTCAATATATAGATTCTTTAAAAGTTTTTGAACATAAAATGCTAGATGAAATAATGAATTCTAGTATAAACATTGGAGATTCATTATTAAATGTAGAAACAGAACTTAGAGCCGAACAAGAGAAAAAATGGCACATTGTTAAGTGGCTTATAGCTTTAGCCGTGCTCTTAATTTTACTTTTTGTACTCTATACGTTAAATAAAAAGAAGACTAAAAAGGTAATTAACAACTTTGAAAAAAGTAACGATGAGTTTACCTATTTAAAATCGACTCACGAAAAACTAAAAGTAAAGGTACATGGTTTAGAAGATTATATTGTTGAGGTTAAAAAGGAAATTAAGTCTATCTCGTCTATGGACTCGGGAGATGCACAGCGAAAAAAAATAAAGGAATTATTGAAAAACCTTCATTTAGATTCGTCGTTGCTATTAGATAAAACAGAAAACCATTTAGAATTAGTAAATGAGTTTAATATCGATTTTTTCACCCAAATAAAAAATGAATATCCACAGTTAAACGATTCCGAAGTTATAATATGCTACTATTTGTTTGTAGGTTTTAAAAGTAAGGAAATCGCGGTGTTTTTAAATAGCTCCACGAGGGCTGTTGAAGGAAAAAGATATCGTATTACAAAAAAAATGGATCTTCAAAAAAGTGATTTTACATTAGTAGAGTATCTCAATATTTCTTTTAAGAGTTTAAAAAAAGTAGAAAGTTAAAGTTATAGTCTTCAAAATACACTTTTTTCTAGGGTAAGTAGTACCTGAGTAGTCTAAAATATTAATAACCACAATGTCTTTAATATATTTGTTGGTGCATTAATTATACTTCTATTATTTAAATATATAGAGAGAAAACTTTTTCTCGATTAGCAAAACGATAAATATTTAGAGTTTTTAATGTGCAAAAGTAAGGGTGAGAATAAATTAAGATATTTCTATTAAAAACGAGTTAGCTATTACTAAAATTTAATAGATATGTTTTGGTCCTAAAAGCGGTTACCTATTTCATTGGGTAATCGTTTTTTGTTTTCAAAAAAGGTTGTTTTATTCTTGAAAATAGTAACATGTTATTCTTTGTTTTGTTTTAAATACTGTTTTATCTATAGCGGTAGTTTTATACCTGTAATCTCTGCAATGATAGATATTTATTGAAGTGTGTAGTACCTGAGTAGTTCAAAATTATTTATTTAAAGGGAGTGTACAGATATTTGTATAGTAATTATTTAGGCCTAAACTAAGTCTTATATAATTTACTTAACCAGGACAATAAACATATTTATTTAAACTTAATTAATTCATCAAGAAATGAGAAAACTCTACGTATTTGTATTAACTGTATGCTTTTCAATTTTATCGTTTGGGCAAAACGATAAAAGTTGGGCGAAAATGGCATCTAGTAAAAATGAAACATTTTACAATGTTCAAGAAAAATTTAATAAGTACTGGGAAAATAAAGCTCCAGCAAAGGGGCAAGGTTATAAAATATTTAAACGTTGGGAAAATCAAATTGCAGATAAAATTTACCCCTCTGGAGATATGTCTTTGCCATCTCATACGTATCCAAACTTCATTGAATGGCAACAACGTTACAACAATAAATTAGCTAGAAATGCTAATAGTAAAATGAAGGCGACATTAACATCTTCTCAATGGGTGTCTTTAAATCAAAACTTTATTGCTTCAGGATACGATTCTGGTTCTGGTCGTTTAAATTTTGTGACTTTCGATCCAAATAACCCAACTACAACAATGTATGTTGGTGCTCCAGATGGTGGGCTTTGGAAAACTACAGATGGAGGAACGACTTGGACAACAAATTCAGATTATTTACCAATAATTGGCTGTTCTGGTTTAGTTATAGATCCAGATAATACAGATATTATGTATTTAGCTACCGGAGATAGAGGTAGTGATAGACGTAGTATTGGTGTAATGAAATCTACCGATGGTGGAGCAAACTGGAATACAACAGATTTAGTTTGGACAGCACAAGATAATTATAAGATTAAAAAAATTGTTATGGATCCAAAAGATTCAAAAACAATGTTGATAGCTACCGATGGTGGTGTATTTAGAACATCAGATGGATGGGAAAGCTATAATGCTCCAAATGATGTACCTACAAGCTCTACTTCAGATTTTTTTGATATTGAATTCAAACCAGGAAGTTCGGATATTCTTTATGCAGCTAGTGATAAAATTTACAAATCTACAGATGGTGGTGTTACTTGGGTAGAAAATACTTCAAGCAGTTTACCAGATCCTAATAGTGTTGTGAGAATTGAATTAGCAGTTACAGAAGCTGATAGTGATTATGTTTACGCTATTGTTGGAAGAACTAGTGATTCAGGCTTTGAAGGGTTTTATCGTTCAACAGATAGTGGAGATACATTTACAAAACAATCATCTGCATCTACACCAAATATTCTACATTCAGATATGGCTCCAACTGCAGCGTCAGAAGGTGGGCAAGCTAACCACGATTTAGCAATTGCAGTGTCTCCAAATAATGAAGATAAAATTACAATTGGAGGTGTAAACCAATGGCAATCTGTAGATGGTGGATTAAACTGGACACGTATTACGTATTGGAGAGGTACAGATCCAAACCATCCAGGGCAAGGTGATGCTCCAGAGGCTTATATGCATGCAGATGTACAATATCTTCAATATTTACCTGGAGATACGGCTACAACTACGTTATTCGCTACTTGCGATGGTGGTATTTATAAAAGTACAGACGATGGTATTTCATGGACAGATCTTACTGCTAACATTGCAGTAGGGCAACAAACTAATATTGAATTATCTGAAACAACCGAAGATTTTTATTTCGCAGGTTTACAGGATATTGGTTCACTATTACATAAAAACGGAGCTTGGTCTGTATTAAGTGGTGGTGATGGAGAAGATGGATTTATTGATAGAACTAACGATAACTATATTGTATCTTCTACAACCAATGGAGATTTCTTTTTATCTACAGATGGTGGTGCTGACTATAGAGATGTTACTTGGACAACGCCTTTGCCAGAAGGCGAATGGTTTAGTCCAATAGAGCAAGACCCAGGTAATGTAGATAATATTTATATTGGTGGTCGTCCGCATTTATATGTAAGCACAGATATGTTTTCAGGAAACAATCAGTTTACACATAACAAAACAGGAGAAGTTGCACCAAGTCCAGTAGATAAAAATATTTTAAGTTTTGAAATAGCTCCAAGTGATAACGATGTAATCTATGTAATTAAAGAGAACATTATCTCAAAATCTATAAATACAGGTTCTACCTGGGTAGATATTTCTGCGGGTTTACCAGTTGCAAATGCTAAATTAAAAGATTTAACCATCTCTAATACAGATGCATCTAAGGTTTGGGTGGTGTTTTCAGGATATTCAGATGGCGAAAAAGTATACAAAAGTACAGATGCAGGAGCAACATGGGTAAACGTATCAAACGGATTGCCTAATATCCCAATGAACACAGTGATTTATAGAAAAAACAGCCTTTACGATGAGGTTTATATAGGTGCCGATTTAGGCGTTTATGCTATCGATAATTTAGTAGAGTCTGCAGTACCATTTTTAACAGATTTACCTAAATGTGCCGTTCAAGATTTAGAAATCTTTTATCCAACCGAATCTACAGGAATACTTAGAGCAGCAACTTACGGTAGAGGTAGCTGGCAAGCAAGCCTAGGTACAGGGCCATTAGTAACTTTAGGAACAGACGAAGTAACCGATTTAAGTTCTCAAGCACCAGTTTTATATCCAAACCCAGTTTCAAACGGTGTTTTAAATGTAAAATTAGTTAATACAGACAGTAACTATGTTTACTATTTATATAATCTTCTTGGAGAGCAAGTGCTTAAAGGTACTTTAGATGTCTCAAACTCTGTAATATCTTTAAAAGATAAAGCAGCTGGAACCTATATTTTAAGACTGATAAGTGATGATAAAATGTACACACAAAAAGTTTTAGTTAAATAAAATTTTAGTCCACATCATCTAAAAAGAGCCTCAGTTAATCGAGGCTCTTTTTTTATGCCCCAAACTGGGAGTTCACAGAGTTTGTTAAGCTTTTTGCATATTTCTAAAAAATAACGCTCATAAATTCTCATACTCTTAATTAGAGCGTTAAATAATTATAAACAAATAGTTTTATATGTGTTAATGTTATCTAAAATTATATTTATTGATATTTTTTTTACTAAATTTATAATCTAATAATCCCAAGCTTATAGAATAAATCTACTTTTTATTACAAACCTAAACCCAACCCAATATTATGGCAAGAGCAATGCTTGAGTACACTAAAACAGTGCTTAATAAAGTTAGTTTCGACACATCGTTGTTTTGCAAAGAGGTAAAAAAGGCCTTAAACCGACTATTACCTTACGAGATAGAAGAACTTAGGATCTTCATACAATCGCTCGTTCAGCAAAACCCACAATTAAATCAATGTATGGTATTACTAGACCATTAAGTTATAAAGCGGCCAAATGGTCGCTTTTTTTTTGGAATAAAAATTAGGGCGTTTCCCATACTGTGCTTTAAGGGCACAGTAAGCGGCAGGCTTTCACTACTCGCTCCCTTCCGTTGGTCGGGGAGCTCAAACAGGCCGTTCAATCCTTAACGCAGGGCAATCGGTAAACTCAGTTATTAAAATTAGAAAACCGTTAAAGTTTTAAATTAACGCAAGTTTTTCTGATAAAAATAATCTAAACTTTTTTACATTTGCCAAACTAGAAAATTACGGTTGAAAAAGATTTTTGTATTCATATTGCTCATCACCTTTGTAATAAAGCCGCTCTATAATTTGAGTTATTTGGCTTATTACGAAATAAATGTGGATTATATTACCGAAGTTTTTTGTATCAACAAAGAAAAAGTAGAACTCGCCTGTAACGGTAAATGTCATTTAGCAAAACAATTACAAACGGACACCAATCCTCAAGACGATAGTAAAACAGTAGTACTATTAACCGAGTATTTATTTGCTTTATACTTCCAAGAAAACGAAAATTTCAATTTTAAGGAAACTCAAATTCCTTTAAATAAAATGGTAAATACAATCTGCAATAGCAGTTATGCTTATTTATACGAGCATAACCATTTTCGCCCACCAATGGTGTAATTTGATTTCTTAAAAAGGCCAACCAGCCTTAAACATACTTATTAAAATCAATTTTACAATAATTTAGCAGCCGTCCTAATAATGACGATTAGGCTGTTATACACTTATACCATTACTAATGAAAATTTTAAAATATACATTCGCACTTTTACTATGTGTAACTATCGCTTCATGTTCATCAGACGACGATGATAATACAGAAGATTTAACAGGTCAAACAGGAGATTTAATCCTTAAATTCGATAACGGTGTCGGTGATCAAGATTTTATTTTTGGAACAACTTATACTAAAGATAACGGTGAAACTTACCAATTAGAAACATTAAAATATTTAATATCTAATGTAAGCTTAACAGATAGCGATGGTAATGTTTATACATATCCAGCAGAAGATAACATCTTTATTGTAAGCGAAGCAAACGGAAACAATGCAGGCGAAATCTATATTACTTTAGAAGATGTAGATGCGGCAAATTATACTCAAGTAACTTTTGGAATAGGTATCGATCAAGAGCGTTATGCTTCTGGAGCAGATGGTCAAGGAGATTTCCTTACTACAGCACAAGATGAAGGCATGATGTGGTCTTGGGCAACTGGATATAGATTTATGAGATTCGATGGAACTTATACTTCTGAAACAGAAACTGATGCAGCATTAAACATCCACATGGGAAGCGTTGGTACGGCTATAGATAACTACAAAGAAACAACCTTAACTTTTCCAAACGAAGTATTAGTAAGAGACGGCAATGAGCCATCTGTACATATTAAAGCAGATATTGCTCAGGTTTTTGATGGTGCAACTTCTGTAAGTTTCGATGATGGTTACGCGCAAGTGCATACCGATGAAACTACAACAGGTGTTATTGCAACAAACATGAGTGGTATATTTTCTGTACACCACGTGCACAACGACTAATTTTTTTTAGATAATAATTTTCTCGGTACAATCTACCGAGGAAACTTATTTGTTTTACCAAACAAAGGAGTGTCTTTATTAATACCAAAGAAGTAGCATTTACTTCGCTGGTTTAACACTTATTAAAATGAAAAAAATAGGTCTTATTACATGGGCAGCTGTCAGTGTCATGTCTTGTTCCAAATCATCAGATACAGAAGTTTATATTCCGGTTTACTTAAATGTAGATCAACCGGCTAATTTCCCAGAAATGGTTTATAATCTCGATAATAACCCGGTAACGGAAGCAGGTTTCGAGCTAGGGAAAAGTTTGTTTTACGATGGTAAATTATCGGCTAACGATGCCATTCCGTGTGCCTTTTGCCATGAGCAAGCCTTTGCTTTTACACATCACGAACATACGGTAAGCCATGGTGTAAATGGAGGTATTGGAACGCGTAATGCGCAACCCATTCAAAATTTAGCGTATCAATCGGAGTTTATGTGGGATGGAGCCGCAACACATCTAGATTTTCAACCTATAATTCCATTAACTAGTGAGGTTGAAATGGGAGAAACCTTAAGCAATGTATTAAGTAAACTTAGTGCAGATGCTTATTATCAAAAACAATTCCCAAAAGCTTTTGAAGATGGTGAGATAAATAGCGAAAACATGCTAAAAGCACTTTCGCAATTTATGCTCATGATGGTATCATCAAACTCAAAATATGATAAATATGTAAGAAGTGAAGACGGTGTGGTGCTAACCGAAATTGAATTAGATGGTTTAAATACTTTTCAAAATAAATGTGCAACCTGTCATGCTACCGATTTATTTACGGACCATAGTTACCGCAACAATGGCTTGTCAATAAATCCGAAGCTTGATGATAAAGGACGTTATGTTATTTTTGAAGATCCAACCGATTTATACAAATTCAAGGTGCCGAGTTTACGTAACATAGAGTTATCATTACCATATATGCACGATGGGCGTTTTTCTACTTTAGAAGCCGTTTTAGATTTTTATGATTCTGGCATGACCGATAATGGTAATGTAGATGAGGTATTTACTAGAGAAGATGGAAGTTTGGGTATCGCCCTTTCCGATTACGAAAAAGAGAGCATAATAGCATTTCTTTATACATTAACAGATAACGAATTTTTAACCGATGATCGATTTTCAGAATATTAAAAAAACAAGCGTTCTTGTGGTTGCTTTTATGTTAAACATAGTGGCAATGGAGGCAAACGAGATAGATCCGCCATTTGGTGTTCATGAACATGTTTTTGAACCATTAAGCGTTATGTGCGATTTGTGTGGTTGTTCTACTAGTTCAGGTAGTTTTGGTTTTGGTACATTAAGCAATGCTAATTTTGTTGGCATCCGTTATATCTATCAAAACTTCGAATCTAAAGATGGAATTTTTTCTAACTCTCCGATAACGAAAGAAACCTTTAATACGTATCAATTATGGGCGCAATTACCAATAAATGACGCTTTTTATGTGAGTGTGAATGTGCCTTATCAAGATTTAAATAGAGAATATTCCGAAGGGAATAATGAAAACCTAAACGGTTTGGGAGACAGCAGTGTTATGGGCTGGTATAAATTACAGTTCTATAAAAAAGAAAGCGACTCCCTAACCTTTAATACCGAGCGTATAGCTTCGGGACATTCGTTACAATTTGGTGTTGGCGCAAAACTACCTACTGGTAAGTTTGAAGAAGCTTTAGCAGATAATGTTAATCCTGGTTTTCAGGTTGGTACCGGTAGCGTAGATGGTGTTTTTGCTGTTGGCTATAGTTATGGAACCAATAAATTTGGAGTGAATACGCTTATGACGTATTATGTGAAAGGCGAAAATAAAAACGATTATCAATTCGGAAATCAGTTTAGTTATTCGGCTAATTTGTTCACAACCTTTCCTAAGGAAACTTATAATATTATGCCATTTATAGGCGTGTCTGGTGATGTTTACGATAAAATTACGCAGTACGGTGAAACCTTAGCAGATACCGATGGAAAGATATTAAGTGGTACTATAGGGTCTGAGTTTGCTATTGAAAAATTTATTTTCGGAGCAAATTATACTACACCATTAAATCAAGATTTATTTGGCGGAAATGTGAAATCTAAAAACCGTTTTTCTATTTACGTCAACTTTGCGCTTTAATAGATTTTATTAAAAAGATAGTTAAACCAAGTGTTTGCTAACAAAAAAAGATTCACAGAGAAATTAAACCTCTGTGAATCTTTTTATTTTATATAAACCTTATCGGAATAGTTTCTATTTCGGTAATGGGCTAATAATTTTTACATTTTGGAAAGCAATCGCTCCACGAACCACACCGGAAATAACATCTTGTAAAGCTTCGATAATCTGCATTTTTAACTCGCTTTTATGGTAAATCAAACTCACTTCACGAGCAGGAGATGGCTCGTTGAAATGGCGTAGATTCTCTTTTTCTTTTTCGTTAATTTCTAGGGTATGTAAATAGGGTAGAAGCGTCATGCCTAAACCTTCATTAGATAGTCTAATTAAAGTTTCAATGCTTCCACTTTCTAGTTGAAACGTTTCATCGGTTTGATTTTTAAACGCTTTACATAAGTTTATCACACCATCTCTAAAACAGTGGCCATCTTCTAGAAGCAGCATATCATCGACATCTAAATCTGATACATCAATTGTTTTGTTTTTATGCAATCTATGGCTTTTGGGAATATAGCTTACAAAAGGCTCAAAATAGAGTACACGCTCTTTTATGTTTTCATCCTCTAAAGGAGTTGCGGCAATGGCAGCATCTAAATGACCATCTTTTATACGAGTCATTATTTCTTCTGTAGTTAATTCTTCAATTTTAAGTTTCACCTTTGGGTGTTTCTTTATGAAATTTTTCAAAAACATAGGTAGTAGAGTAGGCATTACCGTTGGTATAATCCCTAATTTAAATTCACCACCAATAAAACCTTTTTGTTGATCTACAATATCTTGAATTCTGTAAGATTCGTTTACAATATTTCTAGCTTGCGTTACAATTTTTCGCCCAACATCGGTAAGTTCAATAGGTTTTTTACTTCGATCGAAAATTAAAATATCGAGTTGATCTTCTAATTTCTGAATTTGCATACTTAAAGTAGGCTGCGTAACAAAGCACTTTTCGGCAGCTTTAGTGAAGTTCTGGTTTTCGGCAACAGCCAAAACATAAGATAATTGGGTAATTGTCATAAGAATCAATTTTGACTATAAAAATATAAAAACTATCAATAAAACTTATGCTAAAAAGGTTTTTTTATGGCTTAAATTTGTATGAACATAAAAAACACATCGTAATGACTTTAAATACAATAGGTTTAGATACCATAAAAACGCAAGAAATAGCAACAGATTTGAATCATCTTTTAGCTAATTTTCAAATATATTATCAAAATTTAAGAGGTATTCACTGGAATATTAAAGGAAAACGTTTTTTTGATTTACACGTTAAATTCGAAGAATTGTATACCGATGCTAATACCAAGGTAGACGAAATTGCAGAGCGTATTTTAACTTTAGGAGATACACCATTACATACTTTTGAAGATTATGCAGCAAAGGCACAAGTACCTGTTGGTAAAAATATTTCTCAAGATGATTTAGCTGTAAGGTTAATTGTAGATTCTTTAGCTCAATTATTAAAAATTGAACGTGAAATATTAGGAAAAGCTGGCGATGCTAGCGATGAAGGAACAGGTTCTATGATGAGTGATTTTATTACCGAACAAGAAAAAACAGTTTGGATGATGAAAGCTTGGTTGAACGAAACAGTTTAAAAATAAACCTACAGATTAATAGCAAAAAGGCGACCCAATTGGGTCGCCTTTTTTTTGTTTAGTATAGAGATTTTTATAGTATAATGTTCATTTCTACATCTTCATTTGCAACTTCAAATTTAGCATTCGAAAATTGTGGAGGTCCATAACTCATCGGGTTGTTAGATGTGCCATAAGCCTCTTTAGGTCTTCCTGTATCTTCAAAATCCATTTTGTTATTATCGTTGGCATCATGAAGCACTAAAATAGCGTAAGTTCCAGAAGCAATATTTTCGAATTTAACATCAATTTTACCATCATTAATTTCTGCTTTTATAGTTTTTACACCCTCGGCCTTCATAAAAGTATCTGCATTGTGTAGCGTTAAAATAACGTGGCCATTACTAGATGAGAGTTTGTCTATTTTAACGGTAATGTTTTGTGTGTTTTCAATGTTTTGAGATGTTGCAAAAGTGATTGAAAAAAGTAGAACGAAGATAAAAGATAAAGTTTTCATAAGTGTGTTGTTTTATTTGATTAACACTTCAAATATCTAACATAACCAGAATATTCTATAATACAGTTTACCGAACCGTAGAATTTTAATGCTGAACTGTAAAATTATATAAAAATTACTTTTTTGATTTCTTTTCAGCGCGATCTACAATGGTAATAGCAGCAATTAAATCGTTAATTTTCATTTCCTCAAAATCCTCATCAACAATAAAAGGTGCTAATTTGTCTTTACTAAAGTTGTAAATTTTCCAACGTTTAAATTGGTATTCTAGAGCGGTAAAGTTTTCTACCCAATCACCAGAGTTTAAATACATGGTTCTGCCGTGTTTGTTTTCAATATACTCCATTTTGGGTTGGTGTATATGGCCACAAACTACATAATCATAACCTTTTTCAATAGCCAGTTCCGCTATTACTTTTTCGTAGTCGTTTATATATTTTACGGCACCTTTAACACCGTTTTTTACTTTTTTAGAAAGCGAGTAACGTTCCTTTCCGCGTTTATCTAAATACCAATTTACACCGCGATTAATTAGGGTTAGCAAGTCGTATCCATAACCACCAAGTTTTGCCAACCATTTGGCGTTTTGTATGGAGACATCAAAAACATCACCATGAAAAAACCAAGCTTTCAATCCATCTAAATCTAAAACTATTTTGTCCACAATAGAAATGTTTCCAATAGTGGTATCACTAAATTTTCGAAGCATTTCATCATGGTTCCCGGTAATGTAAATCACTTCCACACCGTTAGAAGCCATGGTCATTATTTTCTTAATAACCTTTAGGTGCGACTTCGGAAAATAACGTTTACTAAACTGCCATATATCAATAATATCACCATTTAAAATAAGCTTTTTAGGCTCAATACTATTTAAATACGTGAGTAAATGTTTAGCATGGCAACCATAGGTTCCTAAATGCACATCAGATATTACAGCAATTTCTATTTTACGTTTTATTTTCAAAATTATGGGGTGTTATTCAATGTAAATTTCTAATATTTGGGTCAGAGTTGTATTATTTAATCTTTACCATATAATTAACTAATTATAAGTTAATTGTTAATTCAATGTTACGTTTTAAAGGCTATTTGTAGCAAATAAGACAATAGATCCGCATACATACGAGATATTTTTAACCAAAGATCTTTTCAAATAAATTAGCCGAAATAAACTTAGTTTTCACATTTAAATAAGCAAAAGAGCAAATGCATAATAATTAGCCAAAAATCGTGCTGAGTTAAACATTTTATGCAACTAAATTCGTCAAATTCATGACTATAGTTTATTTTAGCCAAAAAAATAAATCATGGCAGGTAACTCCTTCGGAAAACTATTTACTTTATCAACTTATGGCGAATCTCATGGCCCAGCATTAGGCGGTGTTATAGATGGTTGTCCATCAGGAATTGAGTTAGATTTAGACGAAATTCAAAACGAATTAAACCGAAGAAAACCAGGACAATCTGCTATTGTTACCCAACGTAAAGAGCCAGATACTGTAAAGTTTCATTCTGGTATTTTTGAGGGTGTAACCACCGGAACTTCTATTGGTTTTGTAATAGAAAATACCAACCAAAAATCTCACGATTACAGTCATATAAAAGATAGTTATAGACCAAGCCACGCCGATTATACTTACGATAAAAAATACGGTGTTCGCGATTATCGTGGTGGAGGACGTAGCTCGGCACGCGAAACAGCATGTCGTGTAGTGGCAGGAGCCATTGCTAAACAAATGCTAAAAGGTATTGAAATTACGGCATATGTTTCTGGTGTTGGTACCATGAAGTTAGAGAAGCCATACAACCAATTAGACTTAAGTTTAGTAGAATCTAACATAGTACGTTGCCCAGATCAAGAGATGGCGGTAAAAATGGAAACGTACATCAAGGAAGTTCGCGGAAAAGGTGATACCGTTGGTGGTATTGTTAGCTGTGTTATCAAAAATGTGCCTGTTGGTTTAGGCGAGCCGGTTTTCGATAAATTACACGCCGAACTTGGTAAATCCATGCTATCCATCAACGCTGTAAAAGGTTTTGAATATGGTAGCGGATTTCATGGAAGCACCATGTATGGAAGCGATCATAACGATGCTTTTAATAGTGATGGTACTACAAAAACAAATTATTCCGGCGGAATTCAAGGCGGAATAAGCAACGGTATGGATATTTATTTCAGTGTTGCGTTTAAACCTGTAGCCACCCTAATTCAAAAATACGAAACCATTGATAAAGATGGAAATTATGTAGAAATGCAAGGTAAAGGACGTCACGATCCATGTGTTGTGCCACGCGCCGTACCTATTGTAGAAGCGATGGCTGCACTTGTAATAGCCGATTTTCAATTAATTAATAAGCTTTACAACTAAGATATTTTTTAGAAGCTATTTCCCGCTTTCCGCTATATCTTTTTATGTGCAGAAACATAATCTGTATTTAAAAAGTTATAGTTTAATCTGTGGTTGTTTCCTTGTTTAATAACTTAAATATTAGGCACATAAAAAGGATGCCGCTGCAATCGGGGCTAAACCTATCTGCCAATTTATAGACTTCAAGAAGGTTTTGTTTTACCTAAAAAACACCTAGATTTAATTATTAAAAAATCAATTTAAGCCACTTTTTATTCATTTATTGTGTGCAAATAATCGTATTTGTAATTAAAAATCTAATTTATCTTCAATTTTTTGCAGTAAACTCATAGGTAATCTGCTTTTTTTCATACCAAAAATACTTATATTGTGTCAAATTTTAAAGACTTAAAAAGTATCCTAAAACATATGAAAAAACTTGCAATGCACTGGAAGATTATTATAGGAATGATTCTCGGAATCATTTTTGGTTTTATAATGAATAGTATAGACGGAGGCCGAGGCTTTGTTGGAAATTGGGTTGCTCCTTTTGGAAAAATATTCATTAATCTTCTAAAACTTATTGCAGTACCTTTAATATTGGCGTCTTTGATAAAAGGAATTACCGATTTAAAAGATATCTCTAAAATAAAAAACATGGGTTTACGTACCCTTGGAATATATATGGGGACTACCGTAATTGCTATTGCTATAGGTTTGGCTTTAGTAAATACAGTAAAGCCAGGAGTTGGAATGCCAGAAGAAACTATTGAGAAAATTAAATTACGTTACGCTAATGATACCGGTATAGCCGATAAAATTAGCGAAGCATCGGCGAGAACAAATGCTGGGCCGTTACAAGCTTTGGTAGATATTTTTCCAAGTAATATTTTTCAATCTTTTGTAGAAGCTTCCATGTTGCAAATTATATTTTTTGCACTTTTTTTTGGTATCTGTTTGTTATTAATTGGAGAAGAAAAAGCAAAACCATTAACAGGTTTTTTTAATTCTTTAAATGATGTGGTCATGAAAATGGTCGACTTAATTATGCTTTCTGCACCTTATGCTGTGTTTGCATTAATGGCAAATGTAATTATAGCTTTCGATGATACTGAGATACTCTTAAAATTACTATTATACGCTTTATGTGTATTTATAGGTCTTGTTTTAATGATAGGTGTTTATTTAATTTTGGTTGCTGTGTATACTAAAAAATCGCCAATGTGGTTTTTAAAGCAAATTAGCCCAGCACAATTATTAGCATTTTCAACAAGTAGTAGTGCGGCAACATTACCTGTAACTATGGAACGTGTAGAAGAACATTTGGGAGTAGATGGTGAAGTTGCCGGATTTGTACTACCTGTTGGAGCTACAGTAAATATGGATGGTACCAGTTTATACCAAGGTATTGCAGCGGTATTTATTATGCAAGTAGTTTGGCCAGAAGGTTTAACATTTACCAATCAATTAGTTATTATCGGTACGGCGTTGTTAGCCTCTATTGGTAGTGCAGCTGTACCAAGTGCAGGTATTGTAATGCTTGTAATTGTGCTAGAATCTATTGGGTTTCCTGCCGAATTACTACCAATTGGTTTAGCCTTAATTTTTGCAGTAGATAGACCTTTAGATATGTGTAGAACCGTTGTAAACGTAACAGGTGATGCTACTGTGGCTATGATTGTGGCGAAATCTTTAGGTAAACTTCACGATCCAAAACCTCAAGAATGGGATGATAATTATGCGGATGTAAAATAAAAAAACATAAAAATTTAAATAAAAAGTAATTTATGGAAAAACGAATAATTCTTATAAACGCTTTATTAATGTTTGTATTATTTACAAGTTGTAATAATAAAGCAGAAAAAAAGCCAATGGTAAACACTAAGGAAGTTGTTAAAACGGAATTAAAGTTTACCAACGAACAATTTTACGATAAGGATGGTAAGTTTTTAGAAGAAAAGGCGAAAGATGCTTTAATCGAAATGTTAGAATATCATAATTATCCTGTGTTTGATGGACTTCGCGAAAAAATTTGGCTTACCGATTATAACAAAGGCGATTATGCCCACTTAGGTTTAGCTTCTGTTATGTTTGTTAATAATGAAGACGACCGATATATGTTAATGGATATCTTTTTATTACCGGGTCAAATGTTAGGAGAGCACATGCATTTTGCAGCAGAAAACAATCCAGCTAAAATGGAAGGTTGGCTTATTAGGCACGGTAAAAGTTATGTAGCAGGTGTAGGCGAGAATAACCGCGATCAATTTCCTCAAGTTGTAGTTCCAAAAACACATTGGGACGGTAAGGTAACAGCAAACCATATTGTAGAATTAAATGAAGGTGGTTTCGATTCGTTAGCACTTGTAGAGTCTGCTCATTGGCAAATGGCAGGTCCAGAAGGGGCCGTAATTACAGAAGTAGGTAATATTCATACAAATTCTGGAGTATTAAGGTCCGATCCAGCCATGAATTAATTCAGATAACTTATAGTGTTATTTCAAGCGAAAAAAGGAGTTTAAATAAGCAGGTTTTCTATGAGAAAAGTATTTATTTTAATATTATTATTATTTAACCTCAATTTTTGTTTTTCGCAAACAGAAAGTACTAATTTTCAATTATCAGATTGTGCTCTTGAGTTAACACAACAAAACGTGGTTTACGATCCTAGCTATTTTTCAATAGATTATCCAAATGGCGATGTGCCAAGCGATAAAGGAGTTTGTACAGATGTTGTTATTCGTGCGTATAGAAAAATGGGAATAGACTTGCAGAAAAATGTGCATGAGGATATGAAAGCTAATTTTAGTGCTTATCCTAAAATTTGGGGACTTAAAAGAACTGATAAAAATATTGATCACCGAAGAGTTCCTAATTTAATGACATATTTTAAAAGGCAAGGCGCCGAAAAAGCAATCACCGAGCAGGTTAAAGATTATTTACCTGGAGATGTAGTGTGTTGGAATTTGGGAGGTGCAATAACACATATAGGTATAGTTGTCGATAAAAAATCTACAGACGGAAAACGTAATTTAATTGTTCATAATATTGGTAGCGGACAAGTTTTAGAAGACTGTCTTTTTGATTTTAAAATTATTGGACATTACAGATATATGTAGAAAACAACTTATTTCTTTATATTTGATTAAACCACAAAATCAACATGAGCACTTCTATTAGTTTACCAACACCAATTGTTTCTGTAAAATGGCTTCAAGAGCATTTAAACAATGAAAATCTTATTATTTTAGATGGTACCATAAATAAAGTTTTTAATGCTTCTCAAAAACAAATACCAGGAACAAGACTTTTCGATATTAAAAAGAAATTTAGCGATGTTTCGAATCCGTTTCCTAGTGCTTTTCCTTCGGAAGAACAGTTTCAAAGAGAAGCTCGGAATTTAGGTGTAAATAACAATAGTGCCATTGTAGTTTATGATGATAAGGGAATTTACTCGAGCGCACGTGTTTGGTGGTTATTTAAGGCGTTTGGTTATAATAACGTTGCAGTTTTAAATGGAGGTTTTCCTGAGTGGTTAAATGCTGGTTATGCCACAGAATCTATGACGAATTATGAAGGTGCAATAGGCGGTTTTTTCGCGAACCTTCAACCTAAATTCATGCAATTTTTTGATGATGTAAAAGTAGCTTCAGCAAATAAAACACATACAATTATAGATGCACGTTCTGCCGGACGATTTAACTGTGAAGTACCAGAACCTCGCGAAGGTTTGCGTATGGGGACCATTCCTAATTCTGTTAATTTACCTTTTACCGATTTATTAACGGACGGTGTTTTAAAACCTCAAGTAGAGCTAGAAAAAGCTTTTTATATGTTAGCCGATAAAAATGATGATATTATATTTTCGTGCGGATCTGGTTTAACAGCATGTGTTTTGGCTTTAGCGGCCGATATTTCTGGATATAACAATCTATCGGTTTACGATGGTTCTTGGACAGAGTGGGGGAGTTTAGTAGCTAATTAAAGGTTTAGCGTGATACTTTTTTTATATCTATAAAAAGGATTTAAAAATAATTACACTCTGTATTTGTTTGATAAAAAACTATTAGAAAATGAACAAGAAGCTTAAATTAGGGATCTTAGTTTTTATCGTTGGGTTTATTGGTATTTTATCTACATTAACTATGGATATTGTTTTGCCAGAGGAAATTCAACAAAAGGTATCCGAGCTCTTTACGCCACTACAATTTAAACTGCTTAGTTTAATAAACCCTACAGGCTTACTCCTTATTACAGTTGTTTTAGGAGTACTGCTCTATGATAAAGTTAACCTTAAGTTACCACTATTCGAAAAGCTTACTTATGGCAAAAAGGAGATAGAATTATCAGGGATTTTAAAATATGGAATCATTGGTGGAGTTATTGCAGGAATATTGATAACACTTGTTTCTGTAATGTTTCTACCTATGCTGCCTAGCGATTTTATAGCATTAGGAGATAAATTTAAGCCAACTCTGGTAATGCGGTTTTTTTATGGAGGTTTAACAGAAGAGATTTTAATTAGGTTTGGAGTTATGACACTAATTATTTGGCTAATTTTTAAACTATTTGGTAAGTTAAACTCGGTTGTTTATTGGTTAGGTATTTTGGTTTCAGCAATAATTTTCGGGCTTGGCCATTTGCCTGTTGTTTTTACTTTTGTTGATGCTCCTAATGCAGAATTAATAGTCTACATTATTTTTGGAAATGCAATAGGTGGTATTGTTTTTGGCTGGCTTTACTGGAAAAAAGGATTAGAAGCAGCAATGGTAGCCCATATCTTTGCGCATATAATTATGTTGGCAGGAGAAAATATGTTTAATATATAAATAAAAAATCAAAACTTTTGGAAGTAAAATTGTAATATTTCGTTTCAATAGAACTTTATAATTAGACTCCAATATTAAAAAGCACTCAATGGAAGTCATTAAAAAAATAATGAAGAAAACAAGAACTTTAATTTTTATATGTATTTGCTTATTTAGCTTGCATAGTTTTGGAAAAACGGATAAAAACTTAGTAATAAATACAGAAATAGCAAGTGATTCTTTATTGGTTTTTAAAAGTGAAGTCATTGATCTTATAAAACTTTCTTCAGGTAAGGCTAAAAATCATCGTACGGTTACATCGATTAACTATCACATTATAAATTTTGATACCAATGAAATTATCTTTTTTTTCAAAATAACAGGTGAAGATTGGAAACATGACATCTATCCTGTTAAATCAAAACTAGATAAGCCAAAAATGATAACGTTTGATATTGATTATGAAAAGTCTATAGTTTTAAATGTTTATTTGGAAGTAAATCCTTTTAAAGCAATATCATATCTACATAGTGATGGTAATATGTTTTACTTTAGAGAATTGCAGAAATTAAGTAAAGAGGAATTGGCCGAGCTTGAACTAGGTAATTATAATAAAAATTAATGTTTGTATAAATTTGGGGCAAAAATATCTTGAATTTTATGGCTAATAGCCTCTCAATAGGAACAAAAGATTTGGATGTATTGTATAACTTTAGTTATATATATATGTATGTATTAAATTCAATGTTTTTGGACAGAAAAATGTATTAATCGTATTTTAATACTGTTTTCGTTGAAATATTGCTTATTTATAAAGTTTAACCCCAAATTGCTTTAAACAAATGAAAAATAGAATTATCACTTTCAATAAGAAGGTTACATTATTAATATGTTTTATCTCCTTATTCGCCAGTACAAAGGCATTTACTCAAGAAGAAATTTATGTAGACAATCAATTAAGTGCACCTTGTTTAGGTACATATTCCATTAGTAATAGAGATTGTACAGGTAGTGATGGTGATGCTTATAATACATTAGCAGGTGCTGCTGCAGTTGCCTCTGCTGGGGATACTATTCTTATAAGGGAAGGTGTTTTTACAACTCAATTAAAACCTATAAATTCTGGTACAGCCATAAATAGAATAGTTTATAAAAACTATGGTAACGAAGAAGTTATGATTACTGGAGCTTCACTTTCACCAGCTGTTTATATTTATGAAGTAGATTATATTACAATAGAAGGCTTAAATATTGAAAATGTAAGACGGTGGTTAAATGCCTTGGGATCCAACAATATTATATTAAAAAATAATACATTTAAAGATGCATTAGATTCTGGCGGTAGTTCTAAAACGGGGTTGTTTTTTCAAGACTCAAATTATAATAGAATTACAAATAATATCATAGATAATTCGACTCAAGATAATATTGGTTTAATTCAATCTAATTATAATTTAATTGATAACAATACAATTACTAGAGCCGAACACGTTTTGTGGACAATAAAATGTAGTAACTATAATGTAATTCGTGAAAATTATTTTCATAATGAGCTACAAAAAATAGGGGAAGTTTACGATTGCGATAATGTTGGACATGGTGATTCTCCATACAATAAAATTACTTCGCTTAACGATACAAAGCATAATGTAATAGAGCATAACGTTTTTGCATTTACAACTTCTCCAGTTAATGCATCTCCTTATTCAGGCATTCAATACGCGGGGCAAAATGGTATTATTAGAAATAATGTGTTTTATGATTGTCAAGGACCTCCAATATCGTTAACCTTATACTCCGGTGAGGCTACTTTTAATTATGGAAATAGAGTTTATAACAACGATTTTTATAACAATGAGTTTGGAGCAATAGACATATCGGGATCAACATCTTACACATTCAATGATCAGGAAATAAAAAATAATATTCTTTTTAAGAATAAATTTATTCAGAGAGATTCACGTTGGTCGTGGTATACAGAACTTAATGATAAACCGGTTCAGATTTTTACAGGTAGAACAACAGATGTAATATTAGATAATAATAATATATTTAATTCTGAAATAGACGAATTGTATACTATTGCTTATGGTAGCCGTAATTCTTCGTCTAACCCTGACTCTAAATCGCTAACTTGGTGGGGAACTAATTACCTTGAATTATTTTTGAACAGCCTTCAGGTCAATCCTGGTTTTGTAGATGTATCGACTTATAATTTTAATTTATCAGAAGGAAGCCCTATGATTGATGCAGGTGGTTTTCTTACCGAAACTTCATCATCAGGAAGTGGCAAAACAATGTCAGTGGTAGATACTTCTTATTTTGTTGATGATTTTGGTATCGATGATTTTACTGGAGATACAATACAATTAGAGGGGCAAAATGAAAGGGCTGTTATTACTAGCATAAATTACGATACTAACACGCTCACTTTAGATGTTGCGTTAACTTGGAGTTCTGGTCAAAAATTAAGTAGATCGTATAGCGGAACCGCACCTGATATTGGCGCATTTGAGTACGATAACGGAAGTTCTTTAAGTTTAGAATTAGAATATGATGATTCAAATTTTAAAATGTATCCTAATCCAACAACTTCTATAGTTACAGTAGAATTAAGTACTCTTGGAAGTGATAATATCACCAATTTATCTATCCTTAATGTATTAGGTTCTACTCTTTATAATAGTTCTATAGATCATAAAAAAGTTGTTGAGTTTGATATGAAGGATTTACCCAATGGAGTTTATTTATTAAAAATTAATACAGAAAGTAAAGCGATGATAAAAAGAATTGTAAAAAACTAAACTAATCGATTTGTATGCTTAGTTTTTATTAAATAGAGTAGATAGGTAATTAAACTTTTATAATAAATAGAATAGTAAATGCAATATTTATTATATAAAAAAAGAGTCTCACGAAATTTATTCGTGAGACTCTCTTTTTTATAATTTATTAACGTTAGATACTATATAGTGTTCCGCTTATTACGTTGTAATTGCTAACATGAAATTCATTTCTGTTATTAAAAGCGAAGAAGGGTAATATTCCATCAGTAGCTAAGGCTCTTTTAGGTAATAAATCGTTCTGACTATCAGAAAAAACCAATCTTTTAACTGCTCATAGGTGTAATCTTCAGTATCAAATGCAGGAGTCATTTTGTTTAGTGATTTTGAAAACATATCTTTTAATCCCATCTTATTTTATGATTATTATAGCTATAAAATTAATAAACAAAATATAGTATTTATTTCTCAAGTCATTATGTTGTGTTAATTTTTCTTACTTTAAAATATTTAATAGTGTTTTTTCATCGCTTTTTTTGTGAGGGTGCAGTTTTGATAAATTTGGATAATACTGTTCCCAAAACTAAAGCATGGTTTAAGGAATTAAAAAAACATAAAAGAGTTAAATATATAGAGTTAATAGCAAGGAGGGATTATGCTTCTTTTAATGCTTCAATATATTGGTTTTGTTAGGATAAAATAACGAAAAGAACTATGGTTATTATAGTTTGTAAGTTCTAGCTATTTAGAAAAGATAAGCAGTGAAAACATTATTAATACCGTTTGTAAGAAAGAATTTTATAGGCTTGGTATACTTGAAAAAAGTATCTTTAATCGAAAAACTTAATGTTCAAATTCTTCCTTATAAAGTCTAGGTAAAGAGATTTTAAATTTAACAGCAAGTAAGCGTATTAGAATTACCACAGCACCAGAAATTATAAAAATCCAGTTTTCTTGAATAGGAAATTCTTTTAAAATAAAATAAGTGGCACCACCCATAATGCAAGCTGTAGCATAAATTTCTTTTCGAAAAATTACAGGAATTTCATTACATAATATATCACGAATTACACCTCCAAAGCTAGCTGTTATTGTTCCTAAAGCAATACAAATTAAAGGGTGTAACTCAGCTTCAATACCTTGCTCAACACCTGCCATAGTATATATGCTTATACCAATGGTATCGAATAAAAACAGAGAGGTACGTAGATAATTAATTTTACTTCTAAAAAGTACTGCGGCAATAGTAGAGCCTAAAATAACGTAAGAAATTGTGATGTTTTGCATCCAGCTTACTGGTGTGTGGCCAATAAGTAAATCCCGTAATGTTCCACCACCAACAGCAGTTACAAAGGCAATGATTAAGATGCCAAAAATATCCATCTTTTTTTCTAAGGCAATTAAAACACCCGAAATAGAGAAAGCAACAATACCTAAAATATCGATGTAAAACATATGAGTTTAATTTATAGTTGTTAAATGTTTTATTAGAAAATTCAGTAGATATATGTAATTGCTGAAAAATTTAACGTATTAACAACGCTTATTTTTTTTGCGCGAAATTAGTTCTTTTTAAGGAGTGTTTCGGTTTTCTTTTATAAGATTTTTTTATGGGTAACTGTTCGATAATTATTTAAGATAAAAGCAGAAATATCACACTTACATATTTTGAGTGTAATAGTTGTAGTCTTTCATAATAACATCAATAAACTCCATGTCAGTTTTTTGTTTGACTTCTTTGATTTCAACAACTTCTATAAGCTTTTCGCGCAGTTTTATTAAAGTTGGATAATCTAGTGATGCTTTTGCAGTGGTAAATGTTTCTTTTATAATTCGAGCATCATTATCCGATAATTTTATCACATTCGGGTAAGTCGGCCTATAATTATCTTGCAGATTTTCTAGTATGGTATGGCTAATGTTTACATTGTTTTTTAACGTAATTACCGATGTTCCGGCTGTAATATCACCTAGTCTTTGGTTTTTACTACTGGTAATAATAGAGATTAATGCAACCACACCGCTAAGCATATTTAAATCTATAATACGAAAAAGCCAACGTATCAAAAAATCGGCTAAAGAGGCTTGGTAACCATCTATTTTCACCACTTTAATTTTTAAAATACGTTTACCTAAGGTTTGTCCATCCAAAAGAGTTTCAAAAATTAAGGTGTAAAAAATAACGGGAAAATAGCAGGTGACGTATATAGCGCCTTGAGACCAATTATCCATATCCTGAATTAAAGCAGGAATGTTAAACAGGTTGAAAAGCAGCTGGTAAACAACAATAATGTAGGCTATTTTTATAATCCAATCTATGCCATATGCTAAAATACGTTCTCCAACACTCGCCGCTGTAAAATTTATATTAACATTTTGTGTAGTATTTATTTGTAACTCTACCATGAATTGTTTTAATTTGATTACACATGAGAGAAGTTGCATTTATTAAACAAAACAAAGAGAAATGGCTAGATTTTGAAAAAGCCATTTTTGGAAAAACTTTAAAAAATCCAGACGAGCTGGCTTCTCTTTATATTCATTTGGTAAACGATCTATCTTACGCTCAAACCTATTATCCCAAAAGTAAAACAATTCTTTATTTAAACAACTTAGCAGCCAAAGCTTTTCAAAAAATTTATAAAACTAAGCGAGAAGATAGTAATAGATTTATACAATTTTGGAAAATAGAAGTGCCTTTAATTGTTTATCAAAGCAGGCGGTATGTACTTTATGCATTCGCTATTTTCTTAACATTTGTTGCCATTGGTGTTTTGTCGGCTGCTTTCGATGATTCGTTTGTGCGTCTTATTTTGGGTGATCATTATGTAAACATGACTTTGGAGAATATCGAAAAAGGAGATCCGGTGGCTGTTTACAAAAGCGGTAGTAACTGGGGGAGTTTTATAGGTATTACGCTCAATAACTTATACGTGGGTATCAAGTCTTTTATATTTGGGGTTTTTGGCGGACTCGGAACAGGTTATGTTTTGCTACAAAACGGTATTATGCTTGGCGCTTTTCAATTTATGTTTCAAAAACATGGTGTGCTTTGGGAAAGTGTCCGTGGTATATGGATTCATGGCGCTATGGAAATTTTTGCTATTGTTATCGAAGGTGCGGCAGGTTTACTTTTGGGAGCAAGTATTTTGTTTCCTAAAACTTATTCTAGAGTTACAAGCTTTAAAAGAGGCATGAAAGATGGTGTTAAAATATTAATTAGTACGTTTCCGTTTACTATTGCGGCTGGTTTTTTAGAAGGTTTTGTAACTCGATATTCTAACATTATGCCCAATTGGTTATCGGTTGGTATCATTTTAATAACGCTAGGTATTATTTCATTTTACTATTTAGTTTACCCATTTATGGTAAATAAAAAACTTAAAAAATCATATGGAATTATATAAATCAAGGGGTTTTAGTGAGTTTTTTCAAGATACATTCGCATTTATTAAACAAAACGGAAAACACTTTTTTAGAGAATATTTTATTATAAATGGTATCTTTTTATTGGTTTTAGCAGTTTTGGGTTATTTCTTCACAAAGTTTTATAGCGATTTTGTTTTTGGGAGTATTCTAAACAATAAAAGCACTACGCTTTTAGATGAGTATCTAAATGATAATTTTGTGCTATTTATGGCTATGGTTTTTGTTTTCGTTATTGTTGCTATCATCGCCGGAATAGTATCTTATGCATTTCCCTTTATTTATTTAAAATTATATAACCATAACAGCGGTACAAACTTCGAAACACGAGATATTTTAAAAGCCTATAAAGCAAACCTCGGTAAACTTTTCACATTTATACTTTGCTGTTTTCTTATTGGTATACCTATGCTTATTATTTTTTCTATTGGTGCGCTAATTCTAACCGTTACTATTATTGGTATCATGGCGCTTCCGCTTTTGGCAGGTGCTTTTATGCTTTTTTATGGCATGGCGTTAATGGAATATTTAGAAGGAGAAAAAGGCATTTGGGAGTGCTATCCATACTCATGGAAGTTACTGAAATCTAAATTTTGGGCAGCAGTAGGTAGCGTTGGTTTGTTCTACTTAATCGTTTACATTATACAGAATATAATTTCAATTATCCCTTACTTTTTTGGCATGGCAAGCATGTTTACTACGGTGCAAGATGGACCTTCTAACGAAGATCTAGGTGCTACCATGACGGTGGTTATGCTGGCTATATTCTTCTTAACATTTTTTGTTAGTGCGGTTTTAGGTAACGTTGTACAGCTTAATCAAGGTATTGTATTTTACAGTTTAAAAGAAGATAAAGAGAATATAAATACTAAAAGTGTTATCGATCAAATAGGTTCGGGTGAATAGAAAACAAACTTTACATATCGCTTTTTTAGTTTTCGGATTATTTTTTTATTCTGAAGCTATTTCGGCTAAAAGCATCACAACTTTAGAGGTGGTTTTGGTTGAGCAGGATAGTTTACAAATAGATACGACTTGGGGTGAAAAACGACATTTCGAAAATTTAAAAGAAATCTATACTGGTGAAGAATTTGTTTACGATAGAACCGTTGAGAGTTCTGGTTGGTGGACACGATTTAAGCAATGGTTAAACGAACTTTTTATAGAATTCTTTCAAGTTCAAGATAAAGGGCAATCTTTTGCATTTGCAGATATAGCTCTTAGAATAGGAGCCGTTCTTGTTATTCTATTAGTCATCTTCTTTATTTTTAAAGCTGTAATGAATAGCGAAGGCAAATGGGTTTTTGGCAAAGGATCGGATAAAAGTATTATTCCTGTTAGTGATATAGAAGCTAATATTCATGCTGTAGATTTTAAAACACTTATCGCTTCCGCGGAAGCAGAACACAATTATAGATTGGCTATTCGGTATTATTATTTATGGCTTTTAAAAGGATTAACTACGGCCGAAATTATTGAATACGACGTTGAAAAAACAAATAGTGATTATCAAAACGAAATTGTTTCGCAGGATTTAAAAAAGGGTTTTTCATACACATCTTATTTGTACAACTACATATGGTATGGCGAATTTGATGTTAACGAGCATGAGTTTAATAAAGCGAAAGAAGCTTTTATTCAATTTCTAAAATCGATAAAAGCATGAACAAAACAATAAAAATATATATCGTTTTGCTCGTCTTTTTATTTGCTGGAGCCGCCGCTATAGAGTTTACTAGAGAGGAACCTATAGACTGGAATAGAAGCTTTGACGAGACAGATAAAATTCCATATGGTACTTTTATTTTCTACGAAGAACTTAAAAATCTATTTCCGGAAAGTGATATAAAAACAATTAAAACAACACCCTACGAATATTTTGATGCGCTTTACAATTTTGAAGATAGTCTTTACGATACGAGCGGAACGTATATGGCGGTTAATAATTTTTCTGGTTTAGACGATGTGTCTTCACAAGAACTATTAGACTTTGCAGCGCATGGAAACGATGTGTTTATAGCGTCTCATTTTCCTTCTAAAAACATTCAAGATTCTTTAGGAGTCGATATTAAAAGTGATTATAATTTTAAAGGAAAAGCGCTTTTAAGTTTTGCTAACCCAAACTTTAAAACCGATTCTATAACCGTTGAAAAAGGTTTAGGGAATTATTATTTCACGAAATTAGATTCAGTATCAACAACTGTTTTAGGCTATCAAAAATTCGATTCTATCCAAAATATTAATTTTGTAAAAATAGAATATGGAGCAGGGAATTTCTATTTACATCTGCAACCTGTTGTGTTTACTAATTATCATTTACTTAAAAAGAACAATAAAAAATATGCCGAAGTAGCTTTGTCTTATGTAGAAAACGATACCATTCATTTCGATTCGGTTAATAAAATAGGGCAAGATTTAGGCAGTTCACCGTTAAGATTTATTTTAAAAACACCGGCCTTGCGTTGGGCTTGGTATTTGGCTTTGTTTACAATGGTTTGCTTCATGATTTTTAATGCAAAACGCAGACAACGTATCGTAAAAATTATAAAACCTAATGAGAATACAACCGTGGCATTCACTAAAACCATTGGTAATTTGTATTACGAAACCAAGGAACACGATACTATTATTGATAAAAAAATCACTTATTTTTTAGAGTTCTTAAGACGAGAATACTTTTTAGATACGCAGATTTTAGATGAAAAATTCATTAAAAATTTAAGTCTTAAATCAAATAAAAAAGAAGATACTATAAAACGATTAATTAATTTAATTTTACAATTGAAAGCCAAACGACATCTAGAAGAGGCCGATTTGTTAAGGTTAAACAAAGCTATTGAGGCTTTTTATAATAAATAATTATGGACGAAAACAACACGCCAAACAACGATAATTTAGATTTAGGAGCAGAACAACAAAGTTTTGAAAATACTCTTGATGGGCATGAAGCCGGACAAGATTCTAATTTAGATTTTAAGAGTCGTATTGATTTAAGTGAGCTACAAGAAGGTATAGCACTTATAAAAAATGAAATAGGAAAAGTTATTGTTGGGCAGAAAGGGATGATCGATATGCTAATTGCTTCTATTTTAGCTAACGGCCATTCTTTAATAGAAGGTGTTCCGGGTGTTGCCAAAACCATTTCGGCTAAGTTATTGGCAAAATCATTAGATGTTGGTTTTAGTCGTATACAGTTTACACCCGATTTAATGCCAAGTGATATTTTAGGAACCTCGGTTTTCGATATGAAATCATCTGAATTTCAATTCAAAAAAGGACCTATTTTTTCGAATATGATTCTTATTGATGAAATAAATCGTGCGCCTGCAAAAACGCAAGCTGCTTTGTTTGAAGTTATGGAAGAACGCCAAATTACTATCGATGGTAATAAATTTATTATGGATTTACCATTTATTGTTTTGGCAACACAAAACCCTGTAGAGCAAGAAGGAACTTACCGTTTACCGGAAGCACAATTAGACCGTTTTTTGTTTAAAATAGATGTAGATTATCCTAATTTAGAAGAAGAGATTGAAATTATAAATAGAGAACAAGCCTTGCAAGGTGGCACAAAAACCGAAAAGATTACGGCACATTTAAGTAAAGAAGATATTTCTAAATTTCAGGTTTTGGTGAGTCAAATAATTATCGAATCACATTTAGTAAAATATATCGCTGATATTATTGTTAACACACGAAGTAATCCGTTTTTATATTTAGGCGCTTCGCCACGTGCATCTATTGCAATATTAAAAGCAAGTAAAGCCTTTGCAGCCATGAACGGACGCGATTTTGTAACACCCGAAGATATTAAACAAGCCGCTATTCCGGTATTGCAGCACCGTGTTATTGTTACTCCAGAGCGCGAAATGGAAGGCGTAACTTCTAAACAAATTATTAAACAAATTATAGAAGCTGTAGAGATCCCGAGGTAAGGAGTGAATTATTCAGTTTACAGTATTTAGTAAAAAATAAGTAACGAGCACAACACGTAACTAATAACCATCAACCAATAATCAAAAAATTGAAACGTATTAAACCTTTTTACATACAAAACAGATTTTTCTACGGATGCCTGATTGTTATGGTCTTGTTTGTGTTAAGCTTTGTGTTTCCTAGGTTGTTTAATTTAGTGAAGTTGTTATTGCTATGTTTGTTTGCTCTTACGTTTTTAGATGCTATTTTATTATTCGTTGCAAAAAAAGGTATAAAAGGAAAACGAAATTTACCGGAAAAATTCTCTAATGGTGATCAAAATGCTATTGGTGTTTCTATTGAAAACTTCTACACATTCCCTATTTTTATTAGAATTATAGATGAAATTCCTGTACAGTTTCAGGTGCGTGATTTCAAAATAGATAGAAAGTTAGATGCTTCTAGCTTAACAGAATTAGAGTACGAACTGCGCCCAACGGAGCGTGGAGAATATCAATTCGGGAAGCTTAATATTTATGCCACATCGGTTTTTGGATTAATTGCAAGACGCTTTTGGTTTGATGATGACCAAATGATTGCTACGTACCCAAGTTTTATTCAATTACGTAAATATAATTTGCTTGCCATAAGTAATAATTTATTGCAGTATGGAGTTAAAAAAGTTAGGAAGTTAGGGCACACCATGGAATTTGAGCAGATTAAAGATTATGTTTTAGGTGATGATTTACGAACCATAAATTGGAAGGCTACTGCCAAGAAAAACCAATTAATGGTGAATCAGTTTCAAGATGAAAAATCTCAGCCTATATATTCTGTAATCGATAAAGGCCGTGTTATGAAAATGCCTTTTGATGGCTTAACTTTACTAGATTATGCTATAAATGCTGCTTTGGTAATATCTAATGTGGCTTTAAAGAAACAAGATAAAGCCGGTATTTTTTCATTTTCCAAAAAAATAGAAAATAGAGTCGTTGCGGAGCGCAGAACATCTCAAATGAATTTGATTTTAGAGGCGCTTTACAACGTGAACACCGATTATTACGAAAGTGATTTTGGACGTTTGTATGCCGATGTAAAACGTAATATTACGCAACGAAGTCTTGTTTTACTATATACTAATTTTGAAACCTTAGATGGTTTACACCGCCAATTACCTTATTTAAAAGGCATTGCTAAAAGTCATTTATTGGTAGTTATATTCTTTAAAAATACAGAGTTAGATAGTATAATAGATGAAAAGGCCGAAACCGTTCAACAAGCTTATGATAAAGTAATAGCAGAGAAATTTGCTTTCGAAAAACGACTTATCGTAAATGAACTGAAGAAATATGGTATTTATTCCATTTTAACAACTCCAGAAAATTTAACGATCGATACTATAAATAAATACTTAGAAATTAAAGCACGAGGCTTACTCTAGACTATTTATTATCTTTTGGAATAAACTAAAATAGCGCTAAAACCTTTAGGTCTTAGCGCTATTTTTATAAATAAATAGAAGTTCTTAGTTTTGAGCTTCTTCTGCTGTTAACTCTGCAATTTTACAAATGACTTCAGTAGCTTTTATAATGCTTTCTACAGGCACATATTCGTAACGCCCATGAAAGTTATGTCCACCAGCAAAAATATTAGGACAAGGTAAGCCCATGTAGCTTAATTGAGATCCGTCTGTACCACCTCTAATGGCTTTAATTAAAGGTTCAATATCTAGAGCTTTCATCGCTTTTTCTGCAACATCAACAATATGCATTACAGGTTCAATTTTTTCACGCATGTTAAAATACTGGTCCTTAATTTCTGTAGTAATCACTTCGTTTCCATATTGCGAATTAAGTTCAGCAGTAAGTTTTAGCATCACTTCTTTTCTAGCTTCAAAATGGCCACTATCATGATCGCGAATAATATATTTTAAAGTGGTTTCTTCAACATCACCTTCCATATTATGTAAATGGAAAAAACCTTGATAATCTGTAGTATGCTCAGGTGTTTCCATACGTGGTAGAGAATTAATAAACTCGGTAGCAATATACATGGAGTTTATCATTTTGCCTTTAGCATAACCGGGATGCACAATTTTTCCTTTAATTTTTACAACGGCTCCGGCGGCATTAAAGTTTTCGTATTCTAATTCACCAATTTGACTACCGTCCATAGTGTAGGCCCACTCGGCTCCAAATTTTTCAACATCAAATTTATGAGCACCTCTTCCAATTTCTTCATCTGGAGTAAATCCAACACGAATTTTTCCATGTTTAATTTCTGGGTGTTGCACTAAGTATTCCATGGCAGAAACAATTTCGCAAATTCCAGCTTTATCATCTGCACCTAAAAGTGTTGTGCCATCTGTGGTAATTATCGTTTGTCCTTTGTATTGTAATAAATCTTCAAAATAATCTGGAGATAGAATAATGTTTTCAGCTTCATTTAAAACAATATCTTTTCCATCGTAATTTTCGATAATTTGAGGTTTTACGTTTTTACCTGTAAAATCTGGCGATGTATCAAAATGAGAAATAAACCCAATAGTTGGTACATTGTGATCTACGTTGCTAGGCAATGTAGCCATAATGTATGCGTTTTCGTCGATGCTAACATCTTCTAAACCAATTTGTTTAAGTTCTTCGGCAAGTTTGTTAGCCAAATCCCATTGTTTTTCTGTACTTGGTGTAGTTTGAGATTCTGGATCAGACTCGGTATCCACAGTTACATAACCTACAAAACGTTTTATGATATGTTCTTTTGAAATCATTTTAGAAAAATTTTAATGTATTTGAGGGAAAAAATGTTCTTGATTTTAATATTTCAAAAATACGATTTTTAGCCATGAATTCACGAATGTTTTCATTCAAATAATTAGGAGACAAGATTCAAATATTTAAATTTTCAGGCGTTAGAATTGTTCAATTTTTTAATTAAACCTATTTTTGCACAAATAATCCTGATGTACAAACAATTACTGCGCCCGATATTTTTTTCTTTCGATCCTGAAAAAATTCACCATTTTACATTTTCATTAGTAAAATTCACTTCTAAAATCCCTGGTTTTAAATCTATATACAGGAGTTTATATGTTATAGAAAACCCTAAATTAGAGCGAAATGTATTTGGGTTAACTTTTAAAAACCCTGTGGGATTAGCTGCAGGTTTTGATAAAAATGCCGTGCTTTACAATGAATTGGCAAACTTTGGATTTGGTTTTATTGAAATAGGCACTGTAACTCTAAAAGCGCAAGAGGGAAATCCAAAAAAGCGTTTATTTCGTTTAAAAGATGATCAAGGTATTATTAACCGAATGGGTTTTAATAATGAAGGCTTACAAGCGGCTATTGTTCAACTTAAAAAGAATAAGGGAAAACTTGTTATTGGTGGAAATATTGGTAAAAATACGCAAACAAAACCTGAAGATTATACTAAAGATTATTTAGAGTGTTTTAACGCCTTGCACCCTTATGTAGATTATTTTGTACTTAACGTGAGTTGCCCTAATGTGGGATCGCATGCTAAGTTGAATGATAAAGATTATTTAGAAGAATTAATTGGAGCGGTACAAAAAGCCAATGGCACGTTTGCAACTCAAAAGCCTATCGTTTTAAAAATTGCACCAGATTTAAATAATGCGCAGTTAGACGAGATTATCGAATTGGTAAAAGAAACGAATTTAGATGGTGTAATTGCAAGTAATACCTCTATGGATAGAAGTGGTTTAAAAGCTTCTTCTGAGCGTTTAGAAAGTATTGGTAATGGTGGTTTAAGCGGACAACCTGTAAAGGATAAAAGTACAGCCGTTATTAAATATTTATCTGAAAAGAGTAATAAAGCCTTTCCTATTATTGGAGTAGGTGGTGTACATTCTGCTAAAGATGCTTTAGAGAAAATTGACGCAGGCGCCGATTTAGTTCAAATTTATACCGGATTTATTTATGAAGGTCCTAGTTTGGTGAAACAAATTAATAAAGCAATTTTGAATAGAGGTTAGTTATTTAACAAACCTTCTAGTTACAGTAGAATTCCCGTTTTGGAGTTGTAGAATATAACTTCCTGCAGGTAAATTATTTACATTAATTTCATTGTTTTCAACAGAACCATTTGCCAAGGCTTGACCTTGTAGATTAACGATTCTGAAACTTATTGCTGTTTCTATATTGGTAGACGATAGGTATATGTTACCATTTTGCACCGGATTAGGATAAAGCTTAACCGCAGCTAAACTCTCTTTATCGTAGGCTTCTTCCTCTATAACTATTTCTGGAACAACGCCAGGCTGTGTAAATCTATTTTTTTCTAAATTGAAATAGGTATACATGCGTATTATTTGTTCCGTAGAAAAATAAGTTCTACAAGCTTTTAACGAATACGACATCATATTGCTAGTATCAGGCTTAAAAGTATCTCCATTAGCATCGGTAGCTGTGCCTGTATAGTTGCAAAAATTATCAACGTTATCGCTAGATAATCCCGGGTCTGCAGGAGTATCGCATATGCCATCGCCATCGGTATCGCAGTTGCTACCATCAACCAATTCTGTAGTTAATTGTGTATTGCTAACACCATGTGTATGTACTAAAGATAGAATATGTCCAATTTCGTGCGCTAATGTAGAATCGTTTATAGAACAGCTATTTTTCACAACTATAATATCTCTATTATCCGCATTATCGCTATAACCACAAATAGAAGATTTTGAGGTGTTTGTTAAATATTCAGCAAAATAAACGTTTAAAATACCAGGGGTATAGTGGTTCTCTAATAAAGTTTTTTCGTCACCTTTTTCAAACTGCATTAATTCACTATCGTCGATATAATCAACACCTTCATAAAGTATAAAGTTTACAAGGGCACCATCAAACATGTTGTTTAAGTTTTGAAATGCTTTTTCTAAATCATAAGCACGTAAACCACCAGAACCATTAGAATAACGAATGGCGTGAACTTTTATGTAAACATCTTGAGCACTTGGTACATCTCCTTTACTATTAGCAGATCGTTGTTGAAGCATCGATTGTTTAGCAGCTTGGAGTTCGGCTTTATGAGTTTTGAAATAATTTAAAGTTTCGGGAGAAGTCACCGTTTGGCACTCTTGTACAACTTCATTTTGTCCATAGCTCAATACGCTAACGAACAATGTAAAGATGAATGTAAAAAGTAATGATGCTTTATTCACGTATGGTATTTAGGTTTGGGGTAATTTTTAATCAAATGTATTTCATAATTCGGATTAGTAAGAATAAAAACGTTATACACATTAATATACTCGTTCAGTGTACCAAAAGGTTAATTTTTAGGTTGAAAGGTGTTAAATTTTAACATTATTTATAGGTGTAATCTTTTATAAATGAAGGGTCTAGGTTTTGTAGTCTTGCAGATTGGTTTATGCTTTTTAAGTTAAAAGAGTGAAAATGGGTTTCGTTTTTATGTAAATAATGGGTCTTTAGAATGTTATGTGTTTTTGAAGTTTCTTTAAGAAGTCGTTTTATCATTTACATTTTTAGAGAACCTAAAACAAGACTTCTATCTATTCTTTTTTCAGAAAAATAATAGTATTTTTAACAACTATATTTTTAACTGTTTATGCAAAAACCCGTAAAAATTATTGAGTGCCCTCGTGATGCTATGCAAGGTATTAAGGCTTTTATTCCAACGGAAAAAAAAGTGCAATACATTCAGTCGCTTTTGCGTGTGGGCTTCGATACTATTGATGTTGGGAGTTTTGTATCTCCCAAAGCTATTCCGCAAATGGTCGATACATCAAAGGTTTTAGAGCAGTTAGATTTAAGTAAAACTACTAGTAAATTATTAGCCATTATTGCTAATACTCGCGGTGCTATAGATGCGTGTCAGGAAAACGTTATAGATTATTTAGGATATCCATTTTCGATTTCAGAGAATTTCCAAATGCGTAATACCCATAAAACCATAGCAGAATCTGTGGTGACACTTTCTGAAATTTTAGAGCATGCAGATAAAGCTAGTAAGGAAGTTGTAGTCTATATTTCTATGGGGTTCGGAAATCCGTATGGTGATCCTTGGAATGTAGATATAGTAGGCGAGTGGACAGAGAAATTAGCCAATATGGGTGTTAAAATACTTTCTTTAAGTGATACTGTTGGCACATCAGATCCGGAAAGTATTAATTACTTATTTTCAAATTTAATTCCTAAATACCCAGAGATTGAGTTTGGTGCACACTTACATACCACGCCAACGAGTTGGTTTGAAAAGGTAGATGCGGCTTACAAAGCGGGATGTTACCGATTTGATGGAGCTATACAAGGTTTTGGTGGTTGCCCAATGGCAAAAGATGAATTAACAGGAAATATGCCAACCGAAAAATTACTATCGTATTTTACTTCACAAAAAAACAATGATTTAAACGCGCTTAGTTTTGAAAGTGCTTATAATGAAGCTTCAAAAATCTTCAAAGTTTATCATTAATTTTGAAATTCTTACTTATAAAAAGTGAGATAAATCTTAATTTTTAGTTTTAAAATTGTCTTAGATACCGAGGCGCTTATTGTTATATGTAAAAATTACAAGTAATTTATTTTCATCATTCTATGCTTTGTAAACGCTTGATATATCTACCTTTTTCCCTATTTACATGAAATCATGTATTTCTTTATTTTAATTTGTTCTAAATAAACTTTGTTGAAGTTATTCTGTGTTTTATATTTGCAACTTCAAATTAAAAATTATTTGTAATAAGTCTAAATAAAACAATAACTTATAATGAAAAAAATAGTATTCAGTCTTTTTGTAGCATCAGCATTATTTCAATCTTGTTCAAGTGATGACGATGGAGGTGAAACTTCTCAAGTAGAAGCACCAACAACTTATACCTTTTTAAGAGATGGAAATTCGTCGGTAAGTTATAGCGGACAAACCACAAGAATTTTAATGGCAGAAGAATTAGTTTCTGGATTAAAAGTAGAAACGAATACAGAAGCGACTTTAGACGCTATGTTTGCTCACGTAGAAGGAGCAAGTGATTTTAGTGATGCAGATTTAAACGCATCAGATAAAAGTGTACGTAGTAAAGTAGCTGCTTCAACAGATTTTTTCTCTGCTAACACTACAGAAGCTAACGAAATTAAAGCCGATTTTGATGGATGGATTGCATCGCAAGTAAATGATGTTTTTCCAAACTGGAGTTTTACAGCAGCAGCAGGAGAGGCAGGCGCTTTACAACAAGCTGGTGGTGGTACAACCCGTTACTTAAACGAAAAAGGATTAGAATACAACCAAGCTTTTGCTAAAGGTTTAATTGGTGGATTAATGATCGATCAAATCCTTAACAACTACTTAAGCCCAGCAGTTTTAGATGCAGGTACAAATGTTGAAGACAATAACAATGTGGTTTTAGAAGAAGGTAAAACATACACTTCTATGGAGCATAAATGGGATGAAGCTTTTGGATACTTATACGGTAGCGAAGCAGATGCTGCTAATCCTGTTTTAGATGTAGATCAGTTTTTAAGTGAATATTTAGATCGCGTTGAAGCAGACGAAGATTTTGCAGGTATCGCTACTAAAATATACAATGCTTTTATATTAGGTCGTGCTGCAATTGTAGCTAACAACTATACAGTTCGTGATGCTCAAGCAGAGATTATTAAAGAAAATATTTCAGTAATACCAGCAGTTAGAGCGGTATACTATTTACAGTCTGGAAAAAATAATTTAGGTGTAGATAATGCATCTGCATTTCATGGTTTATCTGAAGCTTACGGATTTATTTACAGCCTTCAATTTACAAGACAACCAAATTCAACATCACCTTATTTAACAAAAACAGAAGTAGATGCTTATTTAGAAACGCTTATGGAAGGTAATGGTTTCTGGGATGTTACGACTAATACTTTAGATGAAATTTCAGATGAGATTTCTGCTAAATTTGGTTTCACAACAGAAGAAGCCTCTAACTAGAAACTTTAGTTTTTAGAATTAAAACAACGTGTAGTATGATTAAAAATATTTTTTTAGCAGTAATAGCCTTAACATTTATAGTGGCATGTAGTTCATCATCATCAGATGATACTCCATCGGTAAGTCCTGATAATTTTGATAGAGGTGCATTATTAACCAATTTGGCAGATAATATCATTATTCCTGCGTATCAAGATTTATCTACTAAATTAGAAACTTTAACGGCAGATAAAGATGCTTTTATTGCGGATGCAAATCAAACTAATTTAGATAACTTAAGAGCATCTTGGTTAGAAGCTTATAAAGTTTGGCAACATGTTGAAATGTTTAATATTGGTAAAGCTGAAGAGTTAACCTATAGTTTTCAAATGAATATCTATCCGGTTTCTACAACAGATGTTGAAGCTAATATTTCTGCTGGAAATGCCGATTTAACGCACGTTAATAATAACGATGCCGTTGGTTTCCCTGCTGTAGATTATATGCTTTACGGTGTTGCAGACAGTGATGCTGCTATTTTAACTAAGTATGAAGATGATAAGTATAAAGCTTATTTATCAGATTTAGTAAACCAAATGGAAAGCTTAACCGAAACAGTTTTAACAGATTGGACTTCTAATTACCGTGCAACTTTTGTTAGCTCGACTTCCAATACAGTAACGAGTTCTTTAAATAAGTTTGTAAACGATTATATCTTTTACTTCGAAAAAAGTTTAAGAGCGAATAAGTTTGGAATTCCAGGAGGTGTTTTTTCAACAGATCCTTTACCTGAAAAGGTAGAAGCTTTCTATAATCAAGAAGTTTCAAAAACATTAGCTTTAGAAGCTTTAACAGCTTTTCAAAATACATTAAACGGTACTTATTATAGTTCTAGTGCTACTGGCGAAAGTTTTAAAACCTATTTAACTGAATTGGAACGTACCGATTTAAGTACTTTATTAAATACAAGAATAGATGCAGCAAGAGCAAAAATTAATCTTTTAGATGATAATTTTTACTCACAAGTAAATAGCGATAATGTTAAAATGACAGAAGCTTATGATGCTTTACAATTAGTAGTAGTATCATTAAAAGTAGATATGCTGCAAGCTTTCAATGTGAGCGTCGATTATGTTGATGCCGATGGCGATTAAAAACATATAAACATTACTAAAAAGGTTGTCTATTAAAAAAGACAACCTTTTTTGCGTATCACTAAATTCAAAAGGCATACTTTTTAATGAAATTGAACATAAGCACATATCTAAATAAAACTACAAGCGCAGCCCCATTGGCTGTGTTTCGTGTTTTCTTTGGTATCATGATGTGCTTAAGTATTGTGCGATTTTGGTATAACGACTGGATCGATTTACTGTATATACAACCCAAGTTTCACTTTACGTATTTCGGATTTGAATTTATAAAACCACTAGGCGTTTATACCTATGTATTATTTGCTATTTGTGGCATCGCAGCCATTTTTGTGGCTTTGGGTTTTAAATATAGAATAGCCATTATTACATTCTTTTTAAGTTTTACTTACATTGAATTAATGGATAAAACCACGTATTTAAATCATTACTACTTTATTACTTTACTGAGTTTTATAATGATTTTTCTTCCTGCCAATGCGCATTTTTCTGTAGATAATATATTCCGAAGAAAAACATATCAAAGCATACCAAATTGGACTATTGATAGCATAAAAATTCTATTAGGTATTGTTTATTTTTATGCAGGTTTGGCGAAGCTTAATAGCGATTGGTTATTTAAAGCTATGCCTTTAAAAATTTGGTTGCCTTCAAAATACGATTTACCTTTTATTGGCGAAAACCTCATGCAGCAAAATTGGTTTCATTTCGCGATGAGCTGGAGCGGTATGCTTTACGATTTATGTATTCCGTTTTTATTATTGTATAAAAAAACACGCTGGTTTGCCTTTATTTTAGTGGTTGTTTTTCATGTGTTTACTCGGGTTTTATTTCCTATTGGTATGTTCCCGTTTATTATGATTGTTTCAACTTTAATATTTTTCGATGCTAGTTTTCATCAGAATATTATAAGGCTTTTAAAACGCCTATTAAATGCGTTATCTCTGCGGAAGCCGTCATTGCAAGCAAGCAAATTAAGTGTTTACTCTCAGTTTCAGCTTAAAAGTAAATCGCTCATTATTCCATTATTTGTGCTGTTTTTCAGTATTCAATTGGTATTTCCTTTTCGTTATTTAGTATATCCAAACGAGTTGTTTTGGACGGAAGAAGGTTATCGTTTTTCATGGCGCGTTATGCTTATGGAAAAAATGGGTATTGCAACGTTTAAGATTGTCGATGCCGATACAGGACGATTTTTTTACGTGAATAATAAAGATTTTTTAACACCTTTTCAGGAAAAACAAATGAGTTTTCAACCTGATTTTATTTTGGAATACGCACATTATTTAGGCGATCACTTTACGGAGCAAGGACACAAAAATGTTCAGGTTTTTGTTGAAAGCTATGTGGCATTAAATGGCAGATTAAGCGCTCCATATATCAATAAAACCGTAGATTTGTATGCGGAAAAAGAATCATTTAAATCAAAACATTGGATTTTACCATTTAAGGATGACATTAAAGGACTTTAAAATTATACTCGCACTTTTAATTAGTGCGTTAAGTTTTGCTCAGCATAACGTTTCAGGAACGGTTACTTTTTCAAAAACAAATACACCAGTGGCCGATGTAAAAGTTTACGATAAAACATCGGGAGTTCTTGCAACTACAGATAATTCAGGGTTTTTTAAATTTGAAACTGCTAAAAAAGAATTAACCTTGGTGTTTTTCTCTTTTGAATATGCAGTGGAAGAAGTTACTATTGAAACCGAAAACGCTTCAACCTTAAATATTACTTTAAAAGATTTAACTCAGAATTTATCTGAAGTTGAAATTACAGCACGTAAGCAACGCATTTTCGAATTAAAACGTTTAAATGATGTTGAGGGTACTGCTATTTATGCAGGTAAAAAAACGGAAGTGGTATTGGTAGAGCAGTCTATGGCGAATTTAGCATCTAACAATGCTAGGCAAATTTACAGTCAGGTTGCAGGTTTAAATATTTATCAGAATGACGACGCCGGATTGCAATTAAACATTGGTGGTCGTGGTTTAGACCCAAACCGTACAGCTAACTTTAATACTAGACAAAATGGCTACGATATTAGTGCTGATGTTTTAGGATATCCAGAAAGTTATTACACACCGGCCTCAGAGGGTTTGTCAGAAATTCAGGTGATTCGAGGTGCGGCTTCATTACAATATGGAACGCAGTTTGGAGGTTTAATTAATTTTAAAATGAAAGAACCAAACCCTAATAAACCTCTAGAAGTGATTACTAGAAATACTTTAGGGAGTTATGGGTTGTATACCAATTTTACAAGTGTTAGCGGTACCAAAAACAAATGGAGTTATTACAGTTATTTCAACTATAAGAAAGGAGATGGATTTCGTCCAAATTCTGAGTTTGAATCTAAAAACGTATTCGGACATTTAGGATATCAATTTAACCAAAAAACGAAGTTAACAGGTGAGGTCACTTACATGCGTTATTTAGCCCAACAAGCTGGTGGATTAACCGATGCTATGTTTAATGAAGATCCGTACCAAAGTAACCGTGCTCGAAACTGGTTTCAGGTAGATTGGTTGCTTTATAATTTAAAATTAGATCATAAATTTTCTGATAAAACAAATTTTACATTTAACTTTTTTGGATTGAATGCTTCTCGTGATGCTTTAGGTTTTAGAACCAACCGAGTAAGTCAAGTAGATTCTAATCAAGAACGCGATTTAATTAAAGGTGATTTTAAAAACTTTGGTTTCGAGTCGCGTTTGCTTACCAAATACAAAGCGTTTAATAAAGATGCTACATTTTTAATTGGTTCTAAATTTTACAAAGCCGATAACTATCAAGAACAAGGCGCGGCTAGTGATGGTATTGGTCCAGATTTTGATTTTGCCAACGATGATTATCCTAATTATCCAAACCAATCACAATTCGATTTACCTAATTTAAATGTTTCTGTTTTTGGTGAAAACATTTTTTATGTATCCGATAAGTTTTCGGTAACACCAGGTTTTAGGTTTGAATATATAAAAACACAAAGTGAAGGATTTTATAAAAACATAAATACCGATGCTGCTGGCAATGTTATTTTTGAAGAAACGGTTGAAGATAATCAAAACTTCGAGCGTTCGTTTATTTTATTAGGCTTGGGGCTTAGTTATAAGCCTAACACAAACTTTGAAGCTTATGGAAATGTATCCCAAAATTACCGTTCGGTGACATTTTCTGATATAAATATTGATAATCCTGCGTTTTTAATTAGTCCAGATATTACCGACGAAGAAGGGTTTACAACTGATTTAGGTATTCGTGGAAATTTCAATAATATCGTATCTTACGATTTGGGTGTTTTTGGACTGTTCTATAAAAAAAGAATTGGTTTTGTAACCATTGTAGATACCGATGGAAGTATTAAAAACGAACGTGGTAATATTGGAGATGCTGTAATGTATGGCGTAGAATCTTTATTCGATTTTAATTTGAAGAAAACTTTAAACTTAAATAATAATATTAAGCTTAATTATTTTATAAATACATCGGTTATTAATTCGGAATATACCAATTCTGAAAAAGCAGGTGTTAAAGGAAATAAAGTAGAGTTTGTTCCTGATTTAAATTTAAAAATGGGACTTAACGGTGGTTATAAAAACCTATTGGCTAATATTCAATATAGTTATTTAGGTAGTCAGTTTACCGATGCTACAAATTCTATAGAGGCTAGTGAAAGCGGTGTTGTAGGTGAAATACCTGAATATGATATTTTAGATGTATCGCTTTCTTACAGTTATAAAAATTTCAAACTAGAAACAGGAGTAAATAACGTTTTAGATAACGCATATTTTACACGTAGAGCTACTGGCTATCCAGGACCGGGAATTATCCCGTCATCGCCAAGAAATTGGTATACCACATTACAGATTAAATTTTAACATTTTTTTATAATTTGAGGACTAAACCTTCGAATGTAGGGTAAGTCTAAGTTTCACACTAATAAACCAATCAGTTTGAAACATTCATTTCTATTACTTTTTTTAGCTTGTAGTACCTCGCTATTTGCTCAACGTTTTACTTTAGAAGGCCAAGTAAAAGACCCGGACGCCATTACCTTAGAGGGCGCCACAGTTTATGTACAAAGCCTTAAAGATAGTATTACCATGGCTTATGGTATTACTAATAAAACCGGGCAATTCTCAATAAATATTAATGCGGAAGAAGAAACAAAGCTTTTATTTAATGTTGCTTATTTAGGATACCAACCGTATTCTAAAGATATTGATGTGCCAACCGGAAATAAGTTTGATATGGGTACGGTTACACTAGCCGACCAAGCCGAGCAGTTAGATGTTATTTCTATTATAGGTAAAGCTCCGCCAATTGTTATTAAAAAAGATACTATTGAATATAATGCCGATAGTTTTAAAACGTTGGCTAATGATCGTGCTGAAGATTTACTTAAAAAACTACCAGGCGTAGAGTTTGATATAGACGGTAATATTACTGTAAACGGTGTGGCCGTAGAAGCTATTAATGTAGATGGAATGGAGTTTTTTGGTGAAAAAATGGGCGATATTGCTCTTAAGAATTTACCAAGTAATGTAATTAGTAAAGTTCAGGTTACCGATTATAAAACAAATTTACAAAAGTTTACAGGTGAAGAGTCCGACTCGGGAACCAAGGAGATCAACATTAAAATTAAAAAAGGTAAGAATACTGCCTTTTTTGGTGATTTAAATGGAGGTGTAGGCACCGATGATAAATATCAGGCCAATGCCAATCTGTTTCAAATGATAGATGGTAAACAAATTGGGTTTATCTCCGGAACCAATAATATAAACATGCGTCGTGGTTTTACAGCTTTACCCGATGCCAAATCGAGCACTGGTTATGTAGAATCCGATTTTGTTGGAGCTAATTATTCAAAAGGAAAATGGGACGAAACACGTGTTAATGCAAATTACAAATACAGCGCAAGTAATGTAGATAATAGTAGTTTTAGTTTTCGGGATTACTTTTTACCAAACTTAAATTACACCACAGAAACGATAAGTAACAGCACTACAGATAGTGACAACCATAGTGGTGATTTGGATTTGAAATTTATAATTCCTTCAAAAAACAAATCATCTAACAATAAAATACAGCTATCTAACGAGCTTAATTTTAATAGAGATACTAGCGATTCGTTTTCCGATTCTACTACAGAATCAAAATCTAATGATGGTGAAGATATTAGCGATTATAATGCCAATAGCGAATCGACTTCTATTAGTAATAGCATTGATAATACCATAGGCGCTATTGTAAGAACAGGAAAAGGACGCGATTTTTTCAATCTTAAATTAAGTACCAATTTTGATAATTCAGAGAGTGATTCTAAAAATTACTCAGAGAATATATTGTATCAAAGAAATACAACAGAAATTCAAGACCAAGTTAGAAGCACAGATAATTCAACTTCAAATATTAATTTTAATGGGTATTGGTTTAAAGAGTTATTTACTAATTTCAGAATTATACCAAAGTATAGCGCTACCATTTACCATAATAAAAATGAGAAAAACGTTTTTGATTTTAATGAAACCGATAACGATTATACAGATTTTAATGAGCAACAAAGTTTTGATAGTAAATATGTAACCACAACCTTAAAGCCTGCATTAAGATTTAGATACGAGTATAAAGATTTTAGGTTTGAAGTGGAAGGTGCGTATACTAATACTTTTAGAAAATATACCGATGAGTTAATTACTGAAAGAAATTTTAATGCAGAATTCGATTACATAACCTATTCAAGTAGAATTCGTTATCGTGATGATAAAGGCTATAAAAATATCTCGTTGGATTATAATCAAAATGTAGATTTGCCATCATCAACACAATTACAACCGGTTGCCGATGTAAGTAACCAAACGCATATTTACACTGGAAATCCAGATTTAGAACCAGGTTTAAGTCATAATTTAAGATTCCGATATCAAAACAATATTGCCTTTAATAATATTACTATTAATGCAGAAACAAAAGCAGAGTTTGTAGAAGATAAAATTATTAACTCGACTATTACAGATGCCGATTTAATTAAGTACACTACCTATGATAATATCAACGGTGATTATTCGCTTAGTGGTAATGCTTCTATTTCTAAATCGTATTTCAGTCAAAATACAAATATTAATATGAGTGCTAAGTTTGCGGCATCATACGATAACAATATTTCTATTCAGAATGGAGTGAAATTTTCAGGAAAAAATACTGTTTATAAGCCTTCTGTAGGTTTTAAGTATTCTTATAATAATAAATTCGATTTCGGAATTAACTATAGCTATTCTGTAAACGAAACTTTATATGATACGGATGCTTTTAATGATAACGAATATTTTGTTCAGAATTTAAAATTAGACACCTCTATCTTTTTCTTTAAAAATGCTTTTTTCTCTAATAAAATAGCATACCAATATAATAGTAGAGTAGGAGATGCTTTTGATGGCGATGCTGTATTTTGGAATGCAGGATTGGGTGTGCAACTTTGGAATAATAAAGGTACATTAACCCTTGTTGGATACGATATTTTAGGTAAGAATAATGGATACAGACGTTCGGTTACCGAAACCTATATTCAAGATATAGAAAACAAAATTTTAGAGCAGTATTTTATGCTAACGTTCTCTTATAAATTTGGTAGAATTGCAGGTCAAAACATGAATGTAAGACCAGATAGTCCAAGTGGTAGAGGTGGTTATGGAGGAGGAAGACGCGGAAGATAATATCCCGTTTTTTCAATAAGTCGTGCACTATATGAGCTAAACGTTAAGAATTGGCTTTATTAAGGATTTCATCTTAATAAAGCTAATTTAAACCAAAAAAAATGCTTAGATTTGCACGCAATTATAACAGTAATTGCAACATGACTGCACACGAAAATAAAATAGTAGGAGAAGGGCTAACTTACGACGATGTCCTTTTAGTTCCAGCGTTCTCCGAAGTACTCCCTAGAGAAGTTAGTATTCAAACAAAATTTACACGTAACATCACCATTAACGTCCCTATTATTTCGGCTGCAATGGATACCGTTACCGAAAGTAAAATGGCAATTGCCATGGCGCAAGAAGGTGGTATTGGTGTGCTACACAAAAACATGTCTATAGAGGCACAAGCCTTAAAGGTGCGTCGTGTAAAACGTGCAGAAAGCGGTATGATTATCGATCCGGTAACCTTGCCAGTAACTGCTATAGTTAGCGATGCTAAAAAATACATGGCAGAGTACAGTATTGGCGGTATACCAATTGTTGCAGAAGATGGCACATTAAAAGGTATAGTAACCAATCGCGATTTACGTTTCGAGCATAATGGTAAACGTGCCATTAGCGAAGTTATGACGAGCGAAAAACTTGTTACTGCCTCTGTGGGAACTTCTTTAAAAGATGCCGAACTTATACTTCAAGAACATAAAATTGAAAAGTTATTAATTGTAGACGATAATTTTAAATTATCAGGATTAATAACCTTTAGAGATATTACAAAATTAAGTCAGAAACCAAATGCAAACAAAGATCAATATGGTCGTTTGCGTGTTGCTGCTGCTTTAGGTGTTACTGCAGATGCTGTAGAACGTGCCGAAGCATTAGTTAACGCTGGAGTAGATGCCGTAGTTATCGATACTGCACATGGGCACACAAAAGGTGTGGTTGCTGTTTTAAAAACTATAAAAGAAAAATTTCCAAACCTAGATGTTATTGTAGGTAATATTGCAACTGGCGCAGCTGCTAAATATTTAGTAGAAGCCGGAGCCGATGCTGTAAAAGTTGGTATTGGTCCAGGATCTATTTGTACAACACGTGTTGTAGCAGGTGTAGGTTTTCCTCAGTTTTCTGCAGTTCTAGAAGTAGCAGCAGCTATTAAAGGCAGTGGAGTACCGGTAATTGCCGATGGAGGTATTCGTTACACAGGCGATATTCCTAAAGCTATTGCAGCAGGAGCAGATACTGTTATGTTAGGGTCGCTTTTAGCAGGAACAAAAGAATCTCCAGGAGAAACCATTATATACGAAGGGCGTAAGTTTAAATCTTACCGTGGTATGGGATCCGTAGAGGCTATGAAAGAAGGTAGTAAAGACCGTTATTTCCAAGATGTAGAAGACGATATTAAAAAATTAGTACCAGAAGGTATTGTTGGACGTGTACCTTACAAAGGTGATTTATACGAAAGCATTCACCAATTTATCGGTGGTTTACGCGCAGGTATGGGCTACTGTGGTGCTAAAGATATTGAGACGCTAAAAGAAACAGGACAGTTTGTTAAAATTACTGCAAGTGGAATTAACGAAAGTCACCCGCACGATGTAACCATTACTAAAGAATCACCAAACTATTCAAGGTAATACAAACAGAATTATATAATTAAAGTTCAACTGAAAGGTTGGACTTTTTTTATGCGTATTATTTTGGGCGTTACCCGAAAAGGGTCGGGCTTTCCGCTATATCTTTTTTTTGAGTTGGTTTTGTTTAAGTCATTTAGACTTCAGCTTTGAGGTTTGCTTCTTTTTAATTATGTTTTGGTTAGAAGTAAAAAAAAGGATGCCGCATCAATCCCTAACGCAGGCTAGTTTGTGGTGTTTGTTTTCTATAAGAAATGTATGAAGTGTAAATTATTAACGCTTTTAAAACTCCACCGATTGTAATTCAGTTAAATAAGTTTTAGTATATTTTTCTCCAAAATTATCGATAGTAATCGCAAAGGCGAGGTGTAAAATAAGCGCTGTAAATATTCCGAAGAGTATAGATTCTGGACTAATAAAAGACATGGCTAAAATGAGAATCACAATTAAACCACCATAAATTAATTTTAACCAAAAGAAAGATTTTAAAGCCCTCTCAGAAGTTACAATTTCAGATTGAGCAAAAGCTATTGGGTCGGTTTCATAGACGGAAACCTTGTAATCAAATTTTTGTTGGTATTTAAAATAAGCAGGAAACATGGCAGCTATTTCTATGAGTCCTATAAAAATCAAAGTTATAGCAAAACTTTTATGATTAGATAATAATATAAAAAGTAGCCCTATAACGGCCGAAAAAACACCAATAATTCCCGCTGCAAGATATAATGATTTTTCGCTGGCTAAAAAATGAGATAAAAGTTCCATAAGCGGTGTGTGGTTTTTTGAATGCGGTGGTTGTAAATATGTTTTAGTTTTTTCTGGTAGTTTGGTGGTTTTATATTCTATATCAGAAAGCCATTCTATTTTAGAAATAACAAAACCATCAAAACACTCTGTAGCTTTTAACCCGAAGGCTTTTAACGTTATTATAAAACGCTCAATACCTCCAAAAGGAAAATTGCCAGTAGAAAACTTAATAATGGCATGATGTTCATCTGTTTTATTCAAACTTTCTATATCGACTTCAAATCCATATTCTAAATAATTAAATATAGAATCTACATTTTGTAAGCCCAATGCCTCTAATTTATCATTATCAGCTTTTATATATTTCTCTAAATATGTGTTGGCATAATCAGGAATAAAAGCTTTACGCCTATGTACTTCTGGTGCTATATCTAAGTAGTCGTTTAGTTCCTTTACAGCTATATCGACTTCCTCTTGCGTCTGTTTGCTATCCCAATCAATTTCAGGAGAATTATCTGGAAACTCATAGTTAGGCTGCCGTACATTAACCATATGTTTATATAGTTTTTTAAAGTCTTCAAACTTCAAAGTATTAGATATGTTGAAGGAAATGTATAGCATTAATTAATAGTTGATTAGCCTAAATTTTAGACTTGTAGTAAGTGTTTTTTTTACAGGCGTAATTTTATAAATTAATTATAAAATATTAAAACGAAGTTATTGAATTTAATCATTAATAAAAAATGACTATTATACCTTGTTAAATATATGGTAAATATTGAAGTCGAGATAAATAGAGTCCGTAAAAATACTTATTTTTAAAACTTTGTGCCCTAAACTTATGGAGATTTTAAACACGCTTAGAAATTTTGCTTATTGGAGCATTGATGCATTGAAAGGAGGAGAGGTAAAAAAGGATTTTCAGGATATCGAAAAGATATTTAGTCATGCATCTTTTGCGTCTTTAAAAGAGCATCAAAAACCGATTTTAGACAATTTGTTGAATGCTGCCGTTAATAATTCTGTGTTCTATTCAAGCTGTAGAAACTACAAAAGTCTTTCAGATTTTCCGGTTGTAAATAAATCTATCATTAAAGATCATTTTGATGATATCACTTTTGAAGATACCGACAAAGATCATCTTCCTGTAAAAACAAGTGGATCTACGGGATCTCCTTTTTCAATCTTTCAAACTAAAAGAAAAAAGAATAGAAATACAGCCGATACATTATATTTTGCAAAATTAGCAGGTTACACACTTGGAGAAAAATTATTATATCTAAGGTTATGGGCGGCTTATTACAAAAAGCCAAAAATGATTGCTTGGTTGCAAAATACGGAACAACTTGATGTTAGCGATTTAAACGATATTTATGTTAAGGCTATGGTAGATCGCTTAGAAAAAGATAAATCGCCTAAAGGGTGGATTGGTTATCCTTCGGGATTTGAATCCATTTGTAAATCACTAGATGCTTTAAATGCGAAGCCTTTAAACTGTAATATAAAATCTATAATAGCGATTGCAGAGGGCTTAAGCCCAGAAGTGAAATCTAAAATGGAATACTATTTTAAGGCTCCAACAGTATCTCGCTATTCTAATGTTGAAAACGGAATAATAGCGCAGCAAATGCCAAATGATAATGCTTTTAGAATAAATTGGGCAAGTTATGTGGTTGAAATTTTAAATTTGGAAAGTGATGTGCCCGTTCCAAATGGTACTATTGGTCGTATCATTATAACCGATCTGTATAACTTGGCAACACCTATGATTCGGTATGATACTGGAGATATTGGTGCTTTTGTAAACGATGAAAACTCTACAGATAACATACCTAAACTAGAAAGTATTCAAGGTAGAAAAATGGATGCCTTGTATAAAACTAATGGAGATATGTTAAATCCATTTACCATGCATGCGTATGTATATGATTTTCCGGAAATTAAGCAATTACAATTTATACAGCACGAGGAGAAAAAATATGAAATAAAAGTAAATACAAATGTAATGTTTGAAGGGGAATCTCTACTAATAGAAAAGTTTAAAAATGATATAGGTAAAGATGCTCATGTAGACATTCAATATGTCGACGAAATTCCGAGTCTAAAGTCCGGAAAAAGGAAGATATCAGTTAACTTATACAAACAATAATAGATGCCCCAAACCAATATATTATTCACTTGTGCAGGTAGAAGAAATTACCTTATAAATTATTTTAAACAAGCTTTGAACGGAACTGGATCTGTTATAGCTGTAGATATGGACGTTAATGCTTCGGCTTTAATCGATGCCGATATTTTTTTAACCGTACCTAGTATATTTGACGATAATTATATCTCGTTTTTAAAAGATGTTTGTAAAACTCACAAGGTAGATGCCGTAATTTCTTTAAATGATTTAGAGCTACCAATTTTATCAAAACATAGAAAAGAATTTGAAGATTTTGGTACTAAAATTATAGTGTCTAATGAGGAGGTTATTGATACGGCTTTTGATAAATGGAAAACCTATCAGTTTTTAAAGGCTAATAACTTATTAACGCCACAAACTTATATAGATTTAAATAAAGCTTTAGTTGATTTAGAAGATAATAAATTAAACTTTCCTTTGGTTTTAAAGCCAAGATGGGGTAGTGCTTCTATTGGTGTGGATATTGTTGAAAGTAAAGAGGAGCTTATGCTATCTTATCAATTATTAAAAATTAAGCTTTCTAGATCTAATGCTGGTAAGGCGAGTTTGATTGATATGAATAACGCCATTTTAATTCAAGAAAAATTGGGAGGAACAGAATTTGGAATGGATATTTTAAATGACCTTAATGGCAATTATTACGGGGCTTTTGTAAGAGAAAAACTCTCTATGCGTTGTGGTGAAACCGATAAAGCTAAATCTGTAATAAACGTTGATATTAGTAATGTTGGTAAGGCTATTTCAGAAAAATTAAAACATCTAGGAACTTTAGATTGTGATGTTTTTGTTGATGAAGATAGAGTATATGTCTTAGAGTTAAATCCGCGTTTTGGTGGAGGTTATCCTTTTTCACATGAAGCAGGTATCAATACTGCAGCAATATATATTGAGTGGATTAGAGGCGGGAATTCTATAAGTGAATTCAATAATTATAAAGAAAATATGGTGTTTGCTAAGCACGATAAATTAATAAATATTCCTGTTTTAGGGGAAGTATAGTTCTATAGCTTTATATAGAACTATTTATAGTTTCGATTAACAGTATAAAATAAAAATCTCAGGTAATTTAAGATATCTGAGATTTTTTGGTTTAATAGGTGATATCCTCATAATATTTAAGGATTAAAAAAAGGGCTAAAAAAAACTGCTACTAAGTATTTTTTAGTAGCAGTTTAGCGGTTAAGGTAGATTGTATATGGTTATTCTTTTAAGAATTTTCTGGAATTAGTATTATTGATTTTTAATAAATACAACCCATTTTTAAGATTTTGAATGTTAATGGTGGCATTATTTGAAATGACACCTTTAGCGATCTGTTTTCCTAAAATATTATAAATTCTATATTGTTCGGTATTTTTTAAACCTGAAATTTGAATAAATTGACTAGAAGGATTTGGTGAAATATTAATATCTCGTTGAGCTGCAACCATACTTTCAGTAGAAAGTGCTACTTCATTTAAATTTGAAGGTTTAGCAGCTGTATAATCTTCTTTATCGGCATCTTTACCCTTGAGCAAAGCACTAGTTACATGTTCTGTTTCCAGCTCAACGCTTTTTGTTTGCGCGTTTAAGTTGAGGAAACTGAAAAATAAAATAAGAGTTATAGTGTAGATTTTCCCCATAGAAACTGTTTTGAAGTTTAAGATAAACAAATTTATTGATTTTTTATGAAATAACCTTTCGATTTAATTAAAAATTACACGATAAACGATAAAATGTGTTTTTAATCGCGTAAAAGTTAAGTTTAAAACATTGTTGTGTAGGAAATTTGTTGTTTTGGTGGTATTTTTGTAGAGTAAAACGTATAAAAAGCAATAGCGGATATTAAAGGTTGATAGTTTGCATTACATATCAAGATATTATCAAACCATTAACTTGAATCCGCTATTGCTTAAAGGGTTAATTAAAAGTTTTATTCTGTAGCTTTCAATAAATTATTGATGATTTTGTTCCATTTTTCAATAGACTGTAATTCTTCTCCTAATTGGTAGCTTACGTCTGCATTAAAAAACTCCAAAATTACTTCACTTTTAGTTTTATCGATAGGCGTAAGTTTTAAATACAGTCTATCCATATGTTTCGACTTAGTAATGCTCACAATCTCACAACTTTTAATTGTAGATAGATCTACAAATTGTTGTTCAACTTCTGTCTCTCTTTTCAAAATAAACGAAACAGACTTTTTAGTTTCATCTATACCGATGGCATAGAAGCTGTTTATTTCGTTTTGCGTAATGGTGTTGTTATGTTGGGTTGCTAAATCTTTTAACACGATTAATTGACGTTTAACAATAGCTTTTTTGCTTCTGTTAGTTAATACAAATGGCATTGCACAAATTGCAACGCATATAATTCCGATAAGGGTTGTTCCTAATTCCATTTTGATAATATTTAAATTTTGATAATATAATTTCTGTATGAAGCGATAATTCGCAACATATCAATACTTTAATTGTAATCACCTAAGCGGTGTTTTAATTAAAGGTTACTACCAAAAATTATGGAAAGGAAAAATAAGATCAGACTTTCTGTGTCTAATCAGAATGGTTTTTAAATGATTTTGATACTGCTTAAACTTAGCGCTAAACAATATATCGTTCGAGCAAATAATAGCCCAAAAGCCGTTGTAAGGTAGTTTTAACTCCGGAAAAGAGAGCTCGGCTACATCCGAAAATAAGTTTTCAAATTGCTGTGTATGCGGTTGCAATAACTTAGAATTAGCTTCTAAGTTTTCTTTAGGAGTACTACTATTACTTTGCTCTATGTTTTGTAAACTAGAGTGTGATAATTTTTGCGCAGGAGTATATATGCCGAAACAGTATACTGAAACCAGCAGAAAAACACCTAATATGTTGTTCCAATTTTTCATTTAAGTAATTGGAGCTTGATCTAGAATAGTATGCACTTCTTTTAAACTTTCTTCATTATCTAATAAAAGCACCAAAGTATCGTTGGCTTCAATAACTGTTGAGCCTCCTGGACGCACAAACTTTTTGTTACGCTTAATCATAACGATAAACGCAGATCGTGGAAAATGCAAGTCTATAATTCGTTTTTCTACAGCAAAACTTCCTGGAGCTATGGTTATTTCTTCCATTTCCGATTTCGGTAAATTCAGAATATATCTGTCGTTTTCAGCAATCGGTTTAACTTCCTCCGGCAATGCAACGTTTAACCATTTGGCAATAATAGATAGTGTAGTTCCTTGGATTAATATCGATGTTACAGAAATAAAGAATACAATATTGAAAATAATATTAGCCTTATCAATACCTGCTAAAAGTGGGTAAGTGGCAAAAACAATAGGAACCGCACCTCGTAAACCAACCCACGAAATGTAAAAACGTCTTCTAAGTTTCATTTTAAAAAACATTAAACTTAGAAAGACACTTATTGGTCGTGCAACGAGAATTAAGAATACTGAAATTAGTAAACCAATACCCATGTAAGGTATTATTTGTGAAGGAAAAACAAGTAAACCTAAGGTTAGGAATAATACAATTTGCATAAGCCATGCAATACCATCGAACATTTTTAAAATAGTCGATTTATGTATTAAATCTTGATTTCCTAAATATACCGAACAAATGTAAATGGCAAGAAATCCGTTACCACCAAAAAGGTCTGTTGCCGAAAATGTTATAAACATTAGCGCAATAACCAAAACAGGATAAAGTCCTTCGAAGCCTAATTTAATTTTATTGATAATTATTTTACTCAACTTTCCGAAGGCAAAACCAGCCACACCACCAAAAATCATTTGCTGAAGAAACATTAAAATGATCTTCCAGATACTTTCGTCTTGACTAGTAACCAAGGTTAGAAAGGTAAGTGTAAGTACATAGGCCATCGGGTCGTTACTTCCGCTTTCTAACTCTAATGTTGGTCTTAAATTATTTTTTAATGCTAAGTTTTTTGAACGTAAAATTGAAAATACGGCCGCTGCATCTGTAGAAGAAACAATAGAACCAAGTAGCATACTTTCAAAAATGGTAAAATCGGTTACAAACCAAACAAAGGTCCCTAATGAGACTGCTGTAAGTAACACTCCAATGGTTGATAAAACAAGGCCTTCTTTTAAAATAGGTTTAACCGCTTTCCAATTGGTATCTAGTCCACCAGAAAACAGGATGAAGTTAAGGGAAACTATACCAATAAACTGCGCCATTTTAGAGTCACTAAAACGTATACCACCAATACCATCGGAACCTGCTAGCATACCGATAGTTAAAAAGAGGATTAAAGTTGGTACTCCAAATTTGTAAGAGGTTTTACCTACTACAATACTTATAAAAAGTAATAGAGAGCCAACTAATAATATGTTTTCTATGGTTAAATTCATCTTTTTGTGTCTAATTTCAGACGCTGTAAAATTAGTTTTTTTATAAAAGAAAACAATAAAAAAGTTTAATTGTTTTAATAAAAAAATATGAAGGTATATATGTTGTTTATGAGTGGTTTACAATGATTTTTAATATGAAGTTTTTATTCGGAATTAGATTGAATTTTTATACCAATTGATGTATGCTTTGGTTCAATTAAACTTGAATAAAAACTAGGACTTGTGTTTAGACGGAAGGCACACGGTCTAAATTATCAATTTTGTTATGTAAACTTTCTATTAGAATGAAAATATTAGATAAACTCTTGGTGTCTTTTTTACGTACCGAACCTTTATAAATTAAGCTATTTGCATCAAGAAGAATGCAACTCCTTTTACTGGCTAGTATATGACGTGTTTCAGGACTTTTTAAAAGTAATTCTGAATATTTACTTTTTTCTCCATAAAAGTTAAAAGCACTACTTCTTGTTAAAAAACTTAAAAGGGATGCTTGCTTTAATTGGCAAGGTAAGAAATGAGATTTTAAATCTGTTTTACGTGATGCTATATTGATTGATAACCATGTTTTCCCCCAAGAGCATTTAACTTTAATTATCCAATTACTATGTTGCTCAATGAAGTTAACTTCTCCTTTAAGAAGTATGTTCGTTGATTCCGTAATCGAACTTGTAAAAGGATGATTTTCTTGCACCTAATTGTTTGTAATAGCGCAATTATTAGTTTTGCTTACTGTTTAATTCCAATGTTCATCGAAGTCTAAATCTTCATAATCATCAAGATCTAATTCGTCATCAAATTCATTAAAATCGTCGTCATTTTCAGCTTTAAATACTTTGTCAGGAGCATCGTCAGGCACTTGCCCTTGTACAAACATTAGATTAGGATAATCTGAACCTTCAGCTTCTTCAACAATTTCAGCTAATTCAACATAAAACGTCCACATGCTTAAAAAATCATAAACATAAATCAATTTCGTTTGCATTTCGAAAGTAACATCGTTAATGGCAGTTTCGTTCATTAAACGCGCAGAACCATCATCACTTAAATCAAATAAAGAGATTTCTTCTCCTTGATTCCATTGGTCGTCACTGCGGTAAAAAGATGCCATTTCACTACCATCAAACCCAAAAGATTGCGTGATAATGTTGTGTAAATCTTCGAGTGTATCATCTTCACGAATTTCTAAATCGCGGAACACATCTTCGTCTGTATCGTTATCAAGTATTACTCTAAATCTATAAATCATTGTAAAAAAATATGGTGCAAAGGTAAGTCTTTTTATAATTATTTACTGAAACGGTGTAAAGTAAATGTTGTGATGCTTAAAAGGAAAAATGCGCCAACTTGGTGAGCTACACCTAACCAAACAGGTACGTGAAAAATAAGGGTTAATACGCCTAATAAAAACTGAACACCTACCATAATTAAAAGACCTGTTACGGCATAATTTTGCAGTTTGGTGGTTTCCATTTTTCTAGCTTTATACCAAATAGATATGAGCAGAAAAGCGACAAGATATGCTAGCATACGGTGTACAAACTGAACCCCACTTTTACCTTCGATAAAGTTTTTGTAAAGGGGATTTTGTTCAATATATACGGTTTCATGCATAAATTTACCGTCGCTCATTAAAGGCCAATGGTTATGTATAAAACCAGCATCTAAACCAGCAACAAAAGCGCCATAGATAATTTGGAGAATTAAAACAGCCAAACCTAACCTTATAAAATTTCTAAAAGATGTATTTACTGTTTTTCTACATGGAAATTTTAAATCGAGCGCTACCCAAAATGTGTAAGCGAAAGTTAAAAATGCGGTTGTTAAATGTGCAGATAGTCTAAAATGACTTACATCTGGATTGTCTACCAAACCACTTTTCACCATATACCAACCAAGAAAACCTTGAAAGCCACCCATGATTAAAAGTATAACAGCTTTTTTAATGGTAGATTTTGTGAGTTGCTTTGTGATTAGAAAGTATAGGAAGGGTAAGAAAAACACCAAACCAATAAAACGACCTATTACACGGTGCAACCATTCCCAAAAGTAGATGTCTTTAAAATCTTCTAGATTAAAATGATTATTTAATTTTTGATATTCTGGATATTGTTTATATAAATCGAAAGCTTCGGTCCATTCAGCATCATTCATAGGCGGAATGGTTCCTGAAATTAATTTATAACTAGAAATTGATAAACCGGAATGCGTAAGCCTAGTAATACCGCCAACAACAACCATAATAAATATTAACAAGCACCCTGTGAGGAGCCAATAAATCACTTTTTTGTTATCTTTTTTCATGCTATTTATATCTTTTATTCAGCAACTTTTAATCCTAATGCTTTTCCTTTTTCTAACATGAGTTGGTAGGCAGCATTAAATTCGTTCGGGATATCTCCTTCTAAAATGGCTTCTTTTATAAAATCTTTAATAATACCAATTTCACGAGATGGTTTCATATTGAAAGCTTTCATAATTTCTTCTCCAGAAACAGGCGGTTGAAAGTTTCTAACTTGATCACGTTCTTCAACTTCGATAATTTTTTCTCGAACAATTTTAAAATTGTTGTGGTATTTATTGAATTTCTTCGGGTTTTTGGTGGTAATATCGGCCTCGCAAAGCGTCATTAAATCTTCTACATATTCGCCAGCATCGAACACTAAACGTCGAACAGCAGAGTCTGTTACGTCTTGCGCCAAAACAATAGGGCGCGAACTCATAAACACCATTTTCTGAACGAATTTCATTTTTTCATTCAATGGCATTTTTAGTCTTTTAAACAAATGATACACCATTTTAGATCCTTCAAATTCATGTGCATGAAAAGTCCAGCCTACTTTTTTACTAAAACGTTTTGTTGGGGCTTTGCCAATATCATGCAATAGTGCTGCCCAACGTAACCAAACGTTTTCGGTGTTTTTGGCAATATTATCTACAACTTCTAAAGTGTGATAAAAGTTATCTTTATGGCGTTGACCTTCAACTTCATCTATACCTTTTAAAGCCGTGATTTCAGGTAAAATATATTGAAGTAATTTTGTTTTTTCTAACAGTAAAAAACCAATAGAAGGCGTTTTGCTTTCCAAAATTTTATTTAATTCTGTAACAATACGTTCTTTGGTTATAATTTTAATTCTATCACAATTATCAGAAATAGCTTTAAGTGATTTTTCTTCAATAGTAAATTCTAATTGTGTTGAGAACCTAATAGCACGCATCATACGCAGAGGGTCATCACTATAAGTAATGTCTGGGTTTAATGGCGTACGGATTATTTTTTTATTTAAATCATCAATACCACCAAATGGATCCAATAAGTCACCAAAATTGGTTTCGCTTAAATTTAAAGCTAAGGCATTTATTGTGAAATCACGACGGTTTTGGTCGTCTTGCAATGTGCCGTTTTCTACAGATGGATTTCGGCTATCTTCGGTATATGATTCTTTACGAGCTCCAACAAATTCAATTTCAATATCCTCGTAACGAAGCATGGCCGTTCCGTAGGTTTTAAAAACCTGTACTTTTGGTTTGTTTGGCAAGTTTTTAGCAACCTGTTTAGCTAGTTTTATACCATCGCCTATGGCAACCACATCGATATCTTTGGCGTTACCACGTTCTAAAATATAATCGCGAACAAAGCCACCAATCACGTAACTATCCAAATTTAATTCTTTGGCAGATTGTGAGATGATTTTGAAAATTGGGTTTGTTAATGCTTCTTTATAATTCATACTGTGTGTGGCCATTAAAAACAAATTATCAAAAAATAATATTTTGTTTTTGTAAATATTCTATTTAGAAATTTACTGAAATGGCTATTTGGTTTTACTAAATGTTTAATAGTTCAAACATGGCGTTATCCATTTATTGAAGGCTTATTTTATCTTGAAAAATTATTTCTTTTTTTAGATGAGATAGACCTTATTTGAAAACTTGTGATGAACTTATTGGTATTAATTATTTACGAATAATTTTAACAACACCACTGTTACTCAATTTTATAATAGACGACGGATTCGTACATGTTTTTTCGCGTTGCAAATTTACAACATAGTCTACACCTTTTAAAACCTCTGGCGCTATTTCTTTAAAGGATTTAGGTGTAGGAAAGCCACTAATATTTGCAGAAGTAGATACTAGAGCTCCGTTTAATCTTCTGCTAAGTTGGTAGCAAAATTCGTCGTCTGGAATTCTAATAGCAATCGAGCCATCTTCAGCAATTAAATTCGGAGCTAAATTTTGGGCATCGTCGTAAATAATGGTGGTAGGTTTATCGGCAACATCAATAATAGTTAAAGCTGATTCGGGTATGCTTTTTACGTACTTTTTAAGCATTCTATCATCGGTCACTAAACAAATTAATGCCTTGCTATCTTCACGCTGCTTTAATTGGTATACCTTTTTTACAGCCTCGGGGTTTGTGGCATCGCAACCAATTCCCCAAACGGTATCGGTAGGGTAGAGTATTATTCCGCCTTGTTTTAATACTTGTATGGCTTTATTTATTTCTTCATTCATGTTTTGAACCTTATATTTGCAGTGTTGCAAATTTACAATAGAAAATATATTCTATCTTTTTTAAATGAAGGAAATTAAAGTTTTTAATAACGATTTAACTGAAGCTTATAAAAATAAGTTGACAGAAATGATTCATAACTTCGGTAATTACGATGGAGGTGTTGGTAATCGAAACATCATCAAAATTATAAATATTGATGGTGTAGATTTAAATATTAAAGCGTTTAAAATTCCAAATTTAATAAATAGAATTGCTTATAATTTCTTTAGAAAAAGTAAAGCACAGCGGTCTTTCGAGTACGCCAATAAATTAACCAAAATGGGGATTGGAACTCCAAAGCCTATTGCTTTTTTCGAATATAAAAACACATTTGGTTTTGGTGAAAGTTATTACATTAGCGAGCAAGAGGATTATGATATAACTTACAGAGAACTTACCAAAGATTTTGATTACCCAGATTACGATAATGTTTTAAGAGCTTTTACTAGATTTACTTACAAGTTGCATGAAAAGGGGATTCATTTTTTAGATCATTCTCCAGGAAATACATTAATAAAAAGAAATGGTGATACCTATAACTTTTATTTAGTGGATTTGAATAGAATGAACTTTAAAACTTTGGATTTTGAAACTCGAATAAAAAACTTCTCACGGTTAACGATACATAAGAGTATGGTTGAAGTTATGAGTGACGAATATGCCAAATGTTCTGGTGAAAACTATGATGATATCTTTAATTTAATGTGGAAAGAAACGGAAGATTTTCAATATAAATATTATCGTAAAAAACGATTAAAGAAAAAATGGTTGTTTTGGAAGAATTAAGAGGTTAATTTCTCTAGTTCTCTATATCTATAATAAACACCGTAGGCACTTAAATAGCATATTTGAAAACCTTCAATGCCATCTAAAAACCCTAACCTGAATATATAATTTACAAGAAACTTATAAAGCGGACGGATGTAAAAATGGAATACACTCGGCTTTTTTCCCTTCTTAAAAAGTTCTAACGCTTTCAAGCTCGCGTAATGTTCCATTTTAGATTTATAATGCGCTGCACTATCAAAGCAATAGTGTAACATATCGTTTTTTAAAATTTTACTTTTGCCATCTATTATGGGCATTTCGTGAACAATTTTTGTTTCGTCGTACTTAAAAAATCCTTTTTTGAATAGGCGATATGTTGTATCTGTTTGAAAACCACAAAAACGTATTCTTTTTTGCTTAAAAAAGTATTTTCGCTTAAACATATAAGCGATAATATTACTTGGGATAGTGATTTCGGATTGTATTTCTTGTTTTAGTTTTTCTGTTATGCGCTCATCTGCATCAATAAAAAGTATCCAATCTTTTGTAGCTTGGCTTATTGCAAAATTTCTTTGGTCTGCAAAATTTTTAAATTCACGCTGAATGACTTTAACGTGCTTTAATTTTTGAAGTTTTTCGAAAGTACCATCAGTGCTAAAAGAATCTATAACAATAATCTCATCAGCAAAATCAATGTTGTTGATAGCGTCTTCGATGTGTTTCGATTCATTAAAGACAATCATCAAAGCTGATATGTTGTTTGATTTTTTCAAATTAAAGTATGTTATTTTAATAGATATTCTTCAATTTTAGCTAGAGTAATTTTACTGTTAAAAGTGGTTGAAGCAAAATTAAAACCTGCCTCTCCCATGCTTTTCGTTTTTTCTTGATTGTTGCTTAATAATTCAACTTTATCAGCAAATAAGTTCACATCGTTTAAAGGTGTTAAAAAACCAGTTTCGTTATCTTTTACAACTTCGGGATTACTACTGATATCAAAGGCGATAATTGGTTTTCTGCATAAAGAAGCTTCGGCTAAAACATACCCGAAACCTTCCCAAAAAGAGGATAATAAAAATAGGTCTCCAGAATACATTAAGTCCTTCGGATTTTCTATAAAACCAGGAAATAAAACAACATCATTGATGTTAAGTTCGTCTGATAGTTTTTGTAATTCATTTTTTAAAGATCCTTCTCCTCCAATAATAAGTTTAAAATTAAGGTTTCTAGATTTTAACTCTTTGGCTAGATGTAATAAGAATTTTTGATTTTTCTGATTTTCTAATCGGCCCAAATTAGTTAAAACAAATTCACCTTCAGCTTTTTTGTATATAGGGGTATATGCTTTCTGTATAAACGCCTCTATATCCAAACCATTATAAATAACTTCAATCTTTTCTCTTGGAAATAAATTGGAATTGTTTACTAATACAGTCTCTTTTGTAGCTTGTGAATTAGCTAAAATATCGGTTACTAAATTTTTAAAATAATATCTATTTAGGAATTTGTTTTTTATAGGTATTGCGCTACCTCGCCTATAAATTATACGTTCTAAACCTGCTTTTTTTGCGGCAAGAGCGGCAATTTTTAAATCTCTGGATAAGTTGATAATTATAACATCAATATTGTTTTCCTTAAGAATATTTTTTACCTCGTTTATAGCAAAAGGATTAAGGAAACTTTGATTTGTTATTGATAAGCCTACATACTTTATACTAGATTCTTGTAATTTGTGATAAAGTTGACTGTTTTTATTGGTAATAAAAAAAACATTATGCCCTTTATCGTGCATGTATTTACAAGTTTCTAAATGCCATTTTTCACCACCTCCCCAAGCCTTGGTTGTATTAAAGAAGCAAATTGTTTTCATGTAGTTTTGAAAGGTGTAATTGGTTTTTAGAATAGGTCTTAAAAGGAGTTTGGCCCCTTACATCACAAATGTACTTTTTTTTTACGTTAAATAGCTTAGCAATTATATATTTGTAATTATAAGTATTCTGAAAAAAAGTTTTATGAAAATTATTATTGAAGGCTCAACATTAAGCACAAAAGGTTTTACAGGGATTCCTCATTATATAATTAGTATTCAAAAAGCTTTAAAAAACAAGCATAATATTGAAGTTGAATTAGCTTTCAACATAAAAAAAATAAACAAGTTTAAGCCTGAAGTTTTAAAGAAAACTCATTTCTGGTATGTTGGTTCTATATTGTTTTCTAGAACATTTAAACCAGCAATTTCTCATAGTTTGCATACGCCATTTTTAAAGCTTAACGGAACAAAAAAAATAGCTACAATTCATGATTTAGCTGTGCATCTTCCTGAATTTGCAGCGTTTAATTTTGCTTCAAAATATTTTCAAGAAAAACGTTATAAATTATTTCAGGACTTTGCTAAAAATGCAGATGCAATAATCGCAGTTAGCCAGGCTACTAAAGACGATTATTTAAAAATGTTCGATTACCCTGAAGAAAAAATTCACGTAGTGCATCTAGCTCCTGTTTTTAAACCTTTAGAAACTAAATTGGATAATGAAAATGATATATTAAATTCATTCTCCATAGGTAAAGAAAATTACTTTTTAAGTGTAGGCGGAGTTTCAAAAAGAAAAAACAGTTTCAATCTTATAAAGGGATTTGCGTTATCTGGAGAGCGTAAAACGACTAAGTTGGTTTTTGCAGGAAAAATTGTTGAAAGTGAAATGGAAATAATAAAGGTATTTTTAAAGGAGCATGATCTTGAAAATGATGTTGTTTTTACAAGTTATATTTCAGACGAAACTTTAAGCGTGCTTTATAAAAATGCAAAAGCATTTTTATTCCCTACGTATTATGAGGGGTTTGGAATTCCTATAATTGAGGCTATGGCTTATGGTTTACCTGTTTTAACAGGTAATATTGGTGCAGCACCAGAGGTAGCAAATGGATATGCACTTTTAGTAGATCCTCATAACCCAGAAGAAATAGCTAGAGGCATAGTTGATTTAGGAAATATTGAGAAAGATAAAGTAAAATTAGCAAAAGAGTATGCTAAAGGATTTACTTGGGATAAAGTTGCTGAAGAGACAATTAAGGTTTATAATTCTGTATTGTAAGTAAACAAAATGTAATTAAAGAAGAGCGTTGTAGATTGCTACATGCTGCTCAGCAATATGTTTATCTTCGAATTTCTGGGCATATTCTAAGCCCTTCGAAACCATAAATTGTTGCTTTTGTTCAGAATTAAGTAAGTTTTCTATTTCAAATCTTAATTCACTAACATTTTCAGGATCAATATAAATACTATTTGGTCCTCCAGCTTCAGGGAAACAACTTCCTTTACTTGTAATTACAGGTGTTTTAGAGTATAAAGCTTCTATTATTGGGATACCAAAACCTTCGAAAATACTTGGGTAAACAAAAATATTTGCTAATTGGTATATGTGTGCAAGTTCTTCAGTACTTACATTTTTAAGAAAGTGAACTCTATGGTTTAAGTTCTTGCTATTTATGTATTCTTTAACCGTTTTGGTGTATTTTCTTTTATCATTACCTACAACTACTAAGTCGATGTCTAGCGTTTCAATAGCTTTTATTAAATTAAGTAAGTTTTTCCTTTTTTGAATAGTACCTACGTTTAAAACAAAGGCCTTCGGAATATTAAACTTAGTTCTTGTTTGTTCTAATGCTTTAGAAGGATAAACTTGTTTAAAAGCTTTGTTGCACCCTTGATATATAACAGAGACTTTTGCAGGAGCAATATTTAAAAAATGTACAATATCCTTTTTCGTTTCTTCGGAAATAGCAATAACTACATCTGATTTATCAGCAGCATATTTAAATTTTTTGAAGTAGATTCTCCTGTCTATTGGAGAGTATAGTTTTGGAAATCTCATAAATATTAAATCATGTATAGTTACAATTGTTTTAATATTCTTTTTATGAATGCCTTGAGGTATTTCGCCACTTAAACCGTGGTATATCTCAATTTCATCATTTTTAATTTGATTTAATATTCCTTTTTGTCTCCAAATGGATGAGAATATTTTCCAGAAAATAGAACTTGGTAAAACTTCGGTTGTATTTTCATTTAAGCTAAAATTGATTTTAGCTTTTTTAGGATTGTATAATACGTATTGGTTTTTAGGGAAATAAGAAGAAATAATACTAATTAAATCTCTACTAAAATTACCTAAACCAGACCTATTGTGAAAAGCTCTTTTAGAATCATATCCTATTTTCATATTCAATAATATTTAAATGTTATTTTTTGACACAAGGTTAGGTCTGGTATAGATATATTTTATTTAAACGGCTACACTATGCTCTCTTAAAGCATCGTTAAGCGATGTTTTTTTGTTCGTACTTTCTTTACGTTTACCAATAATAATTGCACATGGTACATTGTAAGTTCCAGCAGGGAATTCTTTAGCATAACTGCCAGGTATTACTACCGAGCGTGCAGGAACAATACCTTTATATTCAACAGGTTCATCACCTGTAACATCAATAATTTTTGTACTCATAGTAAGTGTTACACCAGCACCTAAAACAGCTTCGGTTTCAACACGTACACCTTCAACAACAATACAACGGCTACCAATAAAAGCATTATCTTCTATAATTACCGGAGCAGCTTGTAATGGCTCTAAAACACCACCAATGCCAACACCACCAGAAAGGTGAACGTTTTTACCAATTTGAGCACAACTACCAACAGTTGCCCAAGTATCTACCATGGTGCCTTCATCTACATAAGCTCCAATGTTTACATAACTTGGCATTAAAATAGTTCCTGCAGAAATATAAGCACCATGTCTAGCAACTGCATGAGGTACTACACGAATGCCTTTTGCAGCATAACCTGTTTTTAATGGAATTTTATCATGAAATTCTAATGGACCACATTCTATGGTTTCCATTTTTTGAATCGGGAAATATAAAACTACGGCTTTCTTAACCCATTCGTTAACTTGCCATCCGCCTTCAATAGGTTCAGCAACGCGCAATTCACCTGCATCTAATAAATCAACAACTTTTCTAATGGCTGTTGTAGTTGCTTCTTCATTTAAAAGGTCTCTATTCTCCCAAGCTTTTTCTATGATCTCTTGTAATTGTGTCATTTTTGTGTTTTATTTTTCGCAAATATAATAGGTATCAACTAAATTATGGTAACTATTAAAATATAATATTGAGGTTTTAGTCGTTAAACTTCGGTTAAAATGCACCCTATTTATGTGCTTAAATATGCAGTTTATCTTGTTTAAAAGTTTTCTTATCGATAAAGTATTTTTCAGAGGTGTTTTTAGTCGTTAAAAATATTCGTTTTAACAGTTAAACGTTGAAACCCCTCCGGTTTTCTAGTAAACGAAAATCTGTGTGGTTACAACTAATATATTGTTTTCAACGTGTTGTTGCTCTGTATATTTGTCTCAACAAAGTATTACAACAAACATGAAAACAAATTTTATCATACTATTAATTTTACTTCTTACAGTTTCTATTGGAAACGCGCAAAGCGGTGATAGCGAGAATGTAGTTGTAAAAACTAGTGAAATTGTTTCTGTTGAAGATAATGCAAAACAAGATGCAGTTAATACTGTTGAAGAAGATAATACATTAATTGATACTGTAGAATTTGAAGCTATTTTAGCGCGTACTACAAGTGATATTAGAAGTTACTTAAATAGAGAAAGAAACATTAGCAACATTGGTTTATTGTTTCCTACTATCGAAAAAAGAGTAAAAGCATAATTAAAAAAATAAAATAGTTATATTATTAAGGTTATCTGAAAAGATAGCCTTTTTTGTTTTTAAACAGTTTCAATAGTATTAATAAACTATTTTTGCACAAAACTTATTTATGGCACGCATTTTAGCAATAGATTATGGCACCAAGCGCACCGGTATAGCAATTACCGATGAGTTACAAATTATTGCCTCTGGGCTTACTACAGTAAATACTAAGGAGATTTTTAGTTTTTTAAAAACATATACATCTAAAGAGCGTGTAGAGTTGTTTTTGGTAGGCGAGCCTAAACAAATGGACAACACAGCATCGGAGAGTGAGGTTTTTATTTCGAAGTTTTTGGATAAGCTAGAAAAGCAGTTTCCTAATATACCTGTAAAACGTGTTGATGAGCGTTTTACATCTAAAATGGCATTCCAAACTATGATTGATAGTGGTTTGAAAAAGAATCAAAGAAAAAATAAAGCTTTGGTAGACGAAATTAGTGCCACACTTATTTTACAGAGTTATTTGTATTCTAAATAAGTATTGCAATATTATTTTTCGGACTTTACTTAATAGATTAAAATCTGTTTTTTCTAAGTAAAAAGTTCGTAGTAAATTTATAGAATTGTACTTTTGCAGTTACTAACAAAAAACATAGAATGATTTTACCTATTGTAGCATACGGCGATCCCGTTTTAAAAAGAAAAGCGACCGATATTACTGAAGATTATCCAAAACTAGATGCCTTGGTGGATAACATGTTCGAAACCATGTACAACGCCTATGGTGTTGGTCTTGCTGCACCTCAAATAGGTTTGCCAATTCGTATGTTTTTAGTAGATACTACTCCTTTTGCTGATGATGAAGAATTAACAGAAGAGGAACAAAAAAGTTTAGAAGGTTTTAAACGTGTTTTTATAAATCCAAAAATCACTAAAGAAGAAGGAGAAGAGTGGGCTTTTAACGAAGGTTGCTTAAGTATTCCTGATGTTCGTGAAGATGTATTTAGAAAACCTGTTATTACTATTGAGTATTTAGATGAAAACTTTAAGGCACACACCGAAACATTCGATGGTTTAGTAGCAAGAGTAATTCAGCACGAATACGATCATATCGAAGGTGTTTTATTTACAGATAAACTATCTAGCCTAAAAAAGCGTTTAATAAAAGGACGACTTTCAAACATTTCTAAAGGCAAGATAAAAGTAGATTACAGAATGCGCTTTCCTGATCAAAAAAAGAAGAGATAATATTTGCAAGACATCAATAAACATTTGATATTTGCGACTTTCAAAAAATAATTTATGAGTTTAGATAAAGTTCTATCAATATCTGGAAAACCAGGTTTGTATAATTTAGTAACGCAAACCAGAGGTGGTTTTATAGCAGAATCGTTAATCGATAAAAAACGTATTACTGTAAATGTGCGTCAAAATGTTAGCGTTTTAAGCGAAATTGCTATTTATACTTTAACAGAAGAAGTACCGTTGAAACAAGTGTTTTTAAACATTAAAAACAAAGAAAATGGTCAAGAAAGTTCTGTTAAGCCTAAAGATGGTAAAGATAAATTAGAAGAATATTTTTTCGGTATTTTACCAGATTACGATGAAGATCGTGTTTATGCTAGTGATATTAAAAAAGTATTACAATGGTATAACTTATTAGTGAAAAATAATTTGCTAGATAATTTAGAAGCTGAAATTGCAGAAAGTAAAGCTGCAGACGAAGAAGAATAAATACTAGTTATTTAAAATATACATCAAAGCTTCCATATTATGGGAGCTTTTTTTTTGCTGTTATGTAAGTATTACAGCCTTTTTACGTCTATTAATGAGTTAATTAATTTCTTTTAAATATGAACTCACTTTGGTTTTTCGACGACGTAAATCTTTTTAAAGTCCTTTGTCCGCATAAGTTTAAAAATTATAAAAAAGATCATACTTTCGATGCTTATAAAAAGCAGGATTATATTTATTTCGAGCAAGATTTTGCCAATAAAGTCTATTTAATAGAAAAAGGCAAAGTTAAAATAGGATACTATAATGAAGATGGAGTAGAAGTTGTAAAAGCTATTTTAACCAAAGGAGAACTGTTTGGAGAAACGGCCATATTAGGCGATGATACCCGAGAAGAGTTTGCTCAATCTGTAGATAACGCAACAAGCATTTGCCCTGTTGGGGTAGATACTATGCACAATTTAATGCGAGACAATCAAACTTTTAGTTTTAAAGTCTATAAAGTAATAGGTTTTAAATTGAAAAAATTGGAACGTCGCTTGCAATTATTACTTTTTAAAGATGCCAAAACCCGTCTTCTAGAATTTCTACATGAATTATGCACCGATTATGGTTACGATTGTGACCAAACAGGAGATCGGGTAGTAAACCATCCATACACACAAAAAGATATCGCCTCGTTAATTGGTACCTCTAGACCAACTTTAAATGTGCTTTTAAATGAATTAAGAGATGAAAACGTACTTGAATTTAAAAGAAAAGAGATAAGAATTTATAAAAAAAGTGCTTAATGTTAGTTGGCTAACATTTTATAATGTTTTAGTGAAATACCTTTGGAGTATAAAACAATCACTAAAAAAAGATAAAATGATTAAGAACACAATTTTAGCAATGTTAGCCCTAGGGGTTTTAACAACATCATGCGATAGCGATGACGATAACGCACCAACAACAGCAAATTTAACAATCAACCTTACAGGTTTGGAAGAACTTGGTAGCGATTTTGTTTACGAAGGATGGGTAATTGTTGATGGAGCACCAGTTTCAACCGGAACATTTTCCTCAGTAGATTTTCCTCAATCTTTTTCTGTCGATGCAGATCAATTAGCAAGTGCATCAACATTTGTACTTTCTATTGAACCGGCAGTAGATTCTGACCCAGCTCCAGCTGCAACAAAAATTTTAGCAGGAGATTTTTCTGGTAGTTCAGCAAGTGTAAATTCAAATAATATAGTTGCAGATTTATCTTCTTCTACAGGGAAATATATTCTTGCAACACCTACAGATGAAGATGAAACTAACGAAGAAAGTGGAGTTTGGTTTTTAGATAACTCTGGCGAAGCAGCTGTTCAAGGTTTAGATTTACCAACACTATCTGACGGATGGGTATATGAAGGTTGGGTTGTATTCGATGGTACTCCAGTAAGTACAGGTACGTTTACAGATCCAAATGCTGCAGATAATAATGCTGCAACTTCAGTTTTTAAAGGAGATGCAGGTAATGGACCTGGTTATCCAGGAGAAGATTTTCTTCAAAACGCACCTTCAGGATTAACTTTTCCAACAGATTTAAAAGAAAGAACAATTGTTATCTCTGTAGAACCAAGTCCTGATAATAGCGATGCACCTTTCACATTAAAACCTTTAGCACATGTAGTTCCTGCGGATGCTATGAACCATACGGTAATAGATATGGGGGCTGGCCCAGTAGTAAGTTTATCTGGTACAGTAACAAGATAATATTAAAAATAAGTATAAAAAAAGCCCTAGTAATTTTTACTAGGGCTTTTTGTTTTTATAAAATTTAGACTATAAAATAATAGCTAAACTCAAAATTAGTTGATCTGGTCGTGTATCTAAACGACTATTGTTTATACCATTGTTTCCAATAAAAGTACCTTCATTTTCTGTAAACCCACGCTCATACCTTAAGTCAATACCAACTTTTTTGAAGTTAACGCCAACACCAAAATTAAGTCCAACTGAAAAATCATCTTCAATATCACCAATTGTAATACCGTCGAATTCAGTGTCTAAAATATATTGAAATGATGGACCTGCAAAAACACTAACAGGACCTAGAATTTTTAATCCAACTAAAATTGGAGCATCTAGTTTTTGCATTTCAAAGCTATCATTATCATAATCACTTTTTGTTTTTGTGTAAACAATTTCAGGTCTTAAATATAGCTTGTCACCAATTTTCCCAAATAAACCAATGTGGTATCCAACATTTCTATCTGGATTTTTTGCATTTTCATTAATAGATTCTACATACTTGCCATTGGCATTGTAATTTAAACCTCCTTTAATACCAATACCACTAGCTGTTTGTGCAAAAGCTGCTGATGGGACAACAATGGCGACTACTAAAATTAAAAATAAATTTTTCATAATGTTCGTTTTAAGATTTCGTTTATTATTACAAAAACGTTGCCAAAGTTAAATTATTTCCTTTTTTTAAATATTGCTTTCGGATTTTAGTTAATTATCTTTGCCAACTGATACAAATATAGAGATGAAATTCGAATTAAACGCAAAAGACCCACAAAGCAAAGCTAGAGCAGGAAAATTAACTACAGATCATGGTGTAATAGAAACACCAATTTTTATGCCTGTGGGAACTGTTGGAACGGTTAAGGGAGTGCATCAAAGGGAGTTAAAGAATGATATTAACCCCGATATTATTTTAGGAAACACTTATCATTTATACCTAAGACCCCAAACACACGTGCTAGAAAAAGCCGGAGGACTTCATAAATTTATGAATTGGGATAGAAATATTTTAACCGATTCTGGTGGGTACCAAGTGTATTCTCTTTCGGCAAATAGAAAGATAAAAGAGGAAGGTGTGAAGTTTAAATCACATATCGATGGTAGTTACCATACATTTACGCCAGAAAATGTTATGGAAATTCAACGTACTATTGGAGCCGATATTATTATGGCTTTTGATGAGTGCACACCATATCCTTGCGATTATAATTACGCGAAACGATCTATGCACATGACGCATCGTTGGTTAGACCGTTGTATTAATCATCTTGAAAAAACACCTTTAAAGTACGATTACGATCAGGCATTTTTTCCAATTGTACAAGGAAGTACTTATAAAGACCTTAGAAAACAATCGGCTGAATATATTGCCAACTCTGGAGCTGTAGGAAATGCTATTGGTGGTTTATCTGTAGGAGAACCTGCTGAAGAAATGTATGCCATGACGGATGTGGTTTGTTCTATTTTACCAGAAGAAAAACCAAGATATTTAATGGGAGTAGGTACACCAATCAATATTTTAGAAAATATTGCGTTAGGTGTAGATATGTTCGATTGTGTTATGCCAACTAGAAATGCTAGAAATGGGATGTTATTTACAGCGCATGGCTCTATCAATATTAAAAATTTAAAATGGGCAGAAGATTTTTCTCCAATCGACGAGATGGGGATAACTTTTGTAGATACGGAATATAGTAAAGCGTATTTACGTCATTTATTTACAGTTAACGAATTGTTAGGTAAGCAAATAGCAACCATACATAATTTAGGTTTTTATATGTGGTTGGTTCGCGAAGCAAGAAAACATATATTAGCAGGAGATTTTAATGACTGGAAAAACCAAATGGTAAAACAAATGGCTAATAGACTTTAGAAGAATTAAAATATTGAAACACTGCTTGTTTATTGAAGCTGTATAAGTATGAAAATATTAGATTGGTACATATTAAAACGCTATTTATTTACATTTTTAATGATGTTACTGCTGTTTATACCTATTGGGATAACAGTACACTTAGCAGAAAAAATTGGTAAAATTTTAGAAAACGAAGTGCCTTTTGGAGAAGTGCTTATTTATTTTTTAGATTTTACTATCTATTTTGCACATCTACTTTTTCCTCTATTTTTATTCCTATCTGTAATTTGGTTTACTTCAAAGCTAGCAAATAATACAGAAGTTATTGCTTTTTTAAGTTCGGGAGTATCGTTTACAAGGTTTTTACGTCCTTATATGATAGGTGCTACAATTGTTGGAGCATTGTCTATAATTTTAGGTTTATATCTTGCTCCTAATGCCAGTAAAGGTTTTAATGATTTTAGTTATAAATACTTAAAAAAGGGTAAGAGTGCTGTAGAAAACACTAATGTTTTCAGACAAATAAATGATAACGATATTATATACGTTAGTAGTTTTGATGTTAAAAACAGTATAGGGCGAAATTTTACTTTAGAACATTTTGAAGAGAATGAGCTTGTTTATAAAATTACTGCCGATAAAATTAAATATATTGAAAAAGATTCGTCTTCAACTTACGAATTAACCAATTATACTAAGCGTATCATTGGTCAAAATGAAGATGAATTAGGTATATTAAAGAAAAAAGACACACTTTTTGCCTTTGACGTAGGTGATTTAATTCCAGAAATCTATGCGGCAGAAACTAAAATGTATGGTGATTTAAAGCAATTTATAGCAAAAGAAGAATCGAGAGGATCCTCTAATGTTGGCCGATTTAAATTGGTGCTATATAGAAAATGGAGTTTACCTGTTTCTGTATTTATTTTAACCATTATTGCTGTAGCCGTTTCTTCGAAAAAGCGCCGTGGTGGTATGGGGGTTAACCTTGCTGTAGGTATTTGTATAGCCATGATATTTGTGTTTTTTGATAAAATATTTGGAGTAATGGCCGAGCAGTCAGATTTTAATCCACTTATAGCTGTATGGTTTCCGAATATAATTTTTGGAGTATTGGCTGCTTATCTGTTGTACAATGCAAAGCGCTAATTTTAAAGATTATTTTCATTTACATATTCTTGTTTTTATTGCTGGATTTACGGCAATTTTAGGCGAGTTAATTACTATTGAAGCAATTTCTTTGGTTTGGTTTCGTATGTTAATGGCATCGGTTTTACTTGTGGTTTATGTGTTATGTTCTAAGGTAAATTTAAAAGTAAATCCGAGGGCTTTATTACGGCTTTCGTTTGCAGGAGTTATTATTGCCTTACATTGGATTACTTTTTTTGGAGCTATCGATGCCTCAAATGTTTCTACAACCCTGGCAGTTTTTTCAACCGGTACTTTTTTTGCATCTATAATAGAACCTATTGTTTATAAACGTAAAGTTTTATGGTATGAAATTCTATTCGGCATACTTGCTATTGTAGGCGTTTGTATTATTACACAAAGTGAAGTAGAGTATCTCACAGGAATTATTCTAGGTGTTTTATCCGCCTTTTTTTCGTCATTATTTGCGGTGCTCAATGGTAGTTTTCTTAAACAACATTCAGCAACTGTTATTTCGTTTTACGAGTTTATAAGTGGGGTGTTATTCATTACTATTTACATTTTATGCTTTGGAGAGGGGTTTTCTGTAGAGTTTTTCAGTTTAAGCACTTCCGATTTTTGGTACCTTTTCATCTTAGCATCCGTTTGTACTACATATGCTTTTATAGCATCGGTTTATATTATGAAAACCATAAGCCCTTATACCGTAGTACTTACCTACAATTTAGAACCTGTTTATGGCATTATTTTAGCCTTAATTCTATTTCCGGAGAAAGAAAAAATGAGTCCATCATTTTATTACGGAGCCCTTGTTATTATTACCGTTGTTATGTTAAATGTGTTAGTTAAAAACCGTAGAAAGATAAAAAGAAGTCGCTCATAATGTATTAACAAAATTAAAGTTTTTATATTTGCAGACTAACTCTAATAATTAGTCAAAACAAATTTCCTATGGAATATTTAGAATTTGAACTCCCAATAAAAGAGCTTGAAGATCAATTACAGAAATGTAAAATTATTGGTGAAGAAAGCGAAGTGGATGTTACAGAAACATGTACGCAGATAGAAAAAAAGCTTAAAGAAGCTCAAAAAGATATTTATAAAAACCTAACGGCTTGGCAACGTGTACAGATGTCTCGTCATCCAGAACGTCCTTATACTTTAGATTATATTAAAGCTATTTGTGGTAATTCTTTCTTAGAATTACATGGAGATAGAAGCTTTAAAGATGATAAAGCAATGATTGGCGGGTTGGGTAAAATTGGAGATCAAAGTTTTATGTTCATTGGTCAACAAAAAGGATACAATACCAAAACAAGACAATACAGAAATTTTGGTATGGCTAACCCAGAAGGATACCGAAAAGCATTACGTTTAATGAAATCTGCTGAAAAATTCGGAATTCCTGTGGTAACACTTTTAGATACTCCTGGAGCTTACCCTGGTTTAGAAGCTGAAGAGCGTGGACAAGGAGAGGCTATTGCTAGAAATATTTTAGAAATGACACGCCTTAAAGTGCCAATTATAACTATAGTTGTTGGTGAAGGTGCATCAGGTGGAGCATTAGGTATAGGTGTTGGAGATGTTGTTATGATGTTAGAAAATACATGGTATTCTGTTATTTCTCCAGAATCATGTTCGTCTATTTTATGGCGTAGTTGGGAGTATAAAGAATTAGCTGCATCAGCGTTGAAGTTAACGGCACCTGATATGAAAAAGCTAAAAATTGTTGATGAGATTATAAAAGAACCTCTTGGAGGCGCACATCGCGATAGAACAAAAACTTTTACATCGGTTAGTAATGCCATTACAAAACATTATGAGGTGTTAAAAAAGTTATCAGAAAAAGATTTAGTTGCCCAACGTATGGATAAATATCTACAAATGGGGGTTTACAAAGACTAACCCATAGAAAACATACTTAAGAAAAAAATCTGAAGGGTATCACTTCAGATTTTTTTTATGCTTATTCACAATATATTTAAGTTATTAACAGTTAAATTGTTAACCAATGGTTAACAATCATAGCCGTAAAAATCTATAAACCTACTTCAATTTTAATTACTTTCGTAGTTATGAAACAACCAAACCCCGTTCAGGGATATAAAGTCGATAAAAGCACACTAATAAGCCTCGAAAAAGGAAAAATACCTCCTCAAGCGATTGATTTAGAAGAGGTTGTTTTAGGGGCAATGATGATTGATAAAAAAGGTGTCGATGAAGTTATCGATATTTTAGCACCCGATGCATTTTATAAAGAAGCACATCAACATATATTTGAAGCTATTTTTACGTTATTTGAAAATAGTGAACCTGTCGATTTATTAACCGTTTCAACACAGTTAAAGAAAAATGCAAAGTTAGAGCAAGCAGGTGGTGATTTTTACCTCATTTCTTTAACGCAAAAAGTATCATCTTCTGCGCATATTGAGTTTCACGCACGTATTATTCTGCAAAAATTTATTCAGCGTAGTTTAATAAAAATTTCAAATGAAATTATTGAAGATGCTTACGATGAAACTAAAGATGTATTCGATTTATTAGATACAGCCGAGTCTAAATTATATGAAGTTACACAGGGTAATATTAAAAAATCTAGTGAAACCGCTCAAGATTTAGTAATTCAGGCCAAAAAGAAGATTGAAGAAATTTCTAATAAAGAAGGTTTGAGTGGTATTCCAACAGGATTTACCAAACTAGATAAATTAACCTCAGGGTGGCAACCTTCCGATTTAATTATTGTTGCGGCACGTCCTGGTATGGGTAAAACGGCATTAACTTTATCTATGGCACGAAATATTGCTGTAGATCAAAATGTACCCGTTGCCTTTTTCTCATTAGAGATGGCATCTGTACAGTTAATTATGCGTTTAATTTCTAGTGAAACAGGTTTGTCTTCAGAAAAATTAAGAACAGGTAAGCTCGAAAAGCACGAATGGGAACAACTTAACGTAAAAGTAAAAAGTTTAGAAAAAGCACCATTATTTATTGATGATACGCCGTCACTTTCTATTTTCGATTTACGTGCAAAAGCGCGTCGTTTATCGTCTCAACATGGTATAAAATTAATCATGATTGATTACTTACAGTTAATGACAGGAGGATCGAGCCATGGAGGAAACCGTGAACAGGAGATTTCGATGATTTCTCGAAACTTAAAAGCATTAGCCAAAGAATTAATGGTGCCAGTAATTGCACTATCTCAATTATCTCGTGCGGTGGAAACACGTGGAGGAAGTAAGCGTCCGTTACTATCGGATTTACGTGAATCTGGTGCGATTGAGCAGGATGCCGATATTGTAAGTTTTATTTATCGTCCTGAATACTATAAAATTGATGAATGGGATGATGATGAACGCTCTCCAACAGAAGGCCAAGCCGAATTTATTATTGCAAAACACCGTAATGGTGGTTTAGAAAATATTAGACTGAAATTTATCGGTAACTTAGGTAAGTTCGACAATTTAGATGATTTTGATTCACCGTTTGAATTCCATTCTAAAATGAATGCGGCTGCAAATGATGATACCTTCCAAGCTGATAATTTTAAGGCGAGTCCAGACCAAGCTTTTGGAAGTTCATTTAATGATGATGATAACGAAGTACCATTTTAGTGTTAATTAGTTTATTATAGAATTTATATAGAGATTTTCAATCTCAAAAAAGGAAAATTATTCCTAGAAATAGTCCAAAAATAGTATCGATTTTATCAAATAGAATCATAAATACTGTTTTTTATCCCCACAAAAATTAAGTATCTTTCGCTTATATAATTCAATTTCTCAGTTGATTTTTATTAATTAACTGAGAAATTATTTTTAGGCAATCTCAAATTGAAAAAGATAATCTTTACATTATTATTTATATGCTTAGCATGTAAAACCTACGCATCCTATGTTTTTATTCCTATGGGTGTAGATAATCAAAAAAATCACTTAAAAGCATACGGAATTACCTATTGGGTTCTTAATAAAGATCTTAAAGTAAAATGGCTCCTTAATTATCAAGGTGGTTCGTTTTTACTTCCCGATACGGAAGCTATTCAAAGAGAATGCCAAATACGAGGTGTATCTTTCGATGTTATTTCTAACGCTAAAGCGGAAGCTATTTTGGAAGACATAAGTAGTCCTAGCCAAAATATGGAAGCCGTTGTTTTAGAAAAGGCCCCAAAAATTGCGGTTTATACGCCAGAAGGAAAATTACCTTGGGATGATGCTGTAACTATGGTGTTAAACTATGCCGAAATTCCTTATGAAACCGTTTATGATGAAGAAGTTTTAAACGATGGTTTATTATTATTCGATTGGTTGCACCTGCATCATGAAGATTTTACCGGACAATTCGGTAAATTCTATGGAGCTTATCGCGCGGCATCGTGGTATATAAACGAGAAACAAGCAGCAGAAACTCTAGCTCAAAAATTAGGATACAATAAAGTTTCTGAAGAAAAATCTGCAGTAGCTCATAAAATTAGAGACTATGTTGTCGGTGGTGGTTTTATGTTTGCTATGTGTAGCGCTACAGATAGTTTTGATATTGCCCTATCGGCAGAAGGTGTAGATATTTGCGAACCTATGTTTGATGGCGATGGGAGCGATGCAGGATATCAAAATAAAATAAATTTCAATAAAACATTTGCATTTACTAATTATCAATTAGAGAGAAGTCCTACGGTTTACGAGTTTTCTTCTATTGATATGACGCAGAAACGCAAGGTAAGTAAAACAACCGATTATTTTTCTCTTATGGAATTCTCAGCAAAATGGGATCCTATTCCATCTATGTTGTGTCAAAATCATACCGCTTTAGTTAAAGGTTTTATGGGGCAAACAACATCTTTTACTCGAGATGAAATAAAATCGAACGTTTTGGTTATGGGTGAAAATAAAACCAATGGCGAAGCAAAATATATCCATGGCATAAAGGGAAAAGGCTTCTTTACATTTTATGGCGGGCACGATCCTGAAGATTATCAACACCGTGTTGGAGACCCTAAAACGGAATTGGATTTACATCCAACATCACCGGGTTACAGATTAATTCTTAATAATGTGTTATTTCCTGCTGCAAAAAAGAAGAAACAGAAAACATAGTAGCTCTTATTTTTAATTTATAACAATAAAAACTTAAAAACATGGCATCAAAAAAAGCAATACTCAACAAAATACAAATAGTTCTTACCAATCATTTTGAAACTCCAGAAGACGCATTTAACTTTTTTGATAAAAGTGGAGACGGTAAATTATCTAAAAGTGAAATAGTAGCTTTACTTAAGGAAGCTGAGATTAATGGTTTTATTCGAGGATTAGTGTCATCAAAATTGATTGATGGTTATGATAAGGATGGTGATGATAAAATTGATTGGAAAGAGTTTAAAAAAGCCATTTCGGAAATAGCCAAAGATGGAAAATAATGGTAAAAGTTTTGTTTTAAATGAAAATTTTTCAAAAAGAAATTAAATTAGAACCTCATAAAAGAGGCTTTCATTTAATAACAGATACTATTTTGGATGCAATTCCTGAAATTGTAGAGATTCAAATAGGGCAATTACAGGTTTTTGTTAAGCATACATCAGCAAGTTTAACTATTAACGAAAATGCAGATAGTACTGTTAGAACGGATTTTGAAAGTCATTTTAATAAAATGATTCCAGAAAACGCACCATATTATAAGCATACTTATGAGGGACCTGATGATATGCCTGCTCATATTAAAGCATCCCTATTAGGATCATCAGTTCAAATACCAATTACTAATGGTAAATTAAATTTAGGTATTTGGCAAGGTATTTATTTATGCGAACATCGCGATTATGGAGGAGCAAGACAAATAGTTATCAGTGCTTTTGGTATGTGAAATGAATTACTAAATTGCAGCAATAGATTCTGAATAAAATAAAAAAGAGCGCTTATCTAAAATAGATAGACGCTCTTTTTTTTGCCAAAATTTTTAGAATAAACTATAATTACGATGTTGTTTTGACTAAAGATAAACCTTTTGAATTTCTTTATTTGAAAGGATGCACGGGGCATTGCGACTTACTTTAGCATAACCTTGAGATATGATTACAATTTAAAGTGCTCTTGGAAAATAAAGTAATAACAATAAATAATATTAATACCTAACTAATGAAAAATTTAATAGCTCTAATTCTCTTCGTATTTAGTCAAACTATATTCGCTCAAAACATCGATTTCAATACTAAAAAAGGTTTTGTAATAGAAGGTTTCGATGTCGTTTCATATTTTAATAATGCACCTAAAAAAGGAAATGATTCTTATGTAGCGAACTACAAAGGAGGAAAGTTCAAATTTTCAACACAAAGCAATCTAGACACTTTTAATGAAAATCCTGAAAAGTACGTACCGGAATATGGCGGATATTGTGCTTATGCGATTGCTGTAAAGGGAGACAAAGTTTCCGTAGATCCAGAAACTTACGAAATTAGAGATGGTAAATTATACTTGTTTTACAATTCATGGGGAATTAATACCCTTAAATCTTGGTTAGACGAATCTCCAGACAACTTAAAGGAAAAGGCAGATACGAACTGGAAACAAATAAATCGAAGTTAGAAAAGATGGATTTGATTCTTTATTTACTTATTGGTTTTTCTGCAGCGGTACTTGGCGCACTTCCTTTGGGTACTACAAATATTGCAGTGATAAACACAACCATTAAAGAAAACGTAGAAAGTGCTCTAAAAATAGTATACCCTGCTGCTTTTGCAGAACTTATTTTAATAGTATTTGCTATCAGTTTTAACAGCCAAATAGAAATGTTTATTAATATGAATATTTGGTTACAGTATACTATTGTAGCTATTTTTATTGTAGTTGGTGCCATTCTTCTCTCAGGAAGAACAGAGTGCGTTAAAGATGAGAATGATGAGTGTGTGATAATTAAAAAAAGGAGAAGGCCGGTTTCAAAACAAATGTTAGGTTTCTTTTTAGGTTTAGTTAATCCAACGGTTCTTATTTATTGGATATTTATAACCACATATTTAAATAGTAATATAATAGATTTAAGCTTTGCTGTAAACTATAAGCTTTTTGTTTTGTTTTTAACAGGTGCGTACCTCGGTAAACTTTTAGTGTTGTATGCATATAGTAAGTTTAGTGATGTTCTAAAGGTAAAGGTGTCAAATGTGACCAAGCGTGTAAATAGAGTTATAGGTGTGTTACTACTTTGCGTATCCGTATTTCAGATAACTAAATTGATTTACCTTTAATATGTACTTAACTTATTTAAATAAAAGGCATAAAAAAATCCGATTCAATTAAGAATCGGATTTTTTTTTATTAAGCGAATAATATGTTTTACAATAGGCGGAACGCCTTATTTTACTTTCTCGATTACGGCTTTAAAAGCCTCTGGGTTGTTCATAGCTAAATCGGCTAAAACCTTACGGTTTAATTCGATATCATTAGCTTTTAATTTCCCCATAAATTGAGAATAAGATAAACCATGTAAACGGGCTCCTGCGTTAATACGCGTGATCCATAATGCACGGAATGTTCTCTTTTTATTTCTACGGTCTCTGTACGAGTATTGCATCGCTTTATCAACCGCATTTTTTGCTACTGTCCAAACGTTTTTACGACGTCCAAAGTAACCTTTTGCTTGTTTTAGAACCTTTTTTCTACGGGCTCTTTTTGCTACAGAATTTACTGATCTTGGCATAATTTTAATTGTTTTTTTGTAGTAGGCGGTCTATAAATAGACACTTTTTATAAATTGAGCCTAACTCCAGGGTTTATAATTTATTTAACCAACGTTAAAACAGGTTGTGTTTATTTTAAACGCAACATTGTTTTAATGTTATTTTCGTCTGCTTTATGTACTAATGTATCATGACGCAGTGCTAGCTTACGCTTTTTAGACTTCTTTGTTAAGATGTGACTTTTAAAAGCGTGCTTTCTTTTTAATTTACCAGTACCAGTAAGCTTGAAACGCTTTTTAGCACTAGATTTTGTTTTCATTTTAGGCATTTTTTTCTCCTAGATTTTAATTATTTCGCTTAATTATTTTTCTGCCAAATGCATTTGGCAACTTATCTTTATCCTAATAAATTAGGGCAATTTACTTTTTAGGAGCAATAAACATAGTCATACGTTTACCTTCCAGTCTTGGCATTTGTTCTACTTTTCCAAGTTCTTCTAGATCTTGAGCTAAACGTAGTAACAGGATTTGGCCTTGTTCTTTAAATATAATAGAACGTCCTTTAAAAAACACAAATGCTTTTAGCTTTGCACCTTCTTTAAGGAATTTTTCGGCATGCTTCCTTTTAAATGCGTAATCATGATCATCAGTTTGAGGTCCAAAACGAATCTCTTTGATAGTCACTTTTGTAGCTTTAGATTTTAAAGCCTTATCACGCTTCTTTTGTTCGTAAAGAAACTTTTTATAGTCCATAACCTTACAAACAGGGGGCTCAGCATTTGGTGATATTTCTACAAGATCTAATCCTTGTGTGTCAGCTATTCGCATAGCGTCACCTTTGGTATAAATACCGATTTCAACGTTGTCTCCTACAAGACGCAGTTTTTGTGCTGTAATTTTCGAGTTTATCTTGTGTTTATCCTCTTGTGAAACCCTTCTCGGTTGATGTCTTCTTCTAATTGCTATGGCCTTAAAATTTTAAATTAAACTTAATTGTATTTTGTTGTTAAAACGATTTTAACGTTTTTTTAATCTCATTCTTTATTATTTCAGAGAAGTCGTCAACGGATATCATTCCTAAATCTTCTCCACCGTGTTGGCGTACAGATATTTTGCCTTCTTGCTCTTCTTGTTCCCCTATAATAATCATATACGGGTGTTTTTGCATTTCAGATTCTCTAATCTTCTTCCCAATAGTTTCATTTCTATGGTCTACAAGGGCGCGAATTTCGTCATTTTCTAGCAAATTTAAAACTTTTTCCGAGTATTTTTCATATTTCTCGCTAATAGATAAAATAATTACCTGCACTGGCATAAGCCAAAGCGGGAAGTTACCACCTGTATGTTCCAATAATAATGCCACAAAGCGTTCCATACTTCCAAAAGGAGCACGGTGTATCATAACAGGGCGATGAACCTCGTTATCACTGCCTTTGTACGTTAATTCAAAGCGCTCAGGGAGGTTATAATCTACTTGTATTGTACCAAGTTGCCACTTTCTTCCTAGGGCATCTTTCACCATGAAATCTAGTTTCGGACCGTAAAAAGCAGCCTCTCCTTCTTCTATAATAAAATCTAAACCTTTATCGGTAGCTGCATTAATAATAGCCTGCTCTGCTTTTTCCCAATTGGCAACATCACCAATGTATTTGTCGGGATTTTGAGGATCTCTTACAGAAACCTGAGCAGTAAAGTTTTCAAAACCTAAAGATCCAAATACATAAAGTACTAAATCAATTACGCTTTTAAACTCTTCATCTAATTGTTTTGGGGTGCAAAAAATATGCGCATCATCTTGAGTAAAGCCTCTAACTCGAGTTAGTCCATGGAGTTCTCCACTTTGTTCATATCTATAAACCGTA